>JAUVYB010000009.1 GCA_030603275.1 Deltaproteobacteria bacterium | reverse complement strand
CTATTAGATTACCTCCCCTTTTCCCCCCCCCCCCAGATTGTTATGATGGGATAACCCTAGCCCCCCACGTGGGAGAACGGGCGGCCGTTGGGCACCTGGCCCTGGGCCAGCCCGTGTTGCATCGGCTTTTCGGCCACCGCCTGCTTGAACAGTTTTTTCAGCCCGGCTTTGGATACGCCGTCACGCAGGGGCTGCTTTAAATCTATCTCGTAGTCGCTTAAGAGACAGGGGCGGAGCTTGCCGTCGGCGGTCAGGCGCATGCGGTTACAGTTAAAGCAGAAGTGCTCGCTGACCGGGGTGATAAAGCCGATGGTGCCTCTGGCACCGGGCAAACGGAAATACTTGGCCGGCCCGTTGCCGACTCCGGGCAGGCAGGGCTCCAGCTCCCCCAGCGGCTCAAGCCGCTTTCTCATCTCGGTGGCGGCAACAAAGCGCGGGGCGTTATCGCCATTGCCAGCGACGGGCATCAGCTCGATAAATCTTACGTGCCATTCCCCGTCAATGGTTTTGGCGGCAAAATCTAAAAGCTCGTCGTCGTTGACGCCGGACATAACCACCATGTTAAGCTTTACCGGCTCCAGCCCCACCCCCCGCGCCACCTCGATGCCCTCAAGCACCTGCTTCAACTCGCTCTGGCCGCGGGTAATGCGCTTAAATCTATCCGGTTTAAGGGTATCCAGGCTGACATTCACCCGCTTCAGCCCGGCCGCTTTCAGCTCGGCGGCATATTCAGCCAGCCGGACGCCGTTGGTGGTCAGGGCAATATCGTCGATAGACTCTATGCCAGCCAGCATCTCAATAAGCCGGGGCAGTCCCAGCCTTATCAGAGGCTCGCCGCCGGTGATTCTCAGCTTGTTTATCCCCAGCTCGGCGGCGGCCCGGGCTATAGTATAGATTTCCTCGTAGCTCAAGATATCGCCATGCGGCCTCAGGTCAACCCCCTCGGCGGGCATGCAGTAGATACAGCGCAGGTTACAGCGGTCGGTAACCGATATGCGCAGATAATTTATGGGACGCTGGAAGGAATCGGAAAGTCCGGTCATAGGTTATACTTTCTCCTTAAATATTTAACCGCCTCCCGGGCCGCCGCCCCCCGGTGGCTCACCTTATTCTTAACCTCTAAAGGCAGCTCGGCCATGGTCTTGTCCAACCCGGGGAAGTAGAAGACCGGGTCGTAGCCGAAGCCCTTCTCCCCCCTGGGCTCAAAGATAATCAAGCCCTGGCACTCCCCGGGGCAGAGCTCCACCTCACCCTCCGGCGTGGCGATGGCGATGACGCACCGGAAACGGGCGGTGCGCTTCTGGCGGGGCACCCCTTTTAATTTAGCCAGCAAATAGTCTACCCGGTCTTTATCCGAAGCGCCCTCGCCGGCATAGCGCGCCGAAAGCGGCCCCGGCTCACCCCCCAGCGCCTCCACCTCCAGCCCGGAATCGTCGGCCAGGGCTAACAGCCGGCTCTCTTTAGCCAGGACGGTCGCTTTAAGGCGGGCGTTCTCCTCCAGGCTACTGCCCGTCTCCTCCACCTCGGTGGTAATACCCAGCTCCCCGGGCAGGACCAGCTCCATGGGCAACTCCCGGAGCAGCTCTTCAAGTTCCCGCGCCTTGCCCCGGTTACTGGTGGCTAATAGCAGTTTATCCGGCAATGGGACTCCAGAAAAAGCGACTCAACCGTCATCCACCCCTGATAAAATGATAGCCCTTTCCCTAGTCGAGGTCAACAAATCGGTCTTCCAGCTTCTTGGAGACCTCGGGCATGGTGGTATATTCCATCGCCTCCAGGGGCAGGCGGTGCGGCTCAAAGGGCCCGTGGCGGCGCATATACTCGGCGACCTCGTTGGCCTGCTTTCGGGCGGGGTCGTAGGACTTGTCGGCGAACATATCCCGGGGCCCCACCAGCTTGCCCTCCGCAAGCTGGAAGCCGAGGGCTACCACCCGGGGCGGCCCGTCGAAGCGGGTGGGGGTGCTGTCCTCGACCGCTACCGGCATAAAGGGGCCGTGGTGCGAGCCCCGCATCCACCCCTCCACCAGGAAGGGCAGGGTAAACGGCTCCAGCACCTCGCCCACGGCGGGGAAGTCGCCCTGCGCCCGCACGATGCAGACCGGGTCGTCCTTACCCACGTAGCGGCCGGCAATCAGGGCCAGCTTCTGGGTGGATGACGAGGCCGCTATCTCGCCGGTTATGCGGTGGTAGACCGCCTTGACCATGTAGCGCGACGGTGCCCCGATAAAGACCAGCAAATCATATATCTCCTCGGGAGCGTTAAAGGTTATCTTGCGGCTTTCTTTAATGTCATGCACCTCGAAGGCAAAACCGCTGTGCATATTGGCGGCAATTACCAGCCCGATGGTATTAAAGGGGTCGGCGAACATCTTATACAGCGGCATATTCCAGGCCCCCGCCGAGGTCTTATCGGCCATGAAGATAATCACCGTCTCGGCGTTGCGCTCCTCGAACTCCATCTCGGCCACCCCCGGCCCCATCCCCCGGACGTTGCCGGAGAAGGCATCGGCCAGCAGGTCCTGGCCGGCGCCGTGCAGCTTGAGGCTCTTGGCCAGTTCGGTGCAGTCAACAAAGACGTCCCAGGCAAACTTGTGGATTTTCTCGTCATCCTCACCGCGCTGGTGGGTCATAATCAGCTGCAGGTCATCCCCGCACTTGGCCACCCGGCAGTCAATGAGCAGCCCCTCTTTCTTGACCCTGGCCAGGTGCTCCGCCGCCAGCGCCAGTATATCAGGATGAGACTCGGAATGCCCCACAAACCCCCCGATGTCGGCCTTAATCACGCTCAGCGTAACCTTCATAACTCCCCCTTTATCTTGCTAATATTCAGGCTAATATTCAAAGCCCTCCCGCCCCTCCACCCCACTATCGTAAGGGTGCTTAATCTTCAAGCATTCGGTAACCAGGTCGGCCACCCGGACCAGTTCGGTATCGGCCCGGCGGCCGGTAAGGATAAGCTCCACTCCCTCCGGTTTAGCCTCGATAAGCCCCAGCACCTCCTCCACCCCCAGCAGGTTAAAGGCCACCGCCAGGTTCACCTCATCCAGCACCACCAGGTCGTATTCCCCACCCAGCATAGCCTCCCGGGCCGCCGCCAGCGCCTTCCTGGCCTGCTCTATTTCTCCCGGCCTGAGATTCTCCGGGTCTATAAACTGGCTGGAGCCAAAGCTCTCCAGGGTAACGCCGGGCAGCCCGGACAGGATTTTGCGCTCGCCGTAGATATAATCACCCTTCATAAAAAAGACGATATATACCTTAAGACCGTGCCCCAGGGCGCGTACTACCGTGCCGATAGCCGCCGAGGTCTTCCCCTTGCCATCGCCGGTGAAAATCTGCACCAGACCTTTACGCACTGGTGGTGACGGGGGATTAAATGATGATGCTTTCTCGCCCAATAATACACCTGAGCTAAAGCTAAATAATGGCGATTTAGTTTAACAACCCCACCCCCCAATGTCAAGGAAAAGCTTTCATCAACCTCTCCCCCTTAATCCCCCTCTCCACTCTTGGAGAGGGGGAATTTTTTCTAAAAAGAGGGGGCTTCGCCCCCTCCCTAAAATCTATTCTAGGTAAAGGTTAAAGATCTTCTGAAGTTAAGGCATTGACAACAATTGTTGACAAATGTGCTTACACCTGCTATAGTATATTTGGCAGCTGAAATCAGCTAAAAGCTGGTGGAGGCGGCCGCCTCTGCCCTCTGAAAAGAGGGCTTTTTCTTATGGGTAAATGACAAACCCATAGTTATCTTTCTTTGACGCCTCTAATATATACCTAGGCTTAATCCTTTTATAGAGCTTATGTATCCCCCATTTTGCCTGCCGGCTCGTATGGTTATGCCGCAATCGTGCCAGATATGCACTTATATCGGCAAGCTGGACAAAGTAAGAATATTGTGAACGTCTTGAAAAGGGGTCCTCAATAATTTTTACCAAGGGAGATTGATAGTATCCACCATAGTGGCTCGGAATCGGATTATACACCTTCATCCTTCTTGATAACATTCTGGTCAATTTTTCGTAACCTTCATCGTTAACAACGATCCCCAGTTCTTGCCTTGCGACTAGCCAATTTTCAAATCTTTGAAGAAACATTGTCCAAGCAATTCCACTGATTTTACCAGTAGACGGCAATTGAGGAGAGCCTTTATTAATGCTTACGTTCAGAATAGCCACTTCCTGGGAAAACCGCAGGAACTCTGCCGTTTTTCTAAAAATTCTCCTCCGGTCTGCGTAATTCAAATTTAACTTTTCGAAATCGCCACTGTTGTGCCACAAGTCTACTGCCCGCAAATCGGCTTTTAACGTAAGCCCAAAGTCTTTCTTAAGCCCTTTTCTAAATGCCTTTACCCTATCAAGGAATGGCTTCCAGTTTGAATCAGCAACAATGATTCCGCTTAGAGTGAAATACTTAGTTATTCTAGTATTACGTCCCGGGTCTCCAGATTCATCAACATAGGCAATATACATTTGTTATACCTTTTACCTAGCACGTAATATAGCACTTCTTCCAATTTGAGTCTAGCCTTTTTGTAGGGGGTGTTTAAGGGGGCGTTAGCCCCTCTTTTTTATTATCCTCCCCTCTTTTAAGCAAAGTTTCAGAGGCGCAGCCTATGAGGGTGGGAGGGCGGGAAGCAAAACGCACTCAAAAAATACGGCTATACCCCTCCTTATCCCCCCACCCCCAAAAGCAAGGGACTGGGGTACCAACCCCCGTGGGCGGGCGGGTGGGAAAGAAAAACACCTGTAAACAAGGGGGCGGGGGGCTTGCCCCCCAAAGTGTGATAGAGGTGAAACCTCTTTCGGGCGGGTGGGCGGGAAGAAGAACCACCGCTAAAAACTCCCCCCATAATTTGTCGCCCGCAGGCGATAGTGCTATAATTACACTGAACATAAAAGGAGAGGAAATTTAAGATGGCAACGACTGAGGAGCTAATCGAGGAATATAAGAAAAAGAGAGCCAAAATAGAGCAGATGGCTTCCCCGGAAGCTATAGAGAAGCGGCACAATAGAGGCCAGTGGACGGCCCGCGAGAGAATTGACTATCTCTTCGACAGGGGCACCTTCAACGAGATAGGGCTGTTCGTCAAGCACCGCACCACCCATTTCGGCATGGACAAGGCGGAGATACCGGCGGAAGGTGTAGTAACCGGCTACGGTCTGGTCAACGGCCGGCCGGTGGTCGCCTTCGCCGAGGACTTCATGGCCATGGCCGGAACCTTCGGTGAATACCACGGGTTGAAGGAAATCCGGGCTATTGATTTCGCCAAGGAGATGGGCTGGCCGCTGGTCGGCCTCAACGACTCCGGCGGCGCCCGCCTTCAGGAAGGCATGGACACGCTGGAAATGTACGGCAACCTGTTCAAAGCCCAGATACGGGCCTCCGGCATCATCCCCCAGATAGCCGTGCTGATGGGCCCCTGCCTGGGCGGGCAGGCCTATCACCCGATAATGCAGGACTTCATCATCCAGTGCAAGGACACCGGCTTCATGGGCATCGCCGGCCCGGCCTTCGTCAAGACCCAGCTGGGGGAGGAAATCTCCCTGCAAGAGCTCTCCGGCTGGAAGGCGCACGCCGTCAAATCCGGCCAGACCCACATCGTCGCCGCCGATGATAAGGACGCCCTGGACAAGACCAAGGAGCTGCTGGCTATGTTCCCCTCCAACAACAAAGAGATGCCGCCCCGCATTGAGTGCAAGGACGACCCGGAGCGCCTCTGCCCCGAGCTGGATACCATAATCCCCGATAAAACCACCCAGCCCTACGATATGTATAAAGTTATCAAAGCCGTCGTCGACGACGGCTATTTCTACGAGATATTTAAGGACCACGCTAAAAGCGTTATTACCGGCTTCGCCCGCTTCAACGGCCGGCCGGTGGGCATCTGGTCCAACCAGCCGATGTGGGCAGCGGGAACTATAGACTGCGACGCCGCCGATAAAGGAGCCCGCTTTGCCCGCACCTGCGACCTGTTCAACATCCCCATCGTCACCCTGGGCGACTGCCCCGGCTATATGATAGGCTCCGAGCAGGACTGGAAAGGCATCCTGCGCCACGGCGCCAAGCTGCTCTTCGCCTGGGCCGACGCCACCGTGCCCCTGATTTCTATTATCCTGCGCAAGTCCTACGCCGGCGCCCACTACGGTATGCTGGACAAGGGCATCGGCGCCGATTTAGTCTTCGCCTGGCCTACGGCCAGGGTCACCATCGTTGGTGCCGAGACCGCCGCCAGCATCATATTCGCCAAAGAAATCAAGAATTCGGAGAACCCCAAAGAGACGGCCGCCCAGCGAATCAAGGAATACAGCGACCTCTACGAAAACCCCTATAAGGGGGCCGAGCGCGGCTACATCGACGACGTCATCATGCCCAGCGATACCAGAAAGGTGATAAACCGCTCGCTGGATATCCTGGAAAACAAGGACAAGGACAGCAAGGCATTCCTGGCTCGCCCGTGGCGCAAGTACTCCAATATCAATCTATAGGCTATAGGTAGGTTATTACGGATATTATACCTGCCATAGACATCAGAGACGGCAAGTGCGTTCGCCTCTACCAGGGCGATTATGAACAGGAGACGGTATTCTCCGACGACCCGGTAGAGGTGGCTCTTGAGTGGCAGTCGCTGGGAGCGCCCAGACTGCATATCGTTGACCTCGACGGCGCCGCCAGGGGAGAGGTCAGCAACCTGGATATCATCACCGAGATAGCCACGGCGGTGCTAATCCCCACCCAGCTCGGCGGCGGCATCCGCCAATTGGAAACGGTGGAGCAGATGCTCAAAGCCGGCATCGACCGGGTGATTTTGGGCACGGCCGCCCTGGAAGACCCCCAGCTCGTTGAGCAGGCCTGCCGCAAGTACCGGGAATCCATTATCGTCAGCATTGACGCCCGCCAGGGCTATGTGGCCAGCCGCGGCTGGCGCCGGGACACCGGGCGCAAGGCAGTGGAGCTGGCACAGTTCATGGTGGGAGTGGGGGTCAGGCGCTTTATCTATACCGATATTGACCGTGACGGAACCCTCACCGAGCCCAACTTCTCGGCCACCGCCGAGCTGATTAGCTCGGTCAAGGCGCCGGTCATCGCCGCCGGCGGCATCTCGTCGATAAACCACCTCAAGATGCTCAAATCGCTGGGCGCCGAGGGCGCCATCGTGGGCAAGGCACTATATACCGATGATATAAACCTGAAGCAGGCGCTGGCTGCCATGAGCTAGGGGTTAATCCCCACCCCCAATTCTATCTGTACCCGCCCGCCACCCTTTAATGTAAAAGGGCTAAAGCCCTTTTTATCCCCCCAAAAAGGTTTCACCTCTTTAGACTCTCTTTTCCCCACCACCAGAAATTAAACGCTACGTCAGGTTGTGTGATTAGTGACGAAAAAGCAAGTCTGGATACCGCTTGCGATTTGGTGGGTGTATAATATTGTTGAGTTAGAAAAGGAGTTCACTCTATCAGCGAATAATCTCCGTAAGGAGACCATAATTGGACAACTCCAAGTTTTGGAATGAACCAAACCTAAGTCCAACGCAAGGAAAACGGCAGCACTATGTGCCTAAGTTATTCCTGCGTGCATTTTCCGTAGATGATAAGATTCGCGTAGTTGACCTCAATGAAGGCAAGGAGTATAGGACATCCACTGCAAATGTAGCAGTAGAGAGTCACTTCTATAATGAAAATATTGCGGATATTCAACTTTCTGCGGAAGATTGGCTATCTCAACTCGAAGGATATGCCACACCTGTTATTGAGAAACTACTTAATGATCCTAACAGTATCATGTCTCTATCCGTTGAAGAAGAGTTCTCCATCACACGATTCCTAGTAGCATTACGTTTCCGCACTCCAGCCTTCCGAGATAACAAT
Organism: Deltaproteobacteria bacterium; assembly: GCA_030603275.1. Lineage (GTDB taxonomy): Bacteria > Chloroflexota > Dehalococcoidia > Dehalococcoidales > BS750m-G39 > JABMRW01. Next base: position 52,980 of record JAUVYB010000009.1, on the reverse strand, counting down.
GATACAATGATTACTTCTATGCTCCAAAAAATAAAAAATATGGCTAAAGAACAAATATACCATCAACATGGTAAGAAAGAAGCTGACTCTATATGGAAACAAATGGAGAACAAACCTGACCATTGGTGGTTCAATGAGGCAGAACCACAGCAGCCAGCTACAACAACAAATTTCATGCTAGGCGAGGTTCAGGGGTTCGCTAATCTACTGCGGGCTGCACCGTGGCGCATAGGTATAGCACCAGATTCCATACGATTATATACCTCGGACAACCCAGTAGCAGCTTACCTGAGGCCAGTACGGCCTTGGTGGGAGGGCGCCGCCTTCGCTTCCTTTACCTATTTCGTACCCTTATCTCCGAAGGTTCTCTTAAAGATTGAGCGAAGACCAGACCAAAAGGGTAAGAATGAACTTCAACCACGTGGCGAAAGGCGTCGCAATGACTTCTCGGAGTGGGAGATTTCATTCGCCCGACATATAGTGACCCAAGATACTATAAGATATCTTTATGGCGAGGGGCCGATAATACCTAGAGACTGCGCCACTAGTTACTTGGAGCGAATAGGCAAAGCTCAATTGGAATTCGCCATTCGCTATCTAGGCTTTGACCCCCGACCACCGTGGGACAATTTCCCCAGGGGATTGAAAGGTAGCTTCTAGCACTCAAAGATTTTTCTCTAAAATACGTCTAATCTCCCCCCCTCCCCCTCCCCCCCCAAAAAAAATGGTATCGGTAAAAAGGTATCACCTTTTAGGGCGGGAGGGTGGGAAGATAAACCTACTCTAAAAGGGGGAGGGGTGAGGCAAAACCCCCCGATATGTTATATAATGGGGAAAATGCTAAAAGACATTAAATACAACAAAGACGGCCTAGTCCCCGCCATCGCCCAGGACGCCGACACCGGCGAGGTACTCATGCTGGCCTACATGAACGAGGAATCGCTCCGCCGCACCCTGGAAAGCGGCCAGGCCTGGTTCTACAGCCGCAGCCGCCGGGAGCTCTGGCACAAAGGAGCCACCTCCGGCAACACCATCACCGTCAGCGAGGTCTGGAAAGACTGCGACAGCGACACCATACTCATCAAAGGCAAGGCCGCCGGACCGGTCTGCCACACCGGCAATAAAACCTGCTTCTTCCAGCAGCTCACCAAAAAAGACATAGAACCCTAGAAATTAACATAACGGGGAAAGCAAAACAAACCAAAACAAACCGCCTCCACCCCAAACCCACGATGCGCTTAACATAACCAGAAAAACAACCCCCCCGCCTGCCTACTCTTGAATTGTTCCCCCCAAAAAAAGAGGCTTATGTCGCCTCCTCCTGGTCAAGCTCCACCGCCCTGCTCAGCGCCGCCAGCGCCACCTCGAGCTGGCCGTCATCGGGCTCCCTGGTAGTCAACGATTGCAGCAACAGTCCCGGAGCCGCTATCGCCCTGACGACCGGGTTGTCAGCGTGATTGGCGCTGAAGTAGATAACCTCATAACCCAGGCCGGCAATAACCGGAATAAGCACTATCCGCGATAAAATCAGCAGCCCCAACTCCGGTAAACCGACCAGGGCAAAAACTAAAATAGCTATAATCAGCACGACAAACAGAAAACTGGTACCGCAGCGACGGTGGGCGGTACCGTATTTCTTGACGGCTTCTACCTCCAGAGGGACGCCGGCTTCGTAGGCATTTATCGACTTGTGCTCAGCGCCATGATAAGCGAAATACCGCTTGATATCAGGCACCAGGGAGATTAACCCCAGGTAAATGACGAAGATAGCCACCCGTATTAAGCCCTCCACCAGGCTAAAGACAAGGGCTGAGGTGATATAGGGTTTAATAAGGTTGGCCAGGAAAAGGGGGGCCATGAAGAAGAGGACAACTGCCACCGCCAGTGAAACGAGTAACAGCAGCCAGACGAACCACCCGGAAATCTCCGCCTCTTCCTCCTCCAGAGAGACATTAGCCGAATAAAGCAGGCTCCTGATACCCAGAACTAGGGCCTCAATCAGAACAATAACGCCCCGGATTAAGGGAGTTCGCCTCAACCTGCCGGAATAGAAACCAGCCAGCAACTGAGTATTTAAAGCCAGCCCGCCACCGGGGCGGCGCACGGCGGTAACCATTGCCTTCTGCCCGCGCATCATCACCCCCTCCATAACCGCCTGACCGCCATAAAAAAATTTCTTAGCCATAATAAAAAAGGAGCGGCTTATCAGCCCGCTCCCCCCTCGTCAAAATATTAGTCTAACCCTCCAACTTATAGCGCCGCTTAAATCGCTCTACTCGCCCCAGGGTATCCACCACCCGCTGCTCACCAGTATAAAAGGGGTGGCATTTACTGCACAACTCAACCTTTAACACCTTCTTGATAGAGCCGGTGGTAAAGGTATTGCCGCAGGCACAGATTACTTTAGCATCGGTATAATACTCGGGGTGAATCTTGGGCTTCATAAAATTTAGTTAGCGTATACGCTAACCTTCCTCCTGTCGTTGCTGGTGGGCTCAAATTTAACCACGCCGTCAATAAGGGCGTAAATGGTGTAGTCCTTGCCCACACCAACGTTATTGCCGGGGTGAATGCGGGTGCCCCTTTGCCGAACTATGATAGTCCCGGCCTGGACACGCTGACCGGCGTATATCTTGACGCCCAGCCGTTTTGCCTTGCTATCCCGACCCAGACGACTGGTGCCGCCACCCTTCTTATGCGCCACTTCCCGTCACCTCTTTCTTGCGCCGCCTCGTCTTTTTGGCCGGCTTAGCCTCGGCTACCCCCGGCCCAACTATCTTATCAATAACCAGCCTCGTATACTGCTGGCGATGCCCCGTCTTCTTACGGTAACGCACCTTGGGCTTATACTTAAAGACGATAACCTTCTTACCTTTGCCTGACCCTTGAGAGGTGGCAACTACCTTTGCCCCATCAACGGTAGGCGTACCGATGGTTACCTGGTCACCGTCAGCGATGAGCAATACCTTATCCAGTTCCACGGTATTACCCTCGGCCACATCCAGGCGTTCCACATCTATAGTCTGACCAGGGTTTACCCGGTACTGCTTTCCCCCGGTCTTAATAATAGCGTAAATCTTTAGACCTCCCAAACAGGCTATTGTAGCAATTGCTCTGGCTAGGTGTCAAGCGCCAGCTTCCGCCACAGTTCTCTTACCTCTGCCTTCAGCTCATTAAGACTACAATCAGTATCTATAATCACGTCGGCATGCCTGGTTTGCTCTTCAGAGGATAATTGGGAGCGGATACGAGCCAGGGTCTGCTCTTCAGACATCCCACTCCTTTCTTTCAGCCGCTTGAGCACCGTGGCCTCGGGGGCTACGGTAATCCAGACCTCATCTACCTCACCCGCCAGTGAAGGTCCACTAACTTCCAGCAGGAGAGGGACTTCCAGCACCAACAAGCCTGCTCCCTGCCGCCGACATTCCTCAATCTCAGCCTTCACCCAGGCATGTATCCGGGGATGCATTATCCCGTTGAGCTGGTCTCGAGCCTCGGGGTTGGCAAAGACTATTTCCCCCAGCTTGTTGCGGTCGACCTCGCCTTGCGGGGTTAGAATCTGCCGGCCAAAGGCGGCCACCACCTCCCGCCAGGCATCAGTATCAGGCTTAAATACCTCATGCCCGACCTTATCAGTGTCAATGACGACCGCTCCCAGCTCCTTAAGGAACCGGGAAACGGTGCTCTTGCCGCTACCTATGCCGCCGGTAAGACCAATGACCTTCATCCCACCAAGTCTAGCTTTTGGCAGCTATGTAGTCAAGAATTTAGCCCCACCCATTTTTATATCTTTTCCCGCCCACCACCCTTTAAGGAAACGGGCTAAAGCCCTTTTTGCCCCACCCGATAGAGGTTTGGCCTCTCTTCACTCTCCCAAAGGAATAACTAAAGGGCGTTTAAGAGGGGCGTTAGCCCCTCTTTTTTATTATCATCCCCCTCTCCCTTGAGGGAGAGGGGGATACAGGGGGTGAGGGTGATAATAAATCCTATGGGGTGTAATTGACTCTATTTGAGTGATATAATTAGACAAAGGAGCATTATGCACCAGGCAATGCTCTATGAGAAGCTGCCGAATTCCAGGGTGAGGTGCGGCACCTGCCAGTGGCGCTGCAATATAGCTCCAAGCAAGTTTGGCGTCTGCAGGGTGTATCAGAACCGTGACGGCACCCTGTATAACCTGAACTACGCCAAGGCGTCATCGGTAGCCATTGACCCTATTGAAAAGAAACCTCTATTCCACTTTTTCCCCGGTAGCCTGGCTTTCTCTATAGGAGGCTGGGGCTGCAACTTCCACTGCCAGGACTGCCAGAACTGGGAAATCTCCTGCCCGGTAGATAACGAGCCCTGGCTTAATTCCCAGGAAGTTCCGCCTGAGACAGCCGTGGAACTGGCCAGAGAGCACAACTGCCAGGGTATCGCCTGGACATACAACGAGCCCGGCATCTGGTTTGAATACACTTTTGATTCAGCCAAGCTGGCCAAGGAAAATAACCTGTACACCGTCTACGTGACCAATGGCTACCTTACCCCTGAGGCGCTGGATACCATCGGGCCTTACCTTGATGCCTGGCGGGTTGATATCAAGGGTTTTACCGACTCCCTCTACCAAAAGCTGGCTGAAATACACCACTGGCGAGGTATACTCGAGGTCGCCCGGCGGGCTAAGGATAAGTGGAATATGCACGTTGAGGTGGTAACCAACATCATACCCACCATGAACGACGATGACTATCAACTGAACGGAATAGCCAGCTGGATAAGAGACGAGTTGGGAGAACTGACCCCGTGGCATGTGACCCGCTTTTACCCCAACCATAATATGACGGCCTTACCCCCAACCTCAATATCCACCCTGGAGCACGCCTGTGACATCGGGAGAAAAGCCGGGCTTAAGTTCGTCTATGCCGGCAATGTTCCCGGGCATAGCAGTGAAAGTACTGTCTGCTATAATTGCGGTAATACCATTGTGCAACGCCTCGGCTACCAGACCGAGGTAGTCGGGCTGGAGGATTCAAAATGCAAGTTCTGCGGGGCGGAGCTTAACTTCAGGACAAACGGCCTGAAGGGGAGTAGAGAATGATAAGGAAGGCAGTCGCCGCCGGAAGGTACTATCCCGGCTCGGCTTCCGAGATACGGGAAATGATGGAAGTGCTGGTTGATAAGACCGCGAAAAAAGAAGCGGCAATCGGCCTGCTCATGCCCCACGCCGGATACACCTACTCCGGGCCGGTAGCCGGGGCTACCATCTCCAGGGTCAAGTTCAAGGATACCTTTATCATCATAGGGCCCAGCCACACCGGCCTGGGCAAGCCGTTCAGCATTATGACCGAGGGCGTATGGAAAACACCCCTGGGCGAGGTGGAAATCGACTCCGAATTGGGTAAAAAGCTCTTGGCCACCTCTGATTACCTGCAGGAGGATGAAACGGCCCATCTCCACGAGCACGCCGTCGAGGTCCAGATTCCGTTTCTGCAGTATCTCAAGCCGGATATCAAGATAGTGCCCATCATCCTGGCCCACGCTACCGCTGATACCTATAAAGAAATCGGCAGGGATATAGCTACGGCGATTAGGGAGTCGAAGGGGAAAGCGGTGATTATCGCCAGCGGCGATATGACCCACTACGAGCCGCAGGAAATCGCCGAGGAAAAGGACAATCAGGCAATCGAGGCTATGCTAAAACTAGATGAGGACGAGCTGACCCGTCGCTATGAGGAGCTGGATATATCAATGTGTGCCTACGGGCCGGCGGTCTGCCTTATCTCGGCGGCTAAGGAACTGGGGGCAACGAGGGCGGAACTGGTCAAATACCAGACCAGCGGCGATGCCACCGGCGATTACTCCAGTGTGGTGGGCTACGCCGGTATAATAATAAAAGGCGGAGGCGGATAGGTGCACCCACTGGTAAGACTGGCCAAGAGGTCGGTGGAGAGCTACGTCAAGCAGGGGAAAGTGGTACAGGCTAAAAGGCTTACCCCCGAGATGAAGCCGAAGGCCGGCGTCTTTGTCTCCATTCATAAGGGCGGCGAACTGAGGGGCTGCATCGGCACTATTGAAGCGCAGAGGAATAACGTGGCCGAGGAGATTATCGCCAATGCCATCAGCTCGGCGAGCCGGGACCCCCGCTTCTACCCCATCACCGCCGATGAGCTCAAAGAGCTTGAATACAGCGTGGACATCCTGACCAAGCCCAGGCCGGTTAAGAGCCGGAAGCAGCTCAATGCCAGGCGGTACGGCGTTATCGTGGAGAGTGGGAGACGGAGGGGGCTGCTCCTGCCCGACCTGGAGGGGGTGGAGAGTACCAGCGAGCAGATTGGCATCTGCCGCCTTAAGGCGGGCATCGCTCCCGATGAGCCGGTGAAGCTGTACCGCTTTGAGGTGGAGAGGTATAAATAGGGGCGACAAAAGGCATTTAAAACCGGGGAAACAATTCGTGGGTGGGGACTTCAGGGAGTTGTTTTTGTGTTTATGTAAAGTGCATCGTAGTTTTGGGGTGAGGGTTAATTGTTTTGGATTGTTTTGGTTGCTCGGTTATGTTAAGTTGAGAGTGAGTGGGTAGAGGATAAAGGTCTGAAAAGGAACTGAACATTAATGCCACAATTAGTTTGTCAGAACATCGTCAAAAAACTGCTTAAGACTGCTATCAACTACCAGAACCGTGAAGGTTTGATTGCCTACATAAATGCGGAAGACACACCAAGTTGGGATCCATTCCTAATGACAATGCCTGACTTGCGACAGAAATATTGGCAAGCTTTGGGTGCACTCCAAGAAGAGCTAGTTCCTAATCACATAAGTGTCCAAGATTTATATGTAAGCCTATGGAATATGTTCAAAGAAGTTGCACTTAATGCAAGTCACTATCATACGAGAGCTAATTTGGATGAAAGGATCGCCGGGTTTTGCCAAGAAGTCAAGAAACCACTATTGACTTTTAACATCATATACGAAATTAAGAACTGCGATGTGGGTAAAAGCAGATTTAATCTAGGAGTCGTTGAGGTATTTAAGCTGACAACCAAAGATTTACGGAGCTTGGGTTTGAAGAGAGAAGCCTCAGTTATGCAAGACGGTATATTTAAGGAATGGGTGGGCAGATCTGTAGCTAAACTGGAGGTAAATGTTTCAGATATAGATAGAGCCTATGAAACAGGTGTAACTGAGGCTAATAGTGCTCTTAACATTATCAGATTGGTAGCCGTGAGAGAAAGACTTTCTCCCTATGACGACGAAATGTTTCTATGGGAACTAGGGGGGAGCATAATTATCCCAAAGGTAAAACCTAAAAAGGGCACAGCGTTAATGACAAGCTATTATCGTGGCTTCCGCCCGCTTATCGTTCCTATGGAAAAAACCATACTGAAAGGTTTCGAAGAACATAAAACTTGGCAGTATTTAATCGATGGTAAATTACCCGAAGACATAAATACACGTGTAATGAAAGCTATGGGATGGATTTCAAACGCTGTTACTTCGAGCAAACTCGATTATAAATTGGTATATCTATGCACGGCACTGGAAATACTACTATTACCTAATCACAAGTCAGGCACAAAAGGTGAGTTAATAGCGCTAAGACAAATGCTCGTAGGTCGAGGCACAAGCTATGTGCCCGAAGCTATATTATCTTTGTATGAAAAGCGTTCTAATATCATTCATAGTGGAACTCTAGAGATCACAAGTAGCTCGGACTATTGGAATCTGCTGATTTGTTGCTTTAGAGTTCTTGGGAATATTATCAATATGTCTACGCGACATCCAGATATACCCACGTTAGAGGACTTGATAGGAGTAGTTGAGACTCCCGAAGACCTTAAAGATTTCATCAGACATTGTGATTTAGGGGTTTATGATGGTCAAGGCATAAAAGATATTAAACGTGTTGCAACAAAGCGAATGACTGAAATCAAAAATAAGGCATAAATGTAGGCAGTCCGAGAGGGGCGAAGCCCGCTACAGGAGTGGGGGGATAAGGGGAGGAGTTGACCGTGATAGAATAAGGGGGTGGGGAACAGGGAGTTTTAGAGGGGCAAAGCCCCTCTCCAAAAAAAAATACTTCCCCTTCCCCTTGTCAAGGGGAAGGGGACACAGGGGATAGGGTCACCTTAATAAATTAGAGAATAGGGGGGCCAAATGAACGGATCCAAGCTTTCACTCAAAGCATTTATGATTATCCTGGTGGCGGTGGGGATGGTGTGCGGCATAATCGGGGCGGTGATTACCAACCAGGCCCTGATTGTCATCGGGGCCATTCTAATGGTCATGCCCCTGATAATGAAAATAATCAACGACATGATACTGTACGAGTGGATAGGGGTAATTTTAGAATTTCTGGGACTGGTGGCTATCACAGTTCTATATATCTGGAGCTCAATGCTAGCCGAAAGCACGGCGGCAAATGTCCTGGTCAGGCCGGTGCTGTGGGTTGTTGCCGGTGTCGGGGTTATTCAACTGCTCTTGATTCTCTACGTTTTTCCCAGAGAATAAATGATTGGGAAAGTGGATAAAATCCACCTTTTAGAGTAAAGTATTAGGGTATAAAAATTATGGACATGTTCGAGCGCCAGTTTGACGAACAAAAACGGCGGGACGCCCCCTTGGCCGCCCGCATGCGCCCCACCGCCCTGCACGCCTTCGTCGGGCAGGAGCACCTGCTCGGCAAAGGACACGTAATAAGAAAAGCCATCGAAGCCGGCAAGGTGCCGTCTATTATACTCTGGGGGCCGCCGGGCAGCGGCAAGACCACCCTGGCCTTCGTTATCGCCAACGCCACCGAAGCCCACTTCAGCCCGGTAAGCGCCGTCAGCGCCGGCGTGGCCGACCTGAGAAGGATAATCGAGGAGGCCAAAGACCGCGCCAAGCTCTACCAGCAGAAAACCATACTATTCATCGACGAGATTCACCGCTTCAACAAAGCGCAGCAGGACACCGTCCTGCCCTACGTCGAGGACGGCACCATCACCCTTATCGGCGCCACCACCGAAAACCCGTCGTTCGAGGTCATCTCCGCACTGCTATCCCGCTGCCAGGTGCTCACCCTGAAACCGCTCGACGAGAATGAAATCCGGGTCATCGTCAACCGGGCGCTCAGTGACGACCTGAACGGCCTGGGCAAAATGAACGTGGAGCTGGACGATGACGCCACTATCCACCTCATCAACATGTCCAACAATGACGCGCGGGTAGCCCTTAACGCCCTGGAGATAGCCGCCCTGACCACGCTGCCCGACAAGGAGGGCAAACGCAACGTATCGCTGCCGACCATCGAGGACGCCATCCAGCACCGCGCCCTGCCCTACGACAAAGAGGGCGAGCAGCACTTTAATCTTATCTCCGCCCTGCACAAGTCAATGCGGGGCTCCGACCCCAACGCCTCCCTCTACTGGCTGGCCAGGATGCTCGAGTCCGGAGAGGACCCGCTGTATCTCGCCCGGCGGCTGGTGCGCTTCGCCTCGGAGGATGTGGGCATGGCCGACCCGCAGGCGCTGGTGATTACCGTCGCCGCCCAGCAGGCCGTCCACTTCATCGGCATGCCCGAGGGCAAACTGGCACTGGCCGAGGCCGTCGTATATCTGGCCACCGCCCCCAAGAGCAACTCGCTGTACATGGCCTATGAGCAGATAGAGGAGGAAATCAAAAAGGGGCCGGCGGAGTCGGTGCCGCTGCACCTGCGCAACCCGGTAACACCGCTCATGGGCAAGATGGGCTACGGCAAGGGCTACAAGTACGCCCATAACTACCCGGGACACATCGTCAAGCAGCAGTACCTGCCCAACTCCCTCAAAAACAAGCGCTACTACAACCCCAGCGACCAGGGCTACGAACAGCAGGTCACCGACCAGCTGAGGGCCTGGCTGAAGAGCGTCAGCCCGACCAAAGAGCCCAGGAGGAAGCGGCAGGCTTGAAGCGGGTCCACATCAGCTTTCCCTCCGGCGAACTCACGCTGGAAGGGGTCTGGCATCTCCCTGAAGGCGACGGGCCTTTCCCGGCGGTTATCGTCTGCCACCCCCACCCCCTCTACGGGGGGAACATGTCGGCTAATATCGTCTTTGGTATCTGCCAGGCGCTGGCGTTAAGCAATATCGCCGCCCTGCGCTTTAATTTCCGGGGGGTGGGCAAGAGCGAGGGGGAGTTCGGCGGAGGCACCGCCGAGCAGGATGACGTCAAAGCCGCGCTGGCTTTTGTGCTGTCCACAGATAATATCGACCGGAATAGAATAGGGCTGGCCGGATACTCCTTCGGCGGGGGCGTGGCCGCGGCTGTGGCCGTGGGGGAGGAGAGAGTAAAGATGCTGGCGCTGGTGTCGCCGGTGCTGCTGGATACCGGCGGGGAGCAGCTGAAAGAGTATAAAAAGCCCAGGTTTATCATCATCGGGGAGAACGATGACGTGATACCGACGGAGCGGCTGCGGGAGCTGGCCGGGGAAATCCCCGAACCGAAGCGGTATGAGGTTATCGCCGGGGCGGATCATTTCTGGGCGGGGTTTGAGGAGGAGGTGGCCGAAAAGGTCTGCCGGTTTTTTGGGGAGGGTTTGGGGTAAACAGGAGTGGGTTGACATATAATTGGCCAGAAAGTATACTTTAGGGGCTGACGCGGGGTGGAGCAGTGGAAGCTCGTTGGGCTCATAACCCAAAGGTCGTTGGTTCGAATCCAACCCCCGCTACCAAAAGAATTTTAGGGCACCGTTAAAAGCGGTGCTCTTTTTGTTTGCCCCCAGGAAATTAACAGCGCCTCAATCTTCCCGCCAGTTCCAATCCAATCCCCCTTTGAACACGCCTGAGTTCATTTCGTTGCTGATAAAGAGGTTGGCATCGGGGAAGCGTTTTACCATGGCGTAATAAAAACCGGCAACATCGTTCGTTTTTGCCAGTTCCTCATCAGTAGCGATAAGATAATCCTTGGTGAAACTGCACGAACTGGAGTCGAAAGGCATTCCGGGTTTCTGATGGCCGGGAATGATTACCTCGGCGCCCATTGTCTCTAAACGCTCAATGTCCCGTATCCACTGCTTGCGTTCTTCCGCTGTAACCTCGCAGGTAAAGGGGTGTGCCTGGTTAAAAAGAACGTCGCTCCCGTACAGGGTTTTTATCGAAGGGATCCAGACCACCGTGTTGTATTTCATGTCCCCCATCACTTCTGGAATAATCTCAATACGGTGTCCTTCCAGTTCGAAGTAGTTCTCGGTAAGAGGCTCAATATTAGCTGTTTTTCTGCATACGTTGATAGCTCCTATCATTTCTTCCCAGTGTTCGATTTTACCAAAAAACTGGCTGTTAATGGTACGGGCTACCGAAGGGATGGCTATGACCCGGGCTTCAGGGAAAGCCTCCGCAATGGTGCCAACTCCAAAGTAATGGTCGGGATGGGCATGAGTAATATAAATCGTTTTCAGGCTTTTGCCTGTTTCCTGTATCTCTGCGATAACTCGATGGGCATTTGACAAGACAAATTGCGCATCGATAAGAACGGCGTCGGTCTTCCCGGTCACGATTACGGAGGCAACTTCAAAACCGCTTTCGTCGCTGAAAAAGACTTTCGTGGCCAGTGAATTCAGCCCGTGTGTGTTGAATTTAATCTCCATGGACCAGCCCTCCAAACAATATTTTGCTTAGTTTACCAAGCAGTGTTCTAAATTGCAAAAAGGTTTCAGGGGGATTAGCCGAGGCCCCCGCTAGCAAAGAAAACAAGAGGTAAGTTCTATTGGACTTGCCTTTAATTTTGCCCCTGAGGGGTCTTGTGCTAATATTGCTATGAACAATGAGGTTGATGGCTCCAGGAAAATAAACGAAGGGAAACATAATGTTATGCCACGCAGAAAGCCATCCGTATTTTATCCCGCCCTACTGGTCATAGACATGCAGAACGGCTTCTGTATGCCGGGGGGTTCGTACGAAGAGTACGGATGCTCTATTGGAGCTGGTATCAAGGCGTACAGGCAAATCATACCGAATGTTGCGCGGGTGATAGCTGCCTGTCGTGAAACACAAATACCCCTTTTCTATACCCAACAGGTTAGAGAGGCATCGGGCATAGACCTTTACACGCGGCTGCACCGGATTATACCCAAGAGAAGGGCGGAATTCCTCAGAATACCGGCATGCGTACGGGGAACATGGGATGCGGAGATACTCGATGAACTTCGACCGGCAGAGGAGGACCACATAGTCGTTAAGAGGCGAGATTCCGCCTTCCAGGACACCGAACTCGACCTGTGGCTAAAGAGCGCCTATGTTGATACTCTCATAATTACCGGCGTAGACACTGGAATCTGTGTAGACAATACCCTGACGGACGGATTCAATATGGGTTACGACGTAATCTTAGTGGAAGATGCCACCGCATCTTCCTGGGCAGAAATAGGCAAGGCTACTATAATGAAGGTGAAGGGTTCATACGGCTGGGTTTTGACAACAGAACAACTCGTGGAGATGCTGCACGCTTCTAAATGTGGAGAGGGGGCCTTTAAGTTCCCTCAATAGCCGCTACCAAAAGAAATTTAAGAGCATCGCTGAAAAAGCGGTGCTTTTTTGTTTACCCCTGACTTCAGCAGTAGAATCCCAAAGAGCGACATAAAAGCTTTAGCCCCGCCCGGGCAGTATTCCCTGGGCGCGGAACCATTCTACATGGTCGCGGATGGACTCTTGCCAGGGCCGGCTGTTGAAGCCAAGCTCCTGGCGCGCCCGCGCCGAGCTGACCTGGGAATTGCTGCGCAACACGTCTATGGAGTAAGCGGTGAACACGGGCCGCCGGCGCAGCAGCCGGTAGTAGACGCTGGCCAGAACCCCGGCGGCGCGGGCTATGGCCGAGGGTATCCGGTAGGTGGGGGCGGGGTGGCCGATATCTTTCTCCAGTTCCCTCATCAATTCCAGCACCTGTACCTGGGCGCCGGAGAGGACGTAGTGACGCCCCTTTAGCCCCTTTTCGGCGGCGAGGCTGAGACCCCGGGCAACATCACGCACATCAACGAAGTCGTAGGCACCGCTTACGTATGACTTCAGGTGGCCGCTGGCGAAATCAAGTATGAGCTGGCCAACGTTGGAGATTCCGTAGTCCCCGGGCCCGATGATGCCCGTCGGGCAACAGATGACGGCGTCAAGCCCTCCCTTGCCTACTTCCTCGAGGAGGAGCAGGGTGGCGCGGGCCTTGCTGCGGGCATAGTCCCCCAGGACACGGTCGGGGTCGAAGGGCTGGGATTCATCGATTGCCGTGCCCGGCGGCGGCTCGGCGATGGCGTGGACGGAACTGGTGTAGACGAGACGGCGGACGCCGGCAGCGCGGCAGGCAGCGGCGACGTTACGCACGCCCCCCACATTCACCCGCTGGAGCACCTTTTCCATACCCGGCATGATGGTGACAATACCGGCCAGGTGGAAGACAATATCCGCCCCGGCGAAGGCCGATTCAAGGCTGGCGAGGTCAGTGACATCGCCATAGACAATGTCTACATCGAGGCCGGCAAGCGGGCGCAGGTCGTCGTCAGGCAGTACCAGGGCACACACCGCCTGTCCGCCTGAGATTAAATGGCGGACGAGGGCATTGCCGACATGGCCGGTAGCCCCGGTGACCACTATCACATTCTATCTCCCCTCTAACACCATTGTACCGGAGATTAGAGCATAGTGTCCATTGGTCGCCGTGTCAACATAAGACAATCACTCCTCCTCAAAAGCCACCTTGTTGCCAAATGTCATATATTAGAGCCAAAAGGCTTTCTTTTTTATATGAATATGCTATAATATTAGTAAGCCGGTATTTCCTATTACGGAAAGTGTCCCTGGAAACAGAAGGGGGTGATTCTCATCTCTAAGAGAATACTAATCGTTGAGGATGATCCCAGTGTATTAAGGGCGACCAGCTATATACTGGAAAAAGAGGGCTACGAGGTAATCAGCGCCCAGAACGGGCTGGAGGGGCTTAAAAAAGCCAGGGAGGGTAGCCCCGACCTGCTTATCCTGGATGTTATGCTGCCGGGTATAGACGGCTTTGAAATCTGCCACAGCCTGCGGGGTGAGCCTCCGACTGCTCAGCTGCCTATTTTAATGTTTTCGGCCAAGGGGCAGGAGTCGGATAAGGCCACCGGGCTCAAAGTTGGCGCGGATGAGTATCTCACCAAGCCGGTGGAACGAGAAGTGCTGTTAAACAAAGTGGCCGCCTGGCTTTCGGCCAAGGGTTCCAGTTGACAGCTAAGACGGCGGCAGACTTAAATTAAGCTTCCGGTTTGCCGCCTAGAATAATTTCTATCGTTTCGAACATCTTGCCGAAGCCGCCGGATTTGGTGAAATAATCGGTGGCCCCTACCGACAGCGCCTTGACCCGGCTACCGTCAATTTCTATACCGGTCATCACCAGGATGGGTATCTGGGCCGCTTCCGGCTGGCGCTTCAATGCCTTCATCACTTCATAGCCGTCCATCTCCGGCATCATTATATCCAGCAGAATGAGGTCCGGAGGCTGGCTGCCCACCTTTTTCAGGGCCAGTTTGCCGTTGTGAGCGACACTGGTGGAGTAACCCCGTTTGCCCAGCTGATATTTAAGCGACTTGGCCAGGTTTTTATCGTCATCCACCACCAGTATCTTCTTCTGGGCATCCCGCAGCAACTGGTTCACCTTGTCTACCAGCGCCTCTATCTTGAAGGGCTTGGTCAGATAGTCATTTATGCCCAGCTTGTAGGCCCGCTTTCTGTCTTCCACCACCGAGACAATCAGTATCGGTATATCTTTGGTATCAGGGTCATTCTTGAGCACGGCGGTGACATCGAAGCCGTTCATTCCGCCCATGAGCACGTCCAGGGTTATCAGGTCGGGGTGGTGTTTCCGGGCCAGCTCTATCGCCTCATCGCCGCCGGCGGCTTGAACCACGCTATATCCCCTCTTTTTAAGCTCATGGCTTAAGAAACGGCGGATGTTGGCTTCGTCATCCACCACCAGTATTTTCTTGTCGCTGGTAATAGCCAATGCGGCCGGCTCCTCCGCCTCCCCGGCTTCCGGTGCTTCCACCCCGGCTGCCTGCGCAATCGGCAGGGAGAAGAAGAAGGTGCTGCCCTTGCCCAGTTCGCTTTCCACCCAGATTTTGCCCCCGTAGTGCTCTATTATCTCTTTGCAGATGGGCAGGCCGAGGCCGGTCCCCTTGGGTTTATCGGTGAGGGTATCTCCTACCTGCTTGAATTTTTCGAAGACGCTCTTGTGGTCCTTGGGGGCAATGCCAATGCCGCTATCGGTGACGCTGACCATTACCATATCGGCTTTTTTCCCGGTCTTATCCACCTCAAGAGTTTGCGCTTTAACCTCAATATTGCCTCCATCAGGGGTAAACTTGATGGCGTTGCTGAGCAGGTTGGTTACTACCTGCACCAGCCTGTCTTTGTCAGAGGTGACAGTGGGCAGGTTGGGGCTTACCGTTACCTTGACTTTAAGGTTGGTCTTGGCCGCCAGGGCCTGGGTGGCGTTTATGGCCGTCTTGATAACCTCAGCCACCGATATCTCTACCGTCTCCCACTGCATCCGCCCCGATTCAATCTTGGAGAGGTCCAGGAAGTCGTTTATCAGACGGGTTAAGCGGTCGCTTTCCTCACTGATTATGGTCAGGAACTCCTTCTGGGTTTCCCGGTCTTCGTCATAGCTGAGGAGAATCTCGGAGAAGCTCTTTATCGAGGTGAGGGGCGTCCTCAGCTCATGGGATACCGTGGAGAGGAAGCTGTCCTTCAACTGGTCCAGTTCCTTCAGCTTCTGGTAGGCGACCTGTAGTTCTTCCATCTTCTGCTTTAGTACCTCCGCCGCCTGCTTGCGCCTGGTGATGTCCCGGGCGATGGTGACGTGGCCGAAGACCTTGCCCGAGGTGTCCTTGAGGGCGCTGGTGCTTAGCTCGGCGGGGAACTCGGTGCCGTCTGCTCTAAGCAGAGTGTATTCCAAGCCTCTAATTGTTCCCTGTTTTATCGCCCGGCGCATGTTCTCGATCATCTTTTTATGCTCAGCCGGCGCGGCCAGTTCCAGGGCGTTTTTGCCTACCATCTCATACTGGGAGACGAAGCCGTGCATCCTGACGGCGCTTTCGTTGACCTTGAGGATGGTGCCATCCAACTCGGCCACCACTATGCCATCGGTGACCGAATCAAACATCCTCTCCAGCTTCTCTTCGCTCTCCCGCAGCACCTCCTGCATGCGCTTGCTGTCGGTGATATCAATCATGTTGAGCAGGAAATAGAGCTGCTTGCCCTGGCTCTTTACCTCGGTCGAGCTCAGCGCCACCCAGAAGCGCTCCCCGTTCTTCTTCTGGAAAATCCGCTCGCCCCTCTTGCCGCCCATTGCCATGGCTCTCTTAAGGGCGGCACCGATTTCCTCCCTCTGCTCTTCGGGCCACCAGGGGTGGGGAGATTTAACCCCGAGAACCTCGGCCAGGGTAAAGCCGGTTAGCTTTTCGAAGGCGGGATTTACGTACCTTACCGAAGCGTCCGGGTCGAGGACGAGGACCGAGTTGGGTGAATTCTGCAGCAGGGTGGAACTGAATTTCTGGCTTTCCTGCAGCTCGTTTTCTATCTTCTTGCGTTCGGTGATGTCTATAGTGTACTCTATCATCTGGGTGACTTTGCCTCCGGCATCAAAAATGGGGTAGCCGTGAACTTCGACGCTCCTGATGCCGCCGTTGCCGCCATAGTGGGTGTGCTCCACCACCACCGCTTTCTTGGTCTTCTTGACCTCTTCCAGCGGGCAAAGATGCTCTTTGCTGCCGCAGGGCCTGTCTCTTTTGTGAGTGAGGCCATAACAGGTGGTGGCATCGGCCAAACCTTCCGCTTTGGCCGCTTGATTGCTCATCTTTACCGTATAATCAGCGGCGTCTAAAACGCAGAAGGGGTGGCTGAGGGAATTTAATATAGTATTCATGAACTCGTTCTGATGCTGGATTTGCTCCTCCGCCTGCTCACGCTCGGCGATTTCTTTGTTAAGGCTTTCAATGGAGGTGGTGGAGCTTGTTAATTGCTCGGTCATCCGGTCAAATGCCCGGGAAAGCTGGCCTATCTCGTCCTTTACCCTGGTGCCCACCCGGTGACTGAGGTCGCCCTTGCCAATTATCTCTGTGCCTTCATGCAGAGCACGAAGCGGCTTTACAATCGACCTTGAAATCAGGAACGCGGCGACCATGGCTAAAATCGTGACCAGACCGGCGGTCAGCAGGAGAATCAGCACACCGGAATCATAGGCTCTGTGGGCGGATTCCCGGGCGGCAGCCAGTTCTTCCATACGGACGACTTTGTATTCGTCAATCTGTTCAATCATAACCGGGAAAAGCGGATATACCACTTGTTTCAGTAATATTTCAGCGCTGCCTGATCCCTGCTCTTTTAAGTGAATAAGATTGGTAGCCGAAGAAGCAAAGGCATTCATCTTTACCAGCAGTCCTGCAGCTTCCTGTTGCGCTTCCGGACCCCGGCGGGCTTCATTTCTCAGATATTCCTGACCCACCGCTTTAAGCTGTTCCGCAGCCGAGAGTACGGCCTGTTTATCTCCCTCGCTGTCGGTATTCATATAGACAACAATCTCATAGGCTATCTGGTTGGCTAGTATTTCCATCTCGGACAGGGCGACTACGCTGGGAACAATGTCATCACCGACTGTTTCAAACTCTCCGTTTATCTTGTTGTAGGTGTTCTGGGCAAAAAAGACGGTGACCCATATCAGCAGAACAACGAATAGAAATCCAGTGCTTAACTTGACTGCCACCTTCATGTTCGTTCCCTCCGATTCTTATCTGGCTGTAACACGAACCCTCAATGAAATCTAAGGCTTCTTCCGGGGCTAATCACTTATCCCAGTAGTTCTTTGACTTTGTCCACAATCCCCATAGGGCTGAAGGGTTTGGTCATGAACTCGTCGGCGCCGGCCCTCAGCCCTTGCTGCCGGTCCGCTTCCTGACCTTTGGCCGTGAGCATGATGACACGAATATCACGCAGGCCGGAGTCTTTCTTTACCTCCTGGCATACTTCATATCCGTTTTTCTTGGGCATCATCACATCCAGAAACACCAGGCTCGGTTTTGACTGGCGAATCTTGGTCATGGCATCTTCTCCGTTGTCCGCCGAAGACACGTCGTAGCCTTCTTTAGTCAATACGAAGGTCAGCGACTTGATGACATGCGGTTCGTCGTCCACTACCAGTATTTTCTTACCGTTTGCCGTTTGTTTCTCGTTGCCCATGGCCGATTACCCCTTTTTCCTATTTTTATCGCCATTACCGAGAGGAATTTTAAAGATAAGCGTAAACGCCAGTAGGCACATTATATGCTATTTAGTGCCATATGTCAATATATATAGGAGTGAAATGTATTGACAAAAGGCAACAAGAATGCCATAATGGCCTTAAGATGAGCACCGCCAGCGAAGAGTTGTCCAAAGATAGCCTGGAGGAAGTCCTGGTTAGAATAGGGCTTATTGACGCCGAGCAGATGCAGGAAATATCCGAGGTTGCCCGCCAGGGCGAAAAGAAGCTCGAGGAGGTCCTGGTGGAAGAGGGGGCGATTTCTTCCCGTGACCTGGCAAGGGCGCTCAGTATACAGTTAAAGGTGCCGCTGATTGACCTCAAGCGGCATACCATCAGCCCGGAGATGATGAAGCTGATCCCCGAGGAGCTGGCCCGGAAGTATAACGTGCTGCCGCTGGATGTTATCGGCAATTCTCTGGCGCTGGTGATGGCCGATACCACGGATGTGGGGACTATCGGTGATATCGCCGCCGTGACCAAGCGGCGGATTGAGCCTATGATGGGCTTCCCCGATGAAATCCGCGGGGCTATAGACCGGAACTACGGCGCCGGCGGCGGGGTGGGGGAAGAGATTACGGTGCTGGAAACTCCACCCGAGGAAGAGGAGGTAAAGGCGGAGCATCTCCTTTCCGAGGAGGCTCAAGTGCCGGCCATACGCACCCTTAACCGGCTCATCCTCCAGGCGATAAGGAGCCGGGCTTCCGATATCCACATCACGCCCCAGAAAGATAGGCTCTACATCCGCTACCGCATCGACGGGGTGCTGATGGATAAGACGACCCTGAACATGCAAATTCACGGCGCCCTTCTCTCCCGGCTGAAGATTATATCCAACATGAATATCGCCGAAAGAAGGCGGCCCCAGGACGGCCAGTACACGGTTAATGTGGATGGCAAGAATATAGATATACGAATAGCCTGCGCCAGTACCGTTTACGGGGAAATGGCGGTGCTGCGTATCCTGCGCAAATCGGCTTCCCTGCTGGAGCTGAGCGACCTGGGCTTTTTCCCCGGTATCCTGGAAAGATACCAGCAGCTGCTGCAGCTTCCCTTCGGCATGATACTGCTGGGGGGGCCTACCGGTTCGGGGAAAACGACCACCCTCTACGCTTCCCTTAACCAGCTCAACAGCAAGGAACGTAATATCATGACTATCGAGGACCCGGTGGAGTATCACCTGCCCGGTATCAACCAGTTCCAGGTGAACCCCAGGGCCGAGGTTACTTTTGCCAGCAGCCTCCGCGCCTTTATGCGGCTTGACCCGGATATAATCCTAGTGGGGGAGATAAGGGATACCGAAACGGCCAGGATAGCCACCCAGGCGGCCCTTACCGGACACCTGGTCTTTTCCTCGGTCCACGCCAACGATGCCGTGGGTATTCTTTTCCGGATGCAGGACCTGGGGGTTGAGTCCTACCTGATATGCTCGTCGCTGGCCGGCACCGTTGCCCAGCGGATTGTGCGCCGCATCTGCCCCCACTGCCGTGAAGCCTATGAGCCGTCCCCGGAGGAGCTGACGGCCTACAAGGAGGAAATGGACGAGCTGCCCGAAAAGTTTTACCGGGGGGCGGGGTGTAACCTGTGCGGCGGCACGGGCTTTATGGGGCAGTGCGGCATATACGAGATTCTGACTCTAACCGAGGAGGTCAAGCACCTCTTCCTGGAGAATGCCACCGCCGTTGAAATCCATAAACAGGCGGTAAGAGACGGCATGGAGCCGCTGAAGCACGACGCCATGCTTAAGGTGAAGGAGGGTATCACCACCATCCCCGACGTGCTGCGCAACGTCTACTCCTCCGGCTAATAGCCAGGTCAGGGCGACCTAGTGCAGGTATTCGCCGCCGTTAACGGCCAGTGTCTGTCCGGTAATCATGTCGGCCTCATCAGAGGCCAGAAAGAGCACCGCCCCGGCAATGTCCTCCGGCTCTATGCTCTTCTTGAGCAGCTGTTTGCCCACTACCCACTCCGAGTATTCTCCGGAGAAGGCCGACTGCATCGCCTCGGTCATAATCAGACCGGGGGCGACCGCATTTACGTTGATATTGAACTCGCCCAGCGCCGTGGCCAGGCCGCGGGTCATGGTGACCACGCCACCCTTGGAGGTGCTGTAGTGAATGAACTCGGGCAGTCCGGTGAAAGCGGTGGTCGAGGCTAGATTGACGATTTTACCGCTGCCCTGCTTCTTCATGTAGGGAATAACCGCTTTACAGCATAAGAATACGCCTTTAATGTTGACCGCCAGAATGCGGTCCCAGTCCGCCGAGACTATCTCTTCCACCGGCTTGACGAAATCCTTGACCTCGATAGTGCCGATAACGCCCGCGTTGTTAACCAGAATGTCTATCCGGCCAAAGCGGTCGAAGGTCTCTTGGGCCATGGCGGCGGTATCTTTCTCACTGGTGACATCGGTTTTTAGCGCCAGCACCTCCCCGCCGAGGGCTTCTATCTCTTGGGCGACGGGTTTACAGTCATGGACATCGCAGATGGTTAACCTGGCGCCCTCTTTAGCCAGACGCAGGGCAAATACCCGCCCCAGGCCCCGGGCACTGCCGGTAACGATGGCTACCTTGTTCTCTAACCGCATATTTCCACCTCCGATAAAGAGTCTGCTTGCAGTATACTATAAAACAGCTGCCCAAGAATATACGGGGCACAGCAAAAGGCTGTGCCTTTTATTTTTGCTCAACAGGCACCTGATGTGCTATAAATACTAGAATGTCTATGGAAATACTGAAGCAAATCAAGTATAAACCGGCCCGGGTGGCGGGGGGCTACACCGACCGCATCCTGAGGGTAGACCTGACCAGCCGTGAAATCACCGTTGAGAAGCTGGCGCCCGATTTTAAGGATAAATATACCGGGGGGCGGGGCTACGCCCTTAAGCTTATCTGGGACGGCACCACCAGGGAAACCCTTTACGACAGCCCGGAGAATATTTTAGTCATGGCCAGCGGGCCGCTGGGCAACGAGCCCGGCTTTCCGGGGACGGGCAAGTTCATCGTGGGGACGATTTCACCGATGACCGACACCTTTATCGATTCCAATGTCGGCGGGCACTTCGGGCCATTATTAAAGCTGGCCGGCTTCGACGCCCTGGCCGTCTCCGGCATATCTAAAGAAGAAATAATTATATTAATCGACGGCGACGCCGGCACCATAGCTATCGCCGCCGCGCCCAGATACGATAAAGAGACTAATGACGGCGCCCTTTCCTTTGGCGAAAGGCTGCTGAAAGACGCCAACAACGGCCAGTACAGCGACTGCCTGGCCGCGGTCAGCGCCGGCAAGGGGGCACTCCATGCCCGCTACGGGGTCATCCACAGCCTGTTCTACGACCGGCGGCGGCATAGAATCCGCTCCAAGCAGGCGGGGCGGGGCGGCACCGGCACCGTGATGCGGGCCAAGGGACTGCGGAGCATCGTGGTGCGCTCCGGCCTTTCCAAGGCCAACGGCAACAACCCCGTCGATAAAAAAGGGGTGCGGGCGGCGGGGCGGGCGCTGAAGCAGGTCATCAACAAGGCCGACCCCACCCAGCTGCACCTTTCGGCCTGGGGAACCACTATCTTATCCGAGTACATGGACAAGTTCCACATCTTCCCGGTGGACAACTACCAGTACGGTCAGAGCCCCGATTCGGCCAAGCTGTTTGCCCACGTTTTCCTGGATAACTATTTCAGCAAGCGGATACCCGACGGCTGCTACTACGGCTGCAACCTGGCCTGCGCCAAGGGCGCCGAGAACGTCGAGCTGACGCGGGGGCCGGCGGCGGGGCGGCGGGTCAATATCGACGGGCCGGAGTACGAAACCGTTGGCGCCGTCTGCTGCATGGGCATCTTCGACCCGCAGTACGTCATGGAGTACAACTGGTACTGCGACGAGTACGGCATCGATGTCATCTCTACCGGCGTGACTATCAGCTTTTTCATGGAGTGCCTTGAGCGCGGCTTTTTAACTATTGATGATATCGGCTACGAGCTGAAGTTCGGCAACATCGCCACCGCCAATAAGTGTCTGCGCGAGATAGCCAGCGGCAGGGGCTTCGGCAGAGTGGCGGGGCAGGGGGTAGCCCGGGGCAAGAAGTGGGTCGCCAAAAAGTGCGCCGCCCGGAAAGGCGTTGCCGAAGACGAGGTCATGGCCGAGCTTAATAAATTCGGCATGGAGGTCAAGGGGCTGGAGTTTTCCATGTACATCACCAAGGAGTCCCTGGCCCAGCAGGGGGGCTACGGCTTTGCCCTCAAAGGCCCGCAGCACGACGAGGCCTGGCTTATCTTTATCGACCAGGTCTACCAGGAGCTGCCCACCCTGGAGGACAAGGCGGCGGCGCTCAAGTGGTTCCCCCTCATCCGTACCTGGTTCAACGCCACCGGCCTGTGCAAGCTGCACTGGATCGACGTGCGCAACCCGGAGGCGGCGGCTACCGACGAGCCGTCCAAGAACCTGCCCACGCTGGCCCATTACGTGGACTACCTCAACGCCACCACCGGCAGTCACAAGAACCTCCAGGACATCCTGGACGATTCGGAGAGGCTGTACATACTGCAGAAGCTGATAAACCTGCGCCAGGGCAAGGGGACGCGAGCCAGCGACCAGATACCCTTGAGAGCCATGGCGCCGGCCTTCTTTAACGAGTACCAGCCCCGGGCGGAATACTACGACCGCTGGCTGGGCCAAAACGGGGGTATCAAGAAACTGCCGGCCAGCCCAAAACAGAGGCACAAGCTGCTCATCGAGCGCAGACGCCGGGACTACCAGCAGCTCTGCGACGCCGTCTACGAGAAGAAGGGCTTTACACCGGACGGGAAACCGAAACGGGAAATAGTAGCTAGATTCGCCCTGCTGGACGAGCAGGCCAAACGGCTGCTCGACGAAATGGGGGTTTAAAGCCAAATATGATTGTCTTAATCGAGTTCCTGGGCATGCAGCGTACCGCCACCGGGGCCGACAGCATAGAGGTGCCCATCACCGCCAGGAGCCGGGTTGATGACGTGCTGGAGTACGTCAGAAGCAACTATCCCCAGCTTAAACTGGACGAGGGGATGGCGCTGGTCACCGTCAACCAGAAGATAGCCCCGCGGGACCAGATATTGCATGCCGACGACACTATTTCCTTCCTGCCCTTCATCAGCGGCGGCTAGCCGCCTATTCCACGTAGATGTGAACCTTTTCCTTGCCGCCCTTAACGTCCACCTCAAGGTCGGTCAGCGCCGCCACCAGCTCTTCGAAGTCCTCCGGCTTGAGGTTGCGGACATCAAGATCAACGCCTTTTTCCCTGAGGGCCTCGTTGACCTCCTCGGAGGCGTGGCCCGGGATTAGAGCGGTGAGCTTCATGCCGGCGCGTATCAGCGCCATCGGAATGCGGACGTTGACGCTCTCTTTGCCGGAGCCGGCTTCGGGCTGCACCTGGACGCGGAAATACCTGGGTTTGCCCCCGGGCGCCGGAGTATCGTCCGGTCCTCTGGTCCCGGTGTCCTTATCGGGCTCGGTGAGAGATAGCAGGCGCTGAGCTTCGTCAACGCTAATTTTCTTCTCTGCCAGCAGGTCCAGTATCCTTTTCTGACTGTCACTCATTTTATTACCTCCTCTATTTAAAAGAAATGAGTAGTATTCGGTTGCCCCGATTTAGATTTAACTCCAGACCGCGCAGGGCGCATAAGACACCGAAAAGCAGCGGCCCGGAGAGCAGTGCCAGCTTTCCCAGGCCGAGGGGCCACAATATCAATGCCAGTAGCAGCACCAGCGGCGCCAGGACGATGGCCACCGCCGCCGCCACCGGCCAGACCAGAAACAGCGGCAGCCAGAGAGAGAAGCGGCGGCGCTGGCCGCATATACCCAGTCGCAGAAGCAAGGGCGGGTAGTTCATTGCGATAGCCTCCTGATGGCCTCTTCGGCGCTGATTTCACCGCTCTCCAGTTCGGCCAGCACGTCCTCCTTTGCCGAGAAGGTCATGGTTTCGACAAACTGGAGCTGGTCGGCCAGGCGGTTGAGGCGGTTCTTGACCGTGGGGTAGCTGATGCCGAAGATGCGCTCGATCTCTTTTATCGAGCCGTGGCAGCGGACAAAAGCCATGATGAAGACCTGGTCTTCCGCCGACAGGCGGGCCAGCGGCGGCAGCTCGAATTCACCCTCTACGGCGATGCCGCTATCGGCCAGGCGGACGCGCTCCACCAGCAGCGGCGCTCCCTGGGTTAACCTGGTCAGTTCCTGCCATTCCCTGGTCATAGCCATTGTCCTCCCTGTTAAAAATTAACTTATTTAAGTAGATTATAGCATAGTATTTTAATTTATCAAGTATTTTTTAGTTAAATATTAAATAAATTAATAAACTGGTTAATTTTTAGGGGAATTGGGGGGGCAGGCACAAAGGGCTATTGACAAATGGCCTCCAGCCAGCCGAAGCCGACCGAGCCGGAGAAAAAGTAGTCAATCCCCCCCCCCCCTTGCTTTCCTCCAAATAAGTGCTATAATTCAAGTGTAATTGACTAAACATCAATCGGGGTGAATTGTGCCGAAATCGGAGTAAACTGTGCCTCAGTCGGGGTGAATTGTGATTGAAGTTCTCAGAAATAAAAACCTGACCACCCGCTTCCAGATACTGGTGGAGATAGCCAACGCCGGCCCTGCCGTCCAGCAGAAAGAGATTGCCCGGAACCTGAACATAACCCCCCAGGCGGTATCGGACTACATCGCCCAGCTAACCAGAGAGGGGCTGCTGGTGGCCGAGGGGCGCGCCCGCTACCAGGTGACCAACCAGGGCGTCAACTGGATAATCAAGACCCTGAGGGAGCTGGGCGACTACAACACCTTTATCCAGAGGGCTATCACCAATCTATCCATCTGCGCCGCTATTGCCGCCGACGACCTGAAAAAGGGCCGAAAGGTAGGCTTGAAGATGAAAGACGGGCTGCTTTTCGCCTCCGCCAGCCAGAAGTATGAAGCCAGCGGCACCGCCATCTCCAGCGCCAGGGCCGGCGAGGACGTGGGTATTTCCGGCATCGAGGGGATAGTGCCCCTGGAGGTGGGGCGGGTAACGATTCTGAGGGTGCCCGGTATCCAGAGGGGCGGCTCCAGTAAAGTTAACTACAACATGCTCAAAGAGTGTCTGGCTAAGAGTGACTTAGTAACCTCGCTGGGGTTGGAATCGCTGGCTGCCCTGCGCAAAACAGGAGCCGAGTTCCAGCACTACGGGGCGGTGGCGGCGGCTATCGAGGCGGCCAAGAGCGGTCTTAAACCCCTGGTTGTCTGCGTCGACAGCGAGGCCGCCGACCTCATCGCCCGGCTGGAAAAAGAGCGAATAGCCTACCAGCTTTTCGACGCCGAGAGCTCTTAGTTTCTTTAGAAAATCCCCCCAAAATCCCCTGAAAAACCCTTGACAGGAGCCCTTTTTGCCTCTATAATCTAAACTAATCAAGTATACTTGTATTTTATCAAGTCCGCTTTAATAATCCTAGAGGAGGTTCTAACAATGCCCAGGTTTTTTGGTCACAGATTCCTCACCGCAATACTGATATTCGCCCTGATAATACCCTGCCTGCTGATTACTCCGGTAATGGCGGTGGGGGAGGAGACTTACCCCTACGCCCCCGGCGATACCGTAGTTAGCGACGCCTTAAACTACCTGCGTTCAGCGCAGGACAGCGACGGTAAAATCGATAGCTTCAGCGCCTCGGCCTGGGCGATGATGGCTATCGCCGCCGCCGGTGAAGACCCCGGCAACTGGAAGGACGACCCGGCTAACCCATCGCTGGTTGACTACCTGGCGGCTAACGCCGCCACCGCCACGTCCGCCAACACCTACTCAAAGATGATAATGGCTGCCGTTGCCGCCGATGAAGACCCGACCGATTTCGGCGGGATGGACTTCGTCGCCCTGCTTGAGGCCGAATACGACGGCACCCAGATCGGCGACGACACCCTCCTCAACGACGACTACTGGGGGGTACTGGCGCTGGTGGCCGCCGGCCAAGACCCGGCTACCTCGACCACCATCCAGGACAGCGTGGCTTTTATTTTAGCCAACCAGGACGCCGTTGACGACGGCTGGGGCTGGGGGGTGGGAGGGGGATTCAGCGATGTTGACAATACCGCCGCCGCCATCATGGCCCTGCTCGCCGCCGGGCAGTCCCCAGGCTCAACGGCCATAACCGACGGGCTGGCCTACATCAAGAGCACCCAGCAGGACAACGGCGGCTTTGAGTCCTGGGGGGCGACCAACGCCGACACCGATTCCTGGGGCATCTGCGGCATAGTCGCCGCCGGCCAGGACCCCACCAACGCCGCCTGGGAGAGCGGGGCGGGCAACGACCCGGTTGACGACCTGCTCACCTTCCAGCAGACGGGCGACGATTACGGCGCCTTCTACTGGCAGGACGGCACCCCGGGGATGAGCGCCGCCGGTACCACCGCCTGCGCCATCATCGCCCTGGTGGGCGACTACTTCCCGGTAGCAATACTGACTCCGGAGCCGCCGGAACCGGGGGTCACCGTTGGTGTCCGCATCGAGGGGGAGAACGAAAACATCTGGAGCGGCAGCGTCACCGTTGACGAGTCCTGGATTACCGCCGACAACAGCGATATTGAGTATCACCTGGAAGACCCCACCGCTATTGGGGCACTGGACGAAGCCGCCAGCGAGGGGGAATTTGACTACGTAACCACCGACGAGTGGGGCTCGCTTTACGTGACCTCAATAGACGGGGAGGAGCCGGAGGGCATGGCCGGCTGGATGTACCGCGTCGATTACATCAGCCCCTCGGTCGGCGCCGCCGACTTTATTCTTGACGAGTCATCTCCACCCGACCCGCCGCACCAGGAGGTGCTCTTCTACTACGGCAATTGGGACGATATACCGCTGAAAATAGAGGTAAACAATACCACCCCCAACGACGGTGACAGCTTTACCGTCACCGTGAGCGAGTACAACGACGAGTTCGCCGAGTGGTACCTGATTGAAAACGCCACCGTCTACGCCGACACCAGTTACACCACCGATGTGAACGGCGAGGTGGGCATCACCATCTATAACAACGCCACCATCGAGGTCTACGCCGAGAAGGACGGCTATATCCGCAGCAACCCGGTTACCGTGGTCGTCAGCGAGGGCAGTTCCCAGTCTTCCGAAGGCCAGAACGTAAATATGACGGTTGATATCATCCCCGCCATAAGCTTTTCGGTCAGCCCCGACTACATCAACTTCGGCGTGCTGGGGCCGAGGGACATCAGCCCGCCGGTTACCATCACCGTGACCAACCTGGGGGCCTGGAGGCTGGCCATCACCACCGACGTCAGCGATGACGCCGAAAACCTCTATGTTGACGGGCTCAAGCTGGGCAGCGTGAAATGGAACGACTTCGACGGCACCGTCTCCAGGGACGACTCGGAGGAATACGTAGTCACCCTTACCGTTCCCGAGACCTATACCCTGACCGGCAACCAGAACGCCACCATCATCTTCTGGGGATCGGAGTCTCCCTACTAGAAGTGAGCTATGGCGGGCAAACTGGCTAAGGCATCCGTAGTCCTGCTGCCGATTATCGGCATACTGCTGGCGGCCTCATCGGCGCTGGCGCTGAGCGTGGGCGTGGCCCCGGGCAGGATGGACTTTAATGTCCGACCCGGCGGCACCGAGTTGCAGACCCTGAATATCATCAACCAGTCCGAGCAGGCTTCCCAGTTCCAGGTCTACGTAGAGGGCGGTAACGAGGGCTGGTTTAAAATCACCCCGGCCGAGTTCACCCTGAACGCCGGTGAGGTGAGGGGGGTGGAGATTGCCGTGGCCCCGTCGCTGTTCACCGTCCCCGGCAACCACGACTTTGACATGTGCATCCTCTGCCTGCCCCCGGAGGCCGAGCTGCGCATCGGCGCCGGCGTAAAAGTGCCCACCCACGTGCAGGTGACCGAGTTCCCCATCATGGCCCTCCAGTGGTGGATTGCCAGCGCCGCCCTGCTGCTGGCGCTGATTATAGGTATAATAGTGGGCTGGAGGATAAGGGCCCGCTATGCCTAGTATAGCCAGGCGGGCGCTGCCGCTAATAATCGCCCTGCTGCTGATGACGGCGGCATCCGCCGGCTGTCCGGCCCCGCCACCAGCCGCCGGCAGTGATGAGCCGGCCATAGTGACGATGGTGGTGACCCGGGACTTCGGCAGGGAGCTAATCCTGGCCGAGACAATCGAGATAAACCAAGGCGACAACGCCATGGAAGCATTGCAGGCAGTCGCCGGGGTGGAGACCAAGTACGGCGGCGGCTTCGTCAAAGCCATCAAGGGCTTAAGCTCGCAGGAGGCCGACCGCCTGGACTGGTTTTACTATATCAACGGAATATCCCCGAGCCTGGGGGCTAAAGATTACGTCCTCCGGCACGGGGACGTGGAGCAGTGGGACCTGAGGGACTGGAGCTACCGGTCGTTCGTGCCGGCCATCATCGGGGCTTTCCCCCAGCCCTGCTTGAATGGAGTGCGGGGTGAGGTGAAGCCGACGGCGGTGGTCTACGATGAGCCTTTCGCCGAAGAAGCCGGGGCGCTGGCGGCCAGTTTGGAGGGGTGGGGAGTGGCTGAAGTGACGCTGAACAGCGCTGAGACGCTATCTGACGGGGTTAAAGAGCAGAGCCACCTTATCATAGTGGGCGGGGCGGATAACGGGCTTATTTTAGAGCTGAACGAATTGCACAAAAAGCTGGGCTTTTTCGCCCGTATGGAGGGGGGCAAAATAATACTGCTCGACAGCGGGGGCAACCCGGCCGGTGAATACGGGGCGGGGTGGGGCCTAATCCAGGCCACCCAGAACCCCTGGAGCCCGGGGGGAGTCGGCTCCGGGGAGAGCATCGTCTTTATGGTCACCGGCAGCGATAATAGCGGGGTAAGAAGCGCTGTTCGGGCGCTTATAGATAACAGTGACGGTCTGGCTAATGCCTGCGCCGTGCTGGTCAATAATAACCAGATAATAAAGATACCGTGATGCGGGCACTGAGCTACCGGGATAAGGACACCGTCATCCACGCCTTAAGCCCCCTGGCCAAGCTGGCCTGGGGCGGGGGGCTGCTGGTATTAAGCCTGATATTTAACCACCCCGTCTATATCTTGATTCTTTTTCTATCCATCATTCTCATGGTGAAGCTGGCCGGGGTGGGGCGGGAGTGGGCCTCAACGCTTAAATTCGCTCTCTGGCTGGGCCTGAGCATCATCGTTATCAACGCCCTCTTCAGCTACCACGGCGACCACGTGCTGCTGACCGCCCCCTTCCGGCTGCCTGTTGTGGGCCAGCCGGTGATAACCCTGGAGGCTATCGCCTTCGGCGCCGTCATGGCCCTGAAGCTGGCGGTGATAATATCGGTCTTTACCCTCATCAACCTCACCATCCACCCCGACGACATCATGGCCGTCCTGCTCAAGATGAGGCTGCCCTACAAGTCGGTGCTGGTGACCTCGCTGTCAACGCGCTTCGTCCCCTGCCTGGTGGAGGATATGGGGCGCATCAGCGACGGCTACCGCACCCGGGGTGTGCAATTAGACGCCGGAGGCTGGTTCAGGAAGCTGAGAAACAGGGCTAAAATCACCTTAGCCCTGCTGTCCAACTCGCTGGACCGGGCGGTTCAAGTTGCCGAGGCCATGGAGGCGCGTGCCTTCGGCAACGGCAAAAAGCGGGTATTTTATAAAGATATTAATATCTCAAAGATGGACGCGGTGACGCTGGGGGTGGGGCTGCTGCCCCTGGCCGCCGGAATTATAGTGCGGGTTTTGGGCTACGGCGACTACCAGTACTACCCCAACCTGACCGCCATTCAATTCGGCGGCTGGGAGTGGGTAATGCCGGCCGTGATGCTCCTGCTGCTGGCGGCCATAGTGCCCCTGGCCTTTCTCAAGAGGAGAGTTGACCTTGATTAAAATCCGGGAATTAAAGTTTACCTACAACGGGGCGGAAAAGCCGGCCCTGCACAAGATAAACCTGACCATCGAGGACGGCCAGTTTGTCCTTATCACCGGGGCTTCGGGCGGGGGCAAGTCAACGCTGTGCCGCTGCTTTAACGGGCTGGTGCCCCACTTCTACGGGGGCAGGATAAGCGGTAAAGCCGAGGTGCAGGGGCTGGACATACTGGAGCACCCGCCCAGGGAGCTGGCGACAAAAGTGGGCATGGTCTTCCAGGACCCGGAGAACCAGCTGGTGACGACTGATGTCGAGCGGGAGATCGCCTTCGGGCTGGAGAACCTGGGCTATCCAAAGAATCTAATCGCCCGCCGCATTGAGGAGGCGCTGGACACGGTGGGCATCGCCCGGCTGCGCTTTGCCCGCAACAACGAGCTGTCCGGCGGCGAGATGCAGAAAGTGGCCATCGCCTCGGTGCTGGCGCTGCACCCCGAGGTGCTGGTGCTGGATGAGCCGACCTCGGAGCTTGACCCCCAGAGCGCCGAGGAAGTATTGAGGCTGCTGGAGAGGCTCAACGACGAGCTGGGCCTGACCGTAATCCTTATCGAGCAAAGATTGGACCGGGTCGTCCACCTGGTCGACCGGATGCTGGTGATGGGCGGGGGCGAAATCATAGCCGACGGGTCTCCCGGCGAGGTCATGAACGGCGACAGCGAGGGGCTGGGCATCGGCCTGCCGCCGGTAATCCGGCTGATGCGGGAGCTGAAGAGCCATAACGCCGCCCTGAACGGGCTGCCCCTGACCGTAAAAGATGCCCGGCTGAGACTGCAGAAAGTGTTACAAAGCGTCAAGACAGCCGACTTCGCCGACGCCGGGGAGAGTTTAAAGCCAATACTGAATATGGATAAGGTCTGGTTCTCTTACGGGGAGAGAGCCGTCTTAAGAAATATCAACCTGGATATAGAGCGGGGGGGCTTTATCG
The DNA here is from genome assembly GCA_030603275.1 of Deltaproteobacteria bacterium. GTDB lineage: Bacteria > Chloroflexota > Dehalococcoidia > Dehalococcoidales > BS750m-G39 > JABMRW01. The sequence continues at coordinate 21,888 of JAUVYB010000009.1, read as the reverse complement.
CCGTTATGGGGCGCAACGCCTCCGGAAAAACTACGCTGGTCAAGCAGCTCAACGGGCTGCTCAAACCCAGTAAGGGCAGGGTCAGGCTGGATGGGGTCGATACCAGAAAAAGCACCGTTGCCGAGTTGAGCCGGCAGGTGGGCTACGTCTTCCAGAACCCCAACGACCACCTCTTTGCCGATACCGTGGAGGATGAAATCGCCTTTAGCCTGAGAAACCGGGGGGCGGACGAAAGTGAAATTACTAAAGCGGTGGAGGGGATGCTTAACGAGTTTGAGCTTACTCACTACCGCCACAGCTACCCCAGAAACTTGAGCGGCGGGGAGAAACAGCGGGTGGCGCTGGCCTCGGTGCTGGTGGGCGAGCCTGAAGTAATCGTCCTCGATGAGCCGACCAGAGGCATGGACTATGTGCTTAAGAAAAAGCTGGTCAGCTATCTCGATGACTACCGCCGCCGGGGCAACACCGTCATCATGGTCAGCCACGATGTAGAGACCATCGCCGAGTGCGCCGAGAGGGTGGTGCTGCTCAGCGAGGGGCGGGTGGTGGTCGAGGGGAGCAAGAGAGAGGTTTTATCCAAGGCTTTGCTCTTTTCGCCGCAGATTAACCGCCTGGCCCAGGCCCTGAGCGGCTACGGGGTGGCCGACACCACCCTCACCGTTGACGAGATGATAGAGCAGATAGGGTGAAAAAATCTCATATCGTTTTAATCGCCATCGTGGCCGTGGCCGCCGGGGCCTTTATTATCGCCGCCCTCCGGCCCGAGGCCGACCTCCTGAACTGGGGAATACTGGCCGCCGTCCTGGCCGCCCTGGTATGCCTGGCGCTGTTCTTTGAGTTCGAGGCCGCTGTCACCAGCTCCAAGGAGATTGCCCTGGTGGCCATGCTCAGCACCATCTCGGCGGTGCTGAGAGTGCCCTTCGCCGCTATCCCTAATGTGCAGCCCTGCACCTATATAATTATCTGCTCGGGCTATGTGTTCGGGCCCATTGCCGGTTTCGCCGTCGGCGCCATGACGGCGCTGGTGTCAAATTTCTTTCTGGGGCACGGACCCTGGACGCTGTACCAGATGATTGCCTGGGGGCTATGCGGTCTTTCCGCCGGCTATTTGAGGAAATTAAAGCTGAACACCGCCGTCTTAATCGTCATCGGGGTGGTCTGGGGCTACCTCTACGGCCTGATCACCAATCTCTGGTTCTGGACCGCCTTTATCTACCCCCTCACCCTCAAGACCTTCCTGGTGACACAGCTGAATACCGTCTGGTTCGACACCCTGCACGCCGCCGGAAACGCCGTCTTCCTGGGGGTGCTGGGGGCCAAGACCATCACCATACTGCGGCGCTTCAAGGAGAGGTTTTCTATCATCATAGAGGCGCCGTCCTGAAAGCCGGGGCGGGAATAAGAAAAGGGCCGGACTCTAACCGAGCCTGGCCCTGAACCGGCTTAAGGGAGTGGGCATCAAAGGGCAGGCGCCTTTAATACCACGTGAACCTCGTTGTCACCGGGCGTCACCGACTCTACCGGCGGCATCCTTTTGATAATGTCCGGCAGGGGCAGGGGATGGCTAATGGCCAGAACAATCAGGCTGTTGCCACCGGGTAAACCCTTGAACGACACCACCTGCAGGTTGGGAAGCTGCTGTAGCTGCGACAGGAAAACGGGTATCTGCTTGGCATCCTCTGAGGTTACATCCAGCTCCAGCATCCCCCGGTAAAGCCCATCGTCATCTTCGCTGACGGAAGCCTCTCCCGTTTTTTCTTCGGCCCGGGGTTCGGGCTTCTCCTCAGCTTCCTCAACCGCCGGCTGTACCTCCGGCACCGTCGCCACCGCCAGCGGGGCGGGCTGGCCGGTTTCCGGCTTTAACTCCGCCCGGAATTCCAGCTTTTCCCTGACTAACTTATCCAGCGACTCTTCCTCCGGCATTGCTCTGGCTATTGCCGGTGTAAATTCCACGGGTTCCGGACCTGCCTCGGCCATAACCGGGGGGGCGGGCTCCTTCTCCGACCGCTTTGCGGCTTCGGCAATAATCTCCTCCGCCTTTTTTCTGGCTTCGGCTATAATCTGAGCCGCTTCCCATTCCGCCTTCGCCCTGGCTTCGGCCAGGGCTTTGGCCGACTCCGACTCTACCTTCTTCATTGCCTTCTGCTCGGCCTGGCGGCTAATCTGCTCTTGCTTTTCTGTAGCCTGAGCGGCTATCTCGGCCAGCTTTTCCTCCGCCTCTTTCTTGCCCTTCTCTTTGGCTTCTTTGAGAATTGCCCCCGCTTCCTTCCCGGCCCTGTCCGTAGCTTCCTTAAGCTCCCGCTCCGCCTGCTTTTTCATCTCGACGGCCGAGCGGCTTATCTCCTCAGCTTCCTTCCGCGCCTTCTCCACCGCATCGCGGGTTATCTTATCGCTCTCTTTCCGAGATTCAGCGACTACTTTATCGGCCTTGCTTTGCGAATCCTTCTCCGCCTTGTTCACGATTAGCGCCGCCTCCTCCCTGGCTTCGGAAATAATGCGTTCCATCTCCGGTCTTATCTTTTCCCGAGCTTCCTTCTTGACCCTGTCCTCGGCCTGGTTGATAATCTGCTCCCCCTCTTCCCTGGCCCGGGTAACCACCGCTGCCGACTCTGTCACCGCCAACCTCTTGGCGTTGCTCTTTAGCTCCTCGACTATCAGCTCGGCTTTCTGTCTTATTCCGTCCAGATAGCCGGCGGCTTCCTCCTTGGCTTCCGCTTTGGCGGTTTCATTAATCTCTTTTGCCTTGGCTTCGGCTTCGGCGATAATGCGGGCTGATTCCGCTTCTGTTTCCTTCCTGGCCTGCGCCAGGGCCGCTTCAACAACCCCGGCCGCCTCTTCCCTGGCCCGGGTAATGATGCCGGCCGATTCCTGCCTGGCTCCCTCGGTCAGCCTCGTTTGTTCCTGCTTGATAAGATCGGGGAGCTTGCGCCGGAACTGGTCAAAGACCGCGTCCAGCTCTTCGGGCTCCTGTTTGCCATTGTTTTGATTTTTCATCTAATTCTCTCCCATCGTGCTTCAATTGCCACTAAGTAGCACTGATAGTGTTTTTTCGGGACTTGTTTAGAAAACTGAGAACGTCTTCCTGTTTGAACCTGAGGCTGTGCCGAAGCCCGATAGCATACGACTTCAGCAGGCCTTTCTTCTCCCACCGCCTGACCGTGCTGGTGTGAACACCCAGGAAATGGGCTACCTCGCCTATGGGCAGCAGCCTGGCGGGTAGTCCGTCACCGTTGTTTCCTGTTCGCCTGGTTTCTCTTTCGTTACTAACGGTGGCCATTAGCGCTCCCTTATTAACATGATTATTTACCCGTTTTTCTGAGTATGCCTCCATTCTTCTTAAGATACAATGACCTAATCTGACTAGTAATGGTGGTATTTTAGTACTACTTCCGGGGGTGAAGGGTAAGCAAGGCGGAACCTGCGAGGGCAGGGGGATAAGGGAGCGAAGACATGAATATAGGGGGTTTAAGGGGGGACGAAGTCCCCCCTTTTCTATATACAATTCCCCCTCTCCACTCTTGGAGAGGGGGATAAAGGGGGTGAGGTTGATAAATAAAAGATAAGGGTGGGTATGGGAAATAAAACAATACTTAAAAACTGGTGGGGGAAGGATAAGAAATGGAGGAACCCTTACAGGGCGGGTGGGTTGGGAAGAAAAAATTACCTGAGCGTTACCTGAATCTTGCCCCCGTTGCCAATTGCCGACTCTACCGAGGGTATCTCCCTGAGAATGGCCGGCAGGGGGAGGGGGCGGTTAACCACCACTACCACCATGCTTTCGCCGCTGGACGAGCCCTTGAATGATACCACCTGCAGGTCGGGGACCTGCTGTAAGTGTGAAACGAAGTCCGGTACCTGCTTGGGGTCTGCGGATAGTATCTCCAGCTCCATCATCCCCTGGTACAGCCCGTTGCCTATTTCACCTTCGGAACCGGCGCTCTCAGCCTGGGGTTCGGCTTTCTTGTAGACCGCCCTGGGTTCAGATAAAGAGCTGGCCGGCGTCTTGACCTCCGCCTCTAACCAATCGCTGGCTTCGGTAACAATCCGCACCGCCCTCTGCTTGGCCTCGGCGATAATGCGCGCCGCTTCCCATTCCGCCCTCGACCTGGCCTCGGCGGTAATCCGTGTAGACTCCGCCTCTATCCGCCTCCGGCCTCTATCCGTAGCCTCCTGGGTAATCTGCTCTGCCTTCTGCCTGGCCTGGGCGACTATCATTTCCGCCCTTGCTTCGGCTTCCTTATCCGACTGCGCCCTGGTCTGCCTGGTAAGCTGCTCCGACTCCTTGGACGCTTCTTTCCTGGCACTGACGATTATCTTGTCCGCCTTGCTCTCGGCATCCCGCTGCGCCCTGGCGATAACGCCGGCAGCCTTCTCCTTGGCTTCGGCGATAATAATTTCCGCTTCTTTCCTGGCTTTGTCCCGGGCTTCCTTCTTGGCCTGGTTACCGACCTCGGCGTGCAGCCAGTCGCTGGCTTCGCTCATAATCTGCGACGCCCTCTGCTTGGCTTCGGCGATAACCTGAGCCGCCTCCCATTCCGCCTTAGATTTTACCTCGTCAATGACCCGGGCCGACTCCACATCTATCCGCTTCCGTCCTCTCTCCGTAGCCTCCTGGTTAATCTGCTCCGCCTTCTGCTCGGCTTCATTGATTATCCTGGCCGCTTTCCCCTCCGCTTCCTTCCTGGCCTGCTCCCTGGCTTCCTCGATAATCTGGGCCGCCTCCTCCCGCCCCCGGCTAACAATATTGGTCAATTCCAGCTTGGCCGCCTCCTGAGCCCCTTCTATGGCCTCGGCGGTGATTTTTTGAGCCTGCTTTTCGCCTTCGGTGAGCATAACGGCTGCCTTTTCCGCCGCTTCCTGCTCCGCCCTGGTAACAATTACCGACGCTTCCTGCCTAGCGGCAGCGGTGATGTACTCTACCTCCCGCTTGGTCTCCTCCTGCGCCCGCTTCCTGGCCTCATCTTCAGCCTCGTTGATAATCCGCGCCGCTTCTTCCCTGGCCCTGGCGATAGCCGCCGCCGATTGCTTCTCCACCACCTCCCTGGTGCTCTCTCTCAGCTCGGCCACGATAAGGTCGGCCTTCTGCCTCATCTCAACCATGTAGCTGGCCGCTTCCTCCTGGGCTTCTTTCTGGGCGGCCTCCCTGATATCTTTGGCCTTGACATCGGCTACGGTGATGATGCGGACCGATTGCTCCTCCGCCTCCTTCTCTCCCTGCTGCACGGCATTTTCTATAATCTGGGCCGCTTCCTCCCGCGCGTTGAGGATAGTTTCCGCCGACTGCTGCTTGGCCGCCCCGATAAGGCGCTCTCTTTCCTTTTCTAAAGCCCGGGTAAGCCTGCGCTTGAATTCGTCAACAAGTTTTCCCGGCTCTTCTGTTTCCCAGTTATCCGCATCTTTCTTTGCCATTTAACTCACACCCCAGCCGATAAGACAAAAGCAAGATGCACGAAAATTCCGGCACCTCTTTACCGATTGCCTTAAAAAATAATTCCAATAACCCATTCGGGCTACTTAGCTATAGTATTTTAGTACCCCCTGAAGCAAATTACAATCCCCGAATTGTGCTAATTTTGTGTACTCATTTCGTGGATATTTTAGTGAACCCCAGTGTAAAGCCCCGCCGCGAGGTGGGGAGGGGGAGGATTTTTTTAAGAAGAGGGGATATTCACCCCAAAAAAACTTTGTTTTTTCGGGGGCCCCGTATTCGCCCCTCTTAAACACCCCTTAAAACAAGGGGATACCGGGATGAGTCCACCTTGATAAATTAAGGGGGTGGGGCTTCCTTAGTCAAAAATATGAGGGGGGGGATTAGTCCGGTTTTTAGAGTGCGTTTTATTTCCCACCCATACCCTCCCTCCAGAGGTGATACTTCTATCAATGTCTTTTTAGGAGGAGAGGGAAAGGGGATGATTCCACCACTCAGTGGGGGTGGGGAGGAAGAGTTCAAGAGGGCACAGCCCTTTTGGGCGGGTGGGCGGGAAGAAAGAGAACTGTTTTAAAGGGGGAGGGGTAAGAAAGGGCTTTAGCCCGCTTCCTTCATAAGGGCGGGAGGGCGGGAAAAGATATAAATGGGAGTGGGGAGAAGGCAAGGCGCCAAAACCCTACCCGCCGTTGGCCTTATAGATACGGCAGGGAACGCTCCTGATGTTGGTCGAGCCGAATATGGGGTCAACCACATCGTTGGGGATAACCACGTTAATGTTTGACTCGAAACAGCCGTGTTCCGGGCCTGGTTTTTCCGGGAACCACCAACCGTGTTCCACCCAAACCACCCGGGGGTGAAAGTCTTTAACTAATTGGGCCTTAAACCTGACCCTTTCCCTATCTCCGAAATAGATGGTCTCGATCCAGACCCAGTCGCCGTCCCTGATACCCTTCTCCTCAGCCGTCTTGGGGCTCATCTCTATGGTCGGGTCGGGCCGGCGCTTACGTAACATGGGTATCTGCCTCCCCGCCGAGTGCATGTATTCCAGGCTTTTGCCGCCGCCGATGAGGATGAGGGGAAATTCAGGGGTGGTCTGGGGCGGCGCTTTATAAGCCGGCAGGGGGTCATAGCCGTATTGCTTGAGCAAACTGGAATAGAGCTCCACCTTCTTTGACGGCGTCTGAAAGCTAAATTTACCCTTCTTATGACGTTCGTATTCATGAGGCTCGGTAATGAAGTTTTTACCCTCAAGCTCGGCGAAAGTGATGCCCTTGGGGGATAGCCGGTCATTGTTATACTCTTCGACGGTCTGCCAGGGAATGTCCAGATCCATCCTCCTGGCAATCTCAATAAAAATCTCGACGTCATCCCACCTCTGGTAAAGAGGCTCGACCGCCCGGTGCTGGAGGGAGATAACCCGCGGGAAACCGGGGTGGCCTCTAATCCCATCCCTCTCCAGCCAGCCGGTCACCGGCAAGACTATATCGGAGAGTTCGGCGGTGGGGGTCATAAAGAGTTCCATGGTAACCGAGAAGTCCAGGTTCTGCAGCGCCTGCCAGACCTTTTTGGTGTTCTGCATCTCCAGAAGGCTGTTATTGGCGCTGGATATCATCGCCCTCATCGGGTAGGGCTTACCGGTCAGCACGGCGTCAGCCCATAAGAAGGGCTGAACAAAGCCGCCACCCACCGTCGGCCCGCTGGCCAGCGGGAACTGCTTGGCGCCAATGCGTTTCTCCAGAACCTCCAGCGGCAGGCTATCGGCCTTGGCCGCCAGTCCCATATCCGACTTGATGGGTATCGGCGCCGGCAGCAGATTGCCCCCCTTGACATCGAGGTTGCCGCATATCGAGGTCAGGATGAAGGTGGCGCGGGAGGTCTGAATGGCATTGTAGCTGTGGTCGAGAGAGACGCGCTGGCACAGGCAAGAAGGCCTGGTCCGGGCGAACATCCTGGCGGCGGCAATAATGTCCTCGGCCGGTACCCAGGTGATGGCCGATACCTTCTCCGGCGGGTACTGCTGGACATGCTCTTTTAGCTCGTCAAAGCCGGAACACCAGTCCCGCACGAACTCTTTATCGTAAAGCTCCTCATTGATGATAACGTTTATCATTGCCAGAGCCAGGGCATCATCGGTGCCGGGCCTTATCTGCAGCCAGAGGTCGGCCTTCCTGGCATAGTCGGTGGGGCGGGGGTCGACCACGATAAGCCTGGTCCCTTTTTCCTTGACGTCAAAGATACCCTCGCCGACGGGATAAGGGGCGGCGAATCTGGGGTTGGCCGCCCAGAGCAGAATACAGCTCGAGTTCAAGACCTCGCCGAGCACCAGTTCGGTGGTATGGGTCGGCGTGGGATAGCCGATGGTGGCCTGGACGGCCATCGCCGCCGGCATGAAGCAGATGTAGCCGGCATGCATACGGCTGGGGGTGCCCAAGAGGAAGCTGAAGTAGCCGGTAATCCCCACGTTGGCGTAGAGACCGGCACCAATGGCAACAGTGATAGCTTCGGGGCCATATTGCTGGCTAATCTCCTTTAACCTGCCGGCGATGGTATCCAGGGCCTCATCCCAGGATATCCGCTGCCACTTCCCCTCACCCCGTTTCCCCATTCTTTTCAAGGGGTAGTTGAGTCGGTCGGGGTGGTTGAGAAGCTCGATGCCGGCCAGGCCCCTGGGGCATAAGTTGCCCCGGTTGTTGGGGTGGTCTGGGTCGCCCTTTAGTTCAGCGACCCTGCCGTCCCTGACCGTAGCCAGAACACCGCAGGCGCAATAGCAAAGAGAGCATACCGTCTTGATAACTTTTTCTTCACTGTTAACAGCCATTTTATTCCCCCACCCGCATTATAGCCGATAAAGAGGCGGAGTGGTATAATTAAAGCCATGAAGAGAGATCTGATGGATATTCTTGCCTGCCCGGTGTGCAAGGGTGAGCTGAAACTGACGGTGGCCGAGGAGAAGGAGGAGATTATCAGCGGCTCCCTTCACTGCCCCAACTGCCGGGTGGACTACCCCATCATCAACGGCATCCCCAACCTGCTGCCGCCGGAGCAGCGCGCTTAATCGGGCGTGTAGATAACGCCGGTCTGGGGGGATTCCCACACCTCTACGTTAGCGATGGTGACCGGCGCCCCCTCCAGCCTGGATTTAAGCTCTCTATAGATATCGGCGGCGATGTTTTCCGCGGAGGGATTGAGCTTATCAAAGGGGGGGGCATCATTGAGGCAGGTATGGTCGAAGCGGTCTATCACCCCGGCTAAATGCTTTTTAAGCTCCGCGAAATCGTAGGCCAGGCCAATATCGTTGAGTTCAGAGGCATCCACTTTTACCACCACCCTGTAGCGGTGGCCGTGCATCGCCTCGCACTTGCCCTGATAGCCCCTCAGGTAATGGGCGGCGTCAAAGTGCTGCTCTACCGATATCCGGTACACCCTAACCTCCCTCCCACTTGAAGACGCCCTGAACCTCCTTGGCTTCCTTGAGCAGCTGCTTGATGGTCTTGCCGCTTACCGGGTGGGTCAGGTCGGGAGCAATCTCGACCAGGGGCACCAGCACGAAAGCCCGCTGGTGAAGCCGGGGGTGGGGAATAGTAAGTTCCGGGGTTTCGATGGCCTGGTCGCCGTATAAGAGGACGTCTATATCTATGATGCGGGGGGCGCCGGTGGGGCCGGTGCGGCCCATCCTGATTTCAATGCCCTTGGCCAGCGTCAGCAGCCCTTCCGGGAGTAATAGTGTGCTGGCCTCACAGACCAGGTTGAGAAAACGGGGCTGTTCAATATCGCCGACCGGCTCGGAGTCGTATATCGAGGAAATCTTCACCAGGCGCAGCCTCTGGGAAAGAAGGTCCAGCGCCCTGTCCAGATTGGCCTGGCGGTCTCCCAGGTTGGAGCCCAGACCGAGATAGGCGGTTACCGGTTCCGTAGCCACTTTGCCTCCTTACGGATAATAGCGTCGCACATCCGGCAGACCCGCACCAGCGGCCCGACCCGGTGGACACGAACGATATCGGCGCCATGGACGATGCCGATGGCTACTGATGCGGCGGTGCCCTCCAGGCGGTCGTCAACGGGCAGATCCAGCACCCTGCCGATGAAGGACTTGCCGGAGGGGCCGATTAAGATGGGCCGTCCCAGCTCTTTTAATTCCGCCAGGCGCCGGACTATCTCCAGGTCGTGCTGCCAGCTCTTGCCGAAGCCGATGCCGGGGTCCAGGATAATGTTTTCCCGGGGCACGCCGGCCTGCGAGGCTATCTCCAGGCTTCCCTTTAGAGAAGCCGTTATCTCCGCCATGGGGTCATTATACTCTGCGGTGTCGCGCTTGAGGGCGGCGTCATAGCCGCCCTTGTCCCGCTGGTTGCTCATTAAAATTATGGGGACATTCCATTGGGCGGCCAGCCCGGCCAGACGGGGGTCGTGCTTTAAGCCCCACTGGTCGTTGAGCATCCTTGCCCCCGCCTCCAGGGCCCTTTCCGCCACTTCTGATTTATAGCTGTCAATGCTTACCGGGACGGAAAGCTCCGCCGCCAGCCTTTCGATAACCGGAATCACCCGCCTTAGCTCTTCGTCGGCCGATACCAGCGGGGCGCCGGGGCGGGTGGACTCGCCGCCGACATCGATGATATCGGCGCCTTCTTCGGCCAGCTGCCTCGCCCGGGCCAGGGCGGCGTTAACATCGGCGCCCACGCCGTCGCCGGAGAAAGAGTCCGGGGTGACGTTGAGGATGCCCATGACGTAGGTGCGCTCCCCCCAGTGCAAATCAAGGCTCCCGCAGCGGGTGACGGCTAGAGTTGACTGGCTTTCCATAGCTAACCATATTTTAGCACCCTTTTAACGGTGTGGCTAGGTGGGTGGGGGGAGAAGGGGAGGAAAAAACAGCACTAAAAATAATTGGGGAAACAATTCAGGCGTGGTTGAACGTGGGATTTGTTATTAGCGTTATGTTAAACGGAGACTGATGGGGTGTTTAAGAGGGGGCGAAGCAACAATGTTAGCAGACTATCTTCGATATTTAGCTGCGTCACTCAGGTAGCTGGTAATAATACTAGTTAGCCTAGTTTTCAAGTCTTTTGATATTCGCTTGGAGCTAATGATATTCTTAAGTTTTCGTATTTTTGTAAGTATTTGACGATTTCCACCAATTAAGAATGCATCTTGATAGTATTTGAAAGCTTTTTCATAGTCAGCCCTCAGAATAGCCTCATCAGCTAGAGTATTTAAATACTGCTCGCGCTGTTTGAAAGAAACAATTAAGTCTTTGAATTTCCTTATGTATTGACGGTTATTTTCAAAAAAGATGCAAAAATCACGGGTAAAATCTGATGGCAAGTCCTCTTTTTTATTTGCTATCAATAATACTGGCCTACCCCAGCCTTGGTTTATTCCCATTTCCCAAAAAATATTTGATAGCGTGTCCGCAGATAAATCGGGGTGATAGAAACCTATACCCATTGCGCACCCCTGCATTGTGGAGCAAATCTTGCAGAGAGTGTCTCCAAGGTCAACCAAGCTACATCCGTCTAAAGGTGTAAGCTCTTGTCTACGTAGTTCGGAAGATATACGAGATATGACTCTTTTCAATTCGGTGCTACGCTTGGATTTAGACGGCGTCATTAGAAACACATTCCCAGGACGAAGATCTATATGTTTACTACACTCGTCTAAGGTAAGTGGGCAAACAATCATTTCTTCCTTACACCCTTATAAGGGGTAGGGGACCTTTTATGAGCGATAATTTTTCCAGTAGAAGTATCAATTTTTACCCATCTCTTCGTAACTGGATTTAATGCCTGAACTCTTTTCGAAATAGGCCCTTTTAGTTTCCCCGAACGGTCTCTCTTTGCCATAGTAAACATATTATAGACCTTAAGTGGACTTTTGCAAGGGGGTGGGGGAAAGGGGTGTTTAAGAGGGGGCGAAGCCCCCTCTTCTAAAGAAAAAAATTCCCCCTCTCCAAGAGTGGAGAGGGGGATAAAGGGGGTGAGGTTACCATATGAAATTCGGGTTCCCTGAAAAATCCTGGATTTTTTAGGGTGAAGAGGGGGTGAGGTTGATAAACCTTGACAGGCCGTTAAAATCGGGTATTATGTATGATACAGAGTGGCAGGGAGGTAGAATATGGGGCGTTATTATCGGTATTATCTGGCCACTCTAGCCATACTGCTGGTGACTCTCTGCGGCTGTCCCCAACCAGAGCTAACCCCAACGCCTTCCCAGGAGCAAGCCGAGGTGATAAAGCTACCCGAACCGCAATACGACAGCGATGTATCTCTTGAGCAAAGCCTGCTGGAACGGCGGTCAATCAGGAGCTACACCGGCGAGCCGCTAACCCTCCAGGAACTATCTCAGCTGCTATGGGCGGCCCAGGGGCTTACCGACCCCCGAGGCTTTAGAGCGGCCCCATCGGCAGGAGGTCTGTACCCGCTGGAGCTATACCTGGTGGCGGGTGATGGGGAAGATTTGACGGCGGGGGTCTACCGCTATCAACCGGACGCTCACCAACTGGTTAAAATCATGGATGGCGATAAGCGGGCCGAGCTGGCCGAGGCGGCGCTGGGGCAGGCCTGGGTAAAGGAGGGAGCCGTATCCATAGTATTTACCGCCGTTTACGAAAGGACAACCGGTAAATACGGCGACAGGGGGGTAAGATACGTCCACATGGAGGTGGGGCACGCCGCCCAGAACCTGTGCCTGCAGGCCACCGCCCTGGGACTGGGCGCCGTGACCGTGGGCGCCTTTCATGAGGACGAGGTCAGCAAGCTCCTTAATCTGCCCGCCGATGAACAGCCTTTATATATAGTTCCTGTAGGCAGGAAGTAGATTTTGGGGGGAGAAATGAAAAACAAAGCCAAACGGTTCTTGCTTATTGGTCTTGTTGCTTTAGTCGTTGTTTCGCTCATAGGTTGTGCTTCGACTGACCGCCCTACCTTAACTAGCGAACAGGTCATTTCGGCAATCCAAATTTATGGCGTACCCTACACCAACTCCTATTTAACGGAAGACGAACAGCAGGGTAAGTATGAACATATGAATCCGGTGGGACAGTGGGCTGCTAATTATGAAGGCAACGGTCGATGGAGAATTCAAGGAGCGGTTGTAGTCAGATATCACGGCGAAGACCTTTATGGCTCGACTACATGGACATATACAGAGGAGACAAACGAGATTTCGCTCATCAGTATTTATTGTGAGCCTGAGCCTGCTCCCCCAATAATACCTGCTGAGCCAGGTATAACCAGGCATAAGATTACCTCATAATGAAACAAAATAACAAGACTTGACGCTTAAGAGAGTCTACCCCCACCCCTTTTAAACTTGTGTCTTTCTTCCCACCCTCCCACCCTACAGAAGTAATACTTCCATCAATTTCTCCTTAGGGGGGTGGGGGCAAGAGAGTTTTTAAGGCGGAGTATCACCCGCTTAGATATTTGCTTACCAACCCACCCCCTTAAAGCACCCAGAAAAATCTTCGATTTTCCCGGGGACCCGCTTTTAATCCCCCTCCCTTGCAAGGGAGGGGGAGGGTTTGTTCTGAAGAGGGGCTGGCGCCCCTCTTAAACACCCCGCCAGGTTAGTTGCTTTTTCAAAGGAAGAGGGTAGGGTTAAAGAGATGAAAAGAGGCGAAGCCTTTTTGGGCGGGTGGGTGGGAAATATAACGAAACTCAAAAAGAGGGGGGTGGGGTAAAAAGGGCTTTAGCCCGCTTCCCTAAAGGGTGGTGAGCGGGAAAAGATATAATACGGGGGTGGGGCAAAGAGCTAAAATTACTCTTGAAACTTGCCCAAAACACTCTCACTGTGATAAGATTGCTGACATGTATACGCACTTTGATTCAAATCTGGTATGACCATGAAAGATAAACTGGCCAAACTAGCCAAGATGGAAAAGCAAGCCCGGGCGGGGGGCGGAGCCAGGCGCATCGAGCAGCAGCATGCCAAAGGCAAGCTGACCGCTAGAGAGAGAATCGACCTGCTGCTGGACAAGGGCAGCTTTGAGGAGCTTGACCCCTTCGTCACCCACCAGGCTACCGAGTTCGGTCTGGCCGACCAAAAATACCTGGGCGATTCCGTGGTCGCCGGTTCAGGGAAGATTGACGGCCGGCTGGTCTTTATTTATTCCCAGGACTTCACCGTCCTCGGCGGGACTATCTCCGAGGTATCAGCCCGGAAAGCCTGCAAGGTTATTGATTTAGCCGTTAAAAAGGGAGCGCCGGTCATCGCCATCTGGGACTCCGGCGGCGCCCGCATCCAGGAAGGTGTGGGTAGCCTGGGCGGCGTCGGCGACATACTATTGCGCAACACATTATGCTCCGGCGTCATCCCCCAGATATCGGTGGTGATGGGGCCGTCGGCGGGGGGCGCTGTTTACTCGCCGGCCATAACCGATTTCGTCTTTATGGTGGAGGGGATAAGCCGGATGTACATCACCGGCCCCGACGTGGTCAAGGCGGTGATAAGTATAGACGTCAGCCACGAGGAGCTGGGCGGGGCTAAAGTCCACTCCGAGAAGAGCGGGGTAGCCCACTTCGTCACCGACAGCGAACAGGAGTGCCTGGAGAAGGTGCGCCGCCTGTTGGGCTACCTCCCCCAGAGCTTCCGCGACGACCCGCCCCGAATAAAACCGGGCGACGACCCCAATCGGACTGATGAAAGCCTGCTCGACGTCATACCGGAGGATTCGGGCAAGGTCTACGACATGAAGCGGATAATTACCAGCGTGGCCGACAACGGCGACTTTATGGAGGTGCACCAGGACTTCGCCCCTAATTTAATCGTCGGTTTTGCCCGACTGGACGGCAGGGCGGTGGGTATAGTCGCCCAGCAGCCGGCCCACATGGCCGGGATTATCGATATAAACGCCTCGGTCAAGGGGGCCCGCTTCGTCCGCTTCTGCGACGCCTTTAACATCCCCCTGGTCAGCTTCGTTGACGTCCCCGGCTTTATGCCCGGGCCCAAGGAGGAGAAGGGGGGCATCATCCGGCACGGCGCCAAGTTCATCTACGCCTACGCCGAGGCCACCGTGCCCAAAATCACCGTTATCACCCGCAAGGCCTACGGGGGGGCTTACATCGTGATGAGTAGTAAACATCTGCGGGGGGACATCAACTACGCCTGGCCCAGCGCCGAGATTGCCGTCATGGGGCCGGAGGGGGCGGTAAATATCCTCTTTAAGCAGGCTATAGCTAATTCGGAGAAGCCCGACGAGACCAGAGAGCAGCTGGTGAGCGACTACAAGGAGAAGTTCGCTCACCCCTACCTGGCGGCGGGGCGGGGCTATATAGATAATGTCATCGACCCGAGGGCTACCCGCGCCAGGCTCATCAGGGCGCTGGAGACGCTGGAGGCACCCCCGGGACCACGCCTCCAGAAAAAACACGGCAATATTCCACTGTAATATCAACGCCGTCATCGCCTATATTCTGACGGAAAAGCCACCTCAGGCTCCCGGTAAAAAATAATAATAAGGGGAAGAAATCCAATGGAGAAGGCAACCAATCGATTAAAGATAACCGATGTTACCTTCCGTGACGGACACCAGTCCTCACTGGCGACGAGAATGCGCACCGAAGACATGGAACCCATCGCCGCCGAGATGAACAAGGCGGGGTTTTATTCCATGGAGGTGTGGGGCGGGGCTACCTTTGACGTGCCCACCCGATTCCTCAACGAAGACCCCTGGGACCGGCCCCGCATCCTGAAAAAGCTGATGCCCGATACCCCCCTCCAGATGCTGCTGCGGGGACAGAACCTTGTCGGCTACCGCAACTACGCCGACGACGTGGTTACCGCCTTCGTACACCATGCCGCCGAGGTGGGAATAGACATCTTCCGCATCTTCGACGCCGTCAACGACGAGCGTAACTTCGTCACCAGCCTCAAGGCGGTCAAGGAGTGCGGCAAGCACGCCCAGCTCTGCCTGAGCTATTCGCTGACCGAGCCCAAGCTGGGGGGGCCGGTGTACAACATTGATTATTTCGTTAATAAAGCGCGCATCCTGGAGGAGATGGGGGCCGACAGCTTCTGCATCAAGGACATGGCCGGCCTGATTGCCCCCGACGATGCCTACCGGCTGATTTCAGCCTTGAAAAAGGCGATAAAGATACCGGTGCAGCTGCATACCCACCACACCAGCGGTATGGGGCTGATGAGCTGTCTCAAGGCTATCGAGGCCGGGGTGGATATCATCGACACGGCGCTGGCTCCCTTCGGCCTGCGCACCTCGCTGCCGCCGGTGGAGCCGATAGTAGTTGCCCTGCAGGGGACGCCGCGGGACACCGGACTCAACCTGCCTCACCTTTTCAAGCTGGGGCAGTATATAGAGTCCATCGCCCCCAAGTACCGGGAGTTCCTGGATACCACCCGCATGTCCGTCATCGATACCGCCGTGCTTATGCACCAGATTCCGGGCGGGATGACCACCAACCTGGTCGCCCAGCTACGGGAGGCCGGCGCCCTGGATAAAATCGAGGAGGTCTACGCCGAGCTGCCCCGGGTACGCAAAGAGCTGGGCTACCCACCACTGGTAACCCCCACCAGCCAGATTGTCGGCATCCAGGCGGTGCAGAACGTCCTCTTCGGCCGCTACAAGATGATTTCCGACCAGATAAAGGACTACTGCTACGGCCTCTACGGCAAGCCGCCGGCCCCAATCGACCCCGAGGTGCAGAAGAAAGCCCTCAAGGGCTACCCGCGGGGCGAGAAACCCATCACCTGCCGGGCGGCCGATATGCTGGAGCCGGAGATGGAGAAGGCTAAAGAGGCGACTAAAGACATCGCCAAGGATATGGGTGACGTGCTTATCTACGCCCTCTACCCCACCACCGGAATGCGCTTTTTGAGATGGAAGTACGGGCTGGAGGCGCCGCCCGAGGAGACCAAAGCCAGGACGATAGATAATGTTAAGCGCGAGGACGAGCTTATCGCCAAGCTGAAGGCGGGCAAGCTGGCCGAGAGAGAGGCGGCGGCCGAAAGCTCCGGCGTTAAGACATACAGGGTTTATCTGGGCGACAATGTTTTAACCGTTAACGTGGAGCCAGTGGAAGGTGAAGTAACCACCGCGCCCCAAGCCCCGGCGGCACCAGCGCCGGCGGTACCGAAGGCAGCAGCACCACAACCACCTGAACCGCCTAAAGCCGCCGGAAAGGCCGAGGAGAAGAAAGCGCCGCCGGCCAAAAAAGCCGGCGAGACCCAGATTATCGCCCCCATGCCCGGCATCATCATCCGCTACGAGGTAAAAGTCGGCGACGAGGTCAATGCCGACGATACCATCCTTATCCTGGAAGCGATGAAGATGGCCAACTCCATAACCACCCCGGCGGCGGGTAAAGTCAAAGCGATAAACTTCGCCAGTGGCGATAAAGTGGCCCGGGACGACGTCATGGCGGTAATCGGGTAAGAGCTACCAGCAAAGGCTTAAGTGGGTAAGACATTAGCTGAGAAGATTCTCTCTCTAAAATCGGGCTGTGACGCCCGCGCCGGAGATATTGTTATCGCCCAGGTAGACCTGGCCTTTGCCCAGGATACCACCGGCCCGCTGACGATAAGGCAGTTCCAGGCCGGTAATTTTGAGCGATTGGCCAACCCCAAAAAGACAGTCATCTTTTTCGACCACGCCGCCCCCAGCCCCAACCGCGAGCTGGCCAACGACCACCGGCTGATGCGCCAGTTCGCCCGGGAAACGGGCTGCCTGATTTCCGATGTCGGCGGCGGTGTCTGCCACCAGCTGGTGGCCGAATCCCTGGCCAAACCGGGCGATGTCGTCGTCGGGGCCGACTCCCATACCGTCACCGCCGGCGGACTGGGGGCCTTCGCCACCGGTATGGGCTCCTCAGATGTGGCCGTCGTCTTTGCCTTAGGCAAGACCTGGTTCCGGGTGCCGGAGAGCATTAAAATATCAGTTACCGGGGAGTTCAAGCGGGGGGTGATGGCTAAAGACCTGGTGCTGCAGCTTATCGGCGCCATCGGCGCCGACGGGGCGACCTACAAGGCGCTGGAGTTCGGCGGGGAGGGCCTGCGGAACCTGAAAATATCCGACCGGCTGACCATCGCCAACATGGCGGTGGAGGCGGGGGCTAAAGCGGGGCTTTTCCCGGCCGACAGGGTCACCCGGGCCTACCTGAACCACCAGAAGCGGGGCGAGGATTACCAAGCACTGGCGGCCGATAATGACGCCGGCTACGAAAGCCAGATTAATATCAATCTGACCGCCCTTGAGCCAACGGTGGCCAAGCCCCACCAGGTGGATAATACCGCCCTGGCCCGGGAGCTAAAAGGGACTAAAATAGACCAGGTGTTCATCGGCACCTGCACCAACGGGCGGCTGGAGGACATAGCCACCGCCGCCGAGATATTAAAGGGCAAGAAACGCCACCCCCGGATAAGGTTCATCGTGGCCCCGGCTTCGCCCCAAATCATGCTGGACGCCATCAGCGCCGGCTACATCCGCACCTTAGTTGAGGCCGGAGCCGTTATCATGCCCCCCGGCTGCGCCGCCTGCCTCGGTCTGCACCAGGGGGTGCTGGCCAGCGGGGAAGCCTGTCTTTCCACCGCCAACCGCAACTTTAAGGGGCGGATGGGCAGCCCCGAAGCCTTTATCTACCTGGGCAGTCCGGCCACGGCGGCGGCCACTGTTATCACCGGAGAAATCACCGACCCCAGGGATGTATTTTGAGCTTTAAGGCCGGAAAGCGGGCTTTAAAAATGATGGGGAGACGACAATAAAGACGCCTTGCCCAGGAGTAATATAGATGCTAAAGGGAAAAGCCTTTAAATTCGGCGACGGCATCTCCACCGACCACATAATACCGGGGCGCTACGCCTACTTGAGGAGCAACCTGCCGGAGCTGGCCAAACATGTTATGGAGGACGCCGACCCCGATTTTGCCGGTAAGGTGAATAAGGGGGACTTTATCGTCGGCGGCAGTAATTTCGGCCTCGGCTCCAGCCGGGAGCACGCCCCGCTAGTGATTAAGATGGCCGGGGTGAGCGCCATACTGGCCAAATCGGTGGCCCGAATCTTCTTTAGAAACGCCATCAACCTGGGGCTGCCGGTGCTCATCTGCGACACCGACGGCATCGACGACGGGGACAAGCTTGAGGTGGACCTGGCAAAGGGCACCGTCTATGATAAAACCAGGGGGGGAAAGCTCACCTTCGGCAGGCTGCCTAAAGTTATGCTGGATATACTGGATAGAGGCGGGCTGGTGCCCTATATCCAGAAATACGGGGATTTTAAGCTATAATATAAAGAGGAGTCTTCTTTCCCACCCTCCCACCCACAGAGGTTGGAACCTCTCTCAACTCGCTTTTAGGGGGGAGAAAACAAGAAAACCCCTCCACAATGGGGGTGGGGTAAGAAAAAATAAATATGGCTCATAATATAACGCTTATCCCCGGCGACGGCGTCGGGCCCGAAATCAGCCAGGCCACCCAGCGGGTGCTGGACGCCACCGGCGTTAGCATCAACTGGGAGCTGGCCTATGCCGGGGCCGACGCCAGAGAGAAGCTGGGCGAGTTGCTGCCCGAAGCCACCCTGAAATCAATCAGGAAAAACAGGGTCGCCATCAAGGGGCCGGTGACCACCCCGGTCGGCTCCGGGTTCAGAAGCGTCAACGTGGCTTTGCGCAAGGAACTGGACCTCTACGTCTGCCTGCGCCCCTGCAAGATTTACCCCGGGGCGCCGACTATCTTCGAGAATGTCGATATCGTCGTGGTCAGGGAGAACACCGAAGACCTCTACGCCGGAATCGAGTTCGAGAAGGGTAAGGCGGAGACGGCCAAATTAATAAAGCTGGTGGCCGAAGCCACCGGCGATAAGGTAAAGGAGGACTCCGGCGTCAGCCTGAAGGTGATTTCCGAGAGCGCCAGCCGCCGCATCGTTAAATTCGCCTTTGAATATGCCCGCGCCAACCAGAGAAAAAAGGTCACCGCCGTCCACAAGGCCAATATCATGAAGTTCTCCGATGGCTTATTCCTGAATGCCGCCCGGGAGGTGGCTAAAGAATATACCGATATTGAGTTCGAGGACAGAATCGTCGACAACCTGTGCATGCAGCTGGTGCGCAGGCCGCAGCAGTTCAGCGTGCTGGTGCTGCCCAACCTCTACGGCGACCTTATCTCCGACCTCTGTGCCGGGCTGGTGGGGGGATTAGGCTTGGCCCCCGGCGCCAACCTGGGCGACCAGATAGCCGTATTCGAGGCCACCCACGGCAGCGCCCCCAAATATAAGGGGCAGAACAAGGTCAACCCGATGTCAATGATGCTTTCCGGGGTGATGATGCTAAAGTATATCGGCGAGGCGGAAGCCGCCGACAGGCTGGAGAAGGCCATCGCCGGAGTGATCGCCGAGGGCAGGAACGTCACCTACGATATGAAGCCCGGCAGCACCGCAGTGGTCGGCACCTCGCAGGTGGCCGATGCTATAATCGAAAAGATGAGGGGGTAAAATGCCCAGCAAAATCAGCGTTATCGGCGCCGGAAATGTCGGCGCCACCTCCGCACAGAGAATCGCCGAACGGGGCTACGCCGACGTCGTCCTGGTGGACATCATCGAGGGGTTGCCCCAGGGCAAGGCGCTGGACATACTGCAATCGGCGCCGGTCATCAATTTCAAGACCGCCATCACCGGCAGCAACGACTATAAAGATACCGCCGGCTCCGAGGTGGTGATAGTTACCGCCGGCCTCTTCCGCAAGCCGGGCATGACCCGCGACCAGCTGCTGGCGGCCAACACCGAAATCGTCACCGGCGTTATTAATAATGCCGTCAAATATTCGCCGGAGTGTATTATCCTCATGGTCTCCAACCCGCTCGACGCCATGACCTACCTGGCGGTCAAAGCCAGCAAGTTCCCGCGCAAGCGAGTGGTGGGACTGTCCGGCGTCTTAGACAGCGCCCGCCTGAGCACCTTTATCGCCGCCGAGCTTAACGTCCCGGTGGCCGACATCTCCGCCTGGGTGCTGGGGGCGCACGGCCTGAACATGGTGGTTATCCCCCAGCTGAGCGCGGTCAGGGGCAAGCCGCTAACCGGGCTGCTGCCCGAAGAAACCATCGCCAGGCTGGTGGAGCGCACCATACACGGAGGCCGGGAAATCGTTGATTTGCTTAAAACCGGCAGCGCTTTCTACGCCCCATCGGCCGGCATCGCCCGCATGGCCGAATCTATAGTCCTCGATAAAAAAGAAATCCTGCCCTGCGCCGCCCTCCTCGACGGGGAGTACGGCATTAAGGACTCCGTCATCGGGGTGCCGGTAAAGCTGGGCAAGGGCGGCATCGAGCAGATAGTGGAATTTGAGCTCTCCGCCGAGGAGAAGCAGAGATTATATGATTCGGCGGAGGGGATAAAGACGCTGATTAAGCAGATGGGGGTTTAAGGAGGTGGAGAGACTATATTGGGAGAAAGCAACTGTCTTAAAAGTCAAGAGCACGGTCCGAGTAGTTGAGGATTAAGTGATTGCCAGGAAGCATGATGTTTAAGCATAGCATTAAGGATAATGAGCAGTTTACGCATACAAGCAGTAAGGGCGACCTTCTTGGGTTTACCTGCTGCCAACAGCCGCTGATAGAAGGTACTTATGACAGGGTTATGGCGGGTAGCTACCAATGCTCCCATATAGAGGGAGGCACGGATACGGGAGCGGCCACCCCAAACTGCACGTTTCCCGCGCAGGGTACCACTATCCCGGTTGAAAGGAGCTACTCCAGCCAGTGCAGCTATACTCTTTCGATTCAAGGTTCCCAGCTCAGGCAGGTAGGCCAAGAGGGAGATTGTCAGCTGCGGCCCTACACCAGGCACCGTTCTCAGCAGGTTTTCCTTTTCACGCCATACCGGGCTGTTATGCAGCATCTCCTTCAGGCCTCGATCTATCTCATCCAGTTCCTGCTCGAGCCAGGCGATATGAGTCTGGATTCGCTGGTGTACTGGTGGTCGGGACGCATACAGCCGGTTTTTCTCGGCAACCAGCATGCTCATCACCTGATTCCGGCGAGCTACCAAAGCGGTAAGAGCTTGAGTCTCCATGTCCGGAAGGGGACGTGGAGTGGGACGAACCGCTTCAGCAAAACGAGCCAGGACTTGGGCATCCAAAACGTCAGTCTTGGCCAGCTTTCCGGTGGCTTTGGCAAAATCCCTTACCTGTCTGGGGTTGACAACCACGACGGGCAGACCGGCGGCAGCCAGAGCAGTGACCATAGAAAGTTCCAGCCCGCCAGATGCTTCAAGGAGCACCAGAGTAGGATGAAGGTCAGTAAACTGGTCGACCAGGCCCTGAATACCCTTCTCGGTGTAAGCAACCTGCCATTGCTGACCTGTGGGGCGGATAGCGACATCCAGCCGCGTCTTGGCGACGTCGATTCCGATGAAAGTGGATTCCTGATTCATTATAACCTCCTCGAATACTTTATAGCCCTTCCTTGCACGATACGGGCTTGGTTAGCCCTGGCAACTGTTCGGGCTTTCTTCCAGAGGGGTGCGGCGA
>JAUVYB010000002.1 GCA_030603275.1 Deltaproteobacteria bacterium | reverse complement strand
GAGGAATGTGAGCTCCTGGCCCCCCCCCCGCAGTATAGCATGTCCCGCGCCCCACCCCTTAGGGAAGCGCGCTAACGCCCTTTGTCCCCCCCCCCCCACTTTTTGAGTTTCGTTATATTTCCCCCCCACCCGCCCAAAAAGGCTTCGCCTCTATTCATCTCTATAACCCTACCCTCTTCCGTTGAAAAAGCAACTACCCTGGCGGGGTGTTTAAGAGGGGCGCCAGCCCCTCTTCAGAAAAAAACCCTCCCCCTCCCTTACAAGGGAGGGGGATTAAGGGGGTGGGTTGCAAAGTAAATACCTAAGAGGTATTGGGAATGTATAGGCTATCTGCCCCTATAAACACCCGCTATTATCTCATAGACACGAAAGGCAACTCTGTGATAACCTGTTTAATGCCATGAAATGCTTGATACTGGCCGGGGGCTTCGGCACCAGGCTTTATCCCATCATTACCAACAAGGCAAAAGCGCTGCTGGAATACAAGGGCAAACCCCTGTTAAGCCACCTGGTGGACAAGGTTCCCCGGAATATAAAAATTCTCGTCTCCACCAACCTTAAATTTGAAGCTGATTTTCGCCAGTGGCAGCAGGGGGTGGATAGAGACATAGACCTCTGCGTCGAGGAAATCTGGAGCGATAAGGAGAAAAAGGGGGCCGTCGGCTCGCTCAACTTCTGGGTTACCACCAGGAATATCAGCGAAGACCTGCTGGTCATCGCCGGTGACAACTACTTCGAATTTGACTTCTCGCAGTTTATCGCCGCCTATGACGGCAACAACACTCTGGTCGCCGTCCACGATATCGGCGATAAGGGCCGGGCCGGCCAGTTCGGCGTGGTGCAACTGGACGGCCATCGTATAGCTGGATTAGAAGAGAAGCCGTCCAAGCCCAGGTCCAGCCTCATTGCCACCGCCTGCTATATTTTCCCCACCCGCATCTTCCCCCTCCTGCAACAGTACTGCTCCGGCGGCAAGCGGGATAATCTGGGCAGCTTCATCTCCCACCTTATTAACGTTGACCAGGTCCACGGCTACCCGTTTACCGAGCCCTGGTTTGATATCGGCAGCAACCACTCCTCAAGCAATAAGAAATGAACATACCGGATAAGGAAGCCGAACACTGGGGAGGGGTGGCCAGGGGATGGTCGGATAAGGGCTATGCCAACGAGCTTCTGGGGGAACAAAAAAGAAAGACCTACATAGACCTGATAACCAGATGGACGCGGATAACCGCCAGGCAGAAGATTTTAAAGACCGACCTTTTTGCCGAAGCCTTTAGCGTGGAGCAGTTCCTCTTCGATGCCATACCGGCTAAAAGCGATGTAATCGGCATTGATGTTGCCTTTGAGATAGTGGCGGAAGCCAAAAGACAGGCTCAAAACCGGGGTATTGACGCCGGCAATTATCTCTGCAGCGATGTCAAAAAGCTCCCGCTGCGGGACAGCTCCATCGACCTTATCATCTCCGATTCCACCCTGGACCACTTCCCCACCGAGGCGGAAATCATCACCGCTCTAAAAGAGCTGGGGCGGGTGCTAGCCGACGGCGGCACTCTCATATTAACCATAGACAACAAGAGCAACCTCACCTACCCCCCCTATTTCATCATCCGTCTCTGGATGAAACTGGGGCTATCACCGTATTTAATCGGCCGGACTCTCTCTCTTCCCCGCCTGAGACGCACCCTGGCGGAAATTGGGCTTGACGTAGAGGAAAACACGGCCATTCTCCACTACCCCCACCCCGACGGGCTGGTAAGGTGGCTGGAGCGCTCTCTGCGCAAATTAAGCCGGGGCCGGCTGGACAACGCCATCAGGAAAGGACTGGCCTGCCTCAACCGGCTGGAGGGGAGCAAAATCAAATACCTCACCGGCCGCTACGTTGCCATTAAAGCGGTAAAGCCGGGCAAAACGCCGACTACCTCTTAAAGCCTAGATTCGGGCCGTTACCGCCTGGTACAACCTGACCGCCTCCCTGGCCTCCTCCACCGTAACCGGCATTCCTATGCCCGTTCGCACGCTTTCAAAGAACCGATGGATTACGCTGCGGTGTCCGTCGCGAAAACGGCCCGAAATTACATTAAAAGCGGTGTCGGCGGTGCCACCCAGCCGCTGAAAACCCTGCTCCAGATTCTGCCCGCCGCGCCTGAAGCGCCCTCCCCCACCGGCAACGCCATATCTGGTCATAACGGCGCCCCAGATATCAACATGCAGAGACATCCTGGTGCCGAAGATATCCAGCACCATAAAATCCTCCGGCCAGTTAACCGACTCAGTGATGGTCGCCAGGCCGTTTTTACCCTCAAGAATTACCCTCAGCTCATCAGCCGCCAGCCAATCACGGCTACCCAGCTTACGGCTATGTACCGCCACCGGCTCCAGCCCGCTCAGAAAAGCCTGCACCAGGTATATGGGGTGGGGTAACATCTCACCAAATATGCCGCCGGGCAGCTTATGGCACCAGTGATCTTTGTTCAAAACAAGGTCGGCGTCCCGCGCCATGGAATCGGTAATACTTACCCCCACCACATCACCAACCACCCCCTCACTAACCATTGACCTGGCCTTCATCACCACCGGCATAAAAAGCTCATTATGCACCACGCCCAGCTGCACCTGATTGGCTCTGGCTGCCTCTATCATCTCATCGGCCTCTTCGGTAGTTAAAGCCATTGGTTTCTCCGTCAGAACATGGCAGCCGGCCTCCATTGCCTGGGTAGCTAAAGCCAGATGGGTCTGCGGCGGGGCGCAGATGTCAACCACATCCATTTTCTCTTTGCCCAGCATCTCGGACAAATCGGCGTAATAACTTTTAATATGTAAAGCCTTTGCCACCCGCTTGGCCAGGGCTTCGTTCCTATCGCAGATTGCCACCAGCTTAATACCATTGATTTTCCTCATGGCGGACATGTGCCAGAAGGCGGCACCACCACAACCAACAACACCAACTCTCAAGGGTTTGATTTTATTCATTATCCTCGCTCCCAGCTATTATTATTTAGCAGCCCGATAGCGCGCCCTCATGGCAAAGACAGCATAGAGGCCAACCACCCCCTGGACGGCCAGCCAGACATAGCCGATGCCGACCATCCCTGCCTGCGGCATAATGAAATAGCTGCCGACCAGGGTGGCCGCGGTGATAAAGCCGAATATGAGCGTCAGCTCCCTCAACCGGTCTTCAACGCGGAGGGTAGCGGTATAAATAATGCTCGCGCCGGCAAACAGGCTTGATAAACACAGAATCCGCAGCAACAGCAGACCGCTGGCGGAATAGCCCTCGCCAAACAGTAGAAGCAGCCATTTCCCCACCAGCAGAACCAGGATAACCGCCGGCACCAGTATCAGGAAGGTGAACTTTAGAGATTTAGTCACATTAGTCCACAACTCGCCCTCAAAGTGGGCGCCCTCGGCGAAAAGGGAACGAGCCACCGCCGCCGGAATAGCAAAGAGCAGGGCGGCTATTGTCCAGGCGACATAGAAATAGGCGTTCTGCTCGGCCCCCAGCAGGTTAACCACCATTAAGGGCAATATCAGGGCCGGGGCGGCGTTAAAGATACGGGCGAGGTAGCTGCCGGAGGAATAGCGCCACATACTGCCGATTATGCCCGGATTAAAGCTGGGCACCGGCCTGTAGTGCGGCTGAACCCGGGGGACGAAGAAAATTAAGGCGACCGCCAGAGCCACGGCAGAGGCGATACCCCACGAGGCAGCGATGCCAAAGGCATGGAAAAAGAGCACCAGGAGGATGGGCAGCGGAATCTTGAGCAGCGAAAAGACGGCGCTCTTGTACAGGGTAAAGTCGGCCCTTCTCCGGGCGATAAAGACAGAGGCTATCGTCCCGTAAAGCGCCTGGGCCAGGACAAAGAAAACAAAGGCGGCGGCGAAGATTATATTACTCTTGATGAAGGCCAGAGCCGGCGACCAGACATCCAGCCCGGCGACAAAGACCACCGCCAGCACCACCGCCAGAGCCCCGCTGATGGTAAGGCAGGAGTTAATCATATCCTGGGGCTTTTCCGCCTTAGGCAGGAAGCGGATAAGGGCGGCGCCGAAGCCGGGGACGCTCAGCATAGCCAGCAGGGAGATAGCCGATATTATCGCCGCCCCCCACCCCACCTCGGCCTCGGTATAAAACCGGGCCACCACCATCCAGAAGAAAAAACCCAACCCCGAGGTCAGCACGGTGTTGGCCATCAGAAAGAAGGAGTTGCGATAGAGGGGGCTCCGGATATGCCCCACTATGTACCGGATATCGTTGCGCACCTGCTGATTATACTTTGGCCCTAACCCGCTGGCAAGTAAACCTTAGCGGCGGTCCCTGGATGCAAATCCTGCCCTGCGGTAAAGCCAGATATGCAGCTTGCGGGCTATATTATATCTGGTCAGAACAGCTGCCATGGTAAGCATATATCTCACCAACTGAATATGGGTCAGTGTCTGATACCAGCGCATCGGCTGCGGCTCAACTGCATAGTATTCGTGGCTGTTCCTGTAGTGCTTGATTGGGACAAAAAAGCCTTTATTGAGTTTGGCGCGGTATCTGAACAGCTCCAAGAAAATTGACTCGCCATCATCTAGTTCTTGCCCGTTCCGGAATTCATAACACCTGAAGGTAATTTTACTCAACATTTCTCTTTTGATCATAAAACAGCTGGTGCCAAATCCCAAAGTGCCACGGTACCGAAATCTAAATCCGCTATAGGCGACGTCAAAACCCTGGATCTTGGACTTCATAATGCTGATAAGCGACGGCTCATAAACCATATCACCATCTAAGCATAATAGGTATTCTGCCCCCTGTAACAGCGCATATTGCCGTATCGCCTCCCTGCCGCAGGTTACGCTCCATATCCGGCTTCGGGCGTAATCAGGCTTTGCCGTCTCATAAGTGATGACCTCTCCCTTTAGATGGTGGAGTTTTATCTGCTCCTCTAGCTCGGCAACAAAGTCAGGCTCATCGGTAGCCATAACCAGGCGGCAATCGTGGTAAGCCTGCTGGATTTCCCGCTGGTTGGCCAGGAATTTGTCCAGGGCAAAAGCCGCCCGCCGGCAGATTGGCGTCCCCGTTATTACTTCCGGTCTACTCATTATCGGCGCCTTCACCCAGCAGCTCCCGCACCGTCCGCTCCACGGCCTGGTCGGAACTATATCGCGGTTTCCAGCCCAGGCGGCTCATGGCGCCGGCATCGAACCTTACCTGGGGGACATCCCCCGCCCAGCCCCGGTCGCCGCCGGCATAACTAAAGGCAACACCTTTCAGCCCCATGGCCGCCACTACTACTCCGGCGATAGCGACCACGCTGGTGGAAGAAGCGGGGCCGAGGTTAAAGACATTAAGCGGCTCCCCTGATTTCTCCATAGCCAGGAGCATGCCGTCCAGGCAGTCATCAACATGCAGGTAGGGCTTCTGCTGTCGACCGTCGCCCAGTATCTCCAGTTGCCCCGGATTTTCCTTTAGCCGGTTGATAAAATTAAAGATAACGCCGTGGGTAAGCCTGGGACCGATGATATTAGCCAGCCGGAATATCCAGCCCCGCATACCAAACAGGTGACAGAAGGCGGAGATAAGCCCCTCACCACCCAGCTTGCTGGCGCCGTAGAGCGATATCGGCTCCAGCGGACCGTAGTCCTCAGCAACCGGAGTTATACCGGCATCCCCGTAAACGGTGGAGCTGGAGGTGAACACCAGCCGCTTGATTTTATTCCACCTCATTGCCTCCAGGACATTGTAGCTGGCTATTGTCCCCGCCTTTAAATCGAGGTCGGTAGCGGTAATACCGGCCCTGACGTCGGGGTTGGCCGCCAGGTGAAAGACCATATCGTGCCCCCCAATAGCCTCTTTTAAGGTGTCAAAGTCAAGCAGGTCGGCCTCAATAAAGTTAAAGTCACCACGGTCAAGGTGATGCTCAAGGAACTCCCGCCGCCCCGAGCTTAAATTATCATAGACGGTCACCCCGCCCCTCTCCACCAGCCGGTCCACCAGGTGGCTGCCGATAAAACCGGCCCCGCCGGTGACGAAATATCTGGCGCCTTTTTTAGCCATCGCTATCAGTCTCCCTCCGCCGGAAAAGGCTTAAAAAATTATAGCTAAAGTAACCGCCGGCAACGCCAGACAGGACAACGGCCACCGCCCACAGCTGGCGCCAGCCGGTAGCCGGCCGGCGGAACAGGCGTCCCAGCGTCTGCGGCAGGCGCCCCAGCAAAATACGGCGCAGCAGCTGGTACTCGGTTGACAGCACCTCCTCATCGTCGGCACGGTACCAGCGGTTGAGCATCGCCTTGGCGTAGCCCTCCCAGTAAGCCCGCCGGGCCAGGAAGCCGCTGCTCAGCCGGTAGCCATAGACCTTATGCCTCACCCTCACACCGGGGTCATAGACAATTCGCTTACCGGTGCCCCTTTTTACCCTGATGCAGAACTCAGTCTCCTGGGCCGCCGGCTGCTGCCAGTCGCTCTTGCCCCACCCCCCACCCACCAGGCTGGTCTTAAACAAACCGCAGGTGTCAAAGGCCTCCCTGAGGAAAGAGAGGTTGGTGCAGTAGCCGTTTCTCACCTCGGTCCTCTCAGTCACCTCCCGGTAGGTGCAGGAAAATATCCAGTAAAGCTCACGGGGAAACCATTTCATCGACTTATCCTGCCACCGGGGCAGGATGGGGCCGGTAACGCCCGCCACCGAGCTATCCTCATCATAGACCTTCACCGTTTGCTCAACCCAGTTGGGGAAAGGCAGGGCGTCATCATCAACAAAGGCGATAATATCCCCCCCCGCCTCCCCGATAGCCAGGTTGCGTGAGGGGTAAGACCCCCACTCCCCCTCATTAAAGAGCACCCGCATACTAGCGTAGCCCTTATCGGCAATATATTTCTTGATGCTGTCGGCCAGCTCAACCGACCTCTCGGCAACAATTAGGGTCTCGGTATTTTTATAGGTCTGGGCATTCAGGCTATCCAGCAGCTCGTTGATGTCTTTAAGCCGCTCCGGCGTGTAGACGGTGGTAACTATAGATACCAGGGGATTCATCTTCATTTCCCCTGCTCCCCCGGCTTCCCCAGCCGGCGGAATCTTCTGGTTATCAGCGCCCAGCCGATTCTGGTGCCGTCCCGCAGCGACCTCAGCTTGGGGGGGGTTAAACGCTTGCGGTAATCAATGGGAATTTCGGCGATGGAGTAGCCCCTCCTGGTCAGCTGGCTGAATATCTCGGCTTCCAGGTCAAAGGCGGTAGCCCTTAAGTGTAGATTTTTAACCACCTCCCCCCGGAACCCCCATAAGCCGGAGCAGACATCGCTTATCCTTTTCCCGTAGAAAACGGTAGCTATCAGGCTGAGCAAATAGTTGCCCACCAGGTTAAGCCGGCTCATCGCCCCCTTCTCCCGCCGCCCCCTCATCCGCGAGCCGATAACGGCATGGTGCGTGTCCAGCAGCTTCAGCATATCGGGGATATAGCCGGCGGGATAGGTATAGTCGGCGTCAAGCATAAAGATAAAGTCGGCCTCTACCGCGTCTAAAGCCTTACTCACGGCGATGCCCTTGCCCCGCCGCCGCTCAATAATAATGCCGGCGCCTTTTTCGGCGGCAATCTCCCTGGTCCTGTCGGTGCTGTTGCCGTCAACCACCAGCAGCCGTACTTTATAGCCCGCCCCCTCCAGGGCTTTTCCGGGTATCTCGTCAATAACCCGGCCGATAGTCTGCTCCTCGTTCAGGGTGGGAAGCACGATTAAAATTTCCGGCTGGCTCACACTCATTTTGTGGAATCAGTATAAAGGTTTTACCCTGCGGGGTAAAGGGTGGTGAGAGTATTGACAATGGGTGGAATAATATGACAAGGTATAGTATTCAGTCACGGAGAATAAATTTGAAGCTCATAATCAATCTAACGCCAACGGGCATGATTCCCACCAAAAAGATGACGCCCCACGTGCCGGTGAGCGTCCAGGAGATTATAGAGGACGTGCACCGGGCGGTGGAGGTGGGCATTACCATGGTGCACCTGCACGCCCGCGATGAGAAGACCGGCAAGCCGACCTACAGGGCGGAGCTGTACGACCGGCTCATCGCCGGCATCCGCCGCTTCGCCCCCGAGCTGATTATCTGTGTATCTTTAAGCGGGCGCAACTTCAGCGAGTTCGAAAAGCGCGCCGAGGTCTTAAAGCTGGAAGGCAAGGTTAAGCCGGACATGGGCAGCCTCACCCTGAGCTCGGTGAACTTCAACCGGCAGGTCAGCCTCAATGCCCCCGATATGATACAGGCGCTGGCACGGGAGATGAAGCGCCGCGGCGTACTGGCCGAGCTGGAGGCCTTTGATTCCGGCATGATAAACTACGCCAAGTACCTGGAGGAGAAGGGGCTGCTGGAGCCGCCGCACTACTTCAACCTGATACTGGGTAACATTGCCTGCGCCCAGGCCGACCTCTTGCACGCCAGCGTGATGATCCGCGACCTGCCCCCCGGCTCATTCTGGAGCCTGGGAGGGGTGGGCGACTACCAGCTGATGATGAACTCCATCGCCGTGGCCGCCGGCGGCGGGGTAAGGGTAGGCCTGGAAGACGATATCTGGTATGACCCCGCCCGCACCCGGTTGGCACGGAATGCCGACCTGGTCAGCCGCATCCACCGCCTGGCCGAGGCCAATGAAAGAGAGATTATGTCCCCCGGAGAACTGAGAAAACTGCTAAAACTGGAGGCAGGCAACGGGAGCTACGGCCGGGTCTATAAGAAAGCGGAGACTTCTTAGCCCCTCCGCAGCTTCTCTAACTTCTCTAATAACCCCATCTTCTTATGTTCTTTTCTCTCTCTTCTTCTTATCGACAATATAGCGCAGATCTCCCTCAGGCTGTACTGCCTTACATCCCAGAGCCGCAGAAAGGCGCGCAGCAGCTGCAGGCGCAGCGCCGGCAGGAAGCCTTTCCTGATGATAGTTACCCGCATGTATCTCCGGGCCGATTTGGTCCAGTAGAACTTGTACGGCTCATCACCCTGCAGGAAATCAAGCTCACTCAGGTTCCGGCTGACGGCGTCCTTTATCACCTGCATCTCGTGCAGCTGCCCCACGCTGTACTTTGAATAGCGGATATCGCGCCCGGAGGCAATAAAGTACAACTTCCGGTTGAAGATACAACCGTACATGGCAGACACCAGCTTACCATCTACGTTCATAGTGGAAAAATAGAGCCAACCCCTGTTGAGGAACTTCCGGGCTACTTCTCTATAGAACTCCTTGACCCTGGGGTCAACAAAGCTGCCGCTGATACCCACCGCCTGCCACCGCTCCTGGTGCAGGTCGAAGAACCGGTTTAACCCCGCCTCCAGGGAATCGGCGTCACCCTGCCGGAACTCAACAACACCGTGTTTCTTTTCCAGGTTTCGTAACATTCTCCCCAGCATCCTCCGCCTTTCCCCCCCCAGCGAGCCGAAATACTCGTCCCAACTCGCCGGCAGGTCAAGGTAAGGCGCCAGCGTCTTGAACCTTTCCTCAAGGGCCAAATCTTTAGAAAGTTGAGCCACGCCCTCTTTCAGCGCGCTCAGGAACCGGCTGTCCCCGGGTATCAGGGAAAGCCTCAGGACAAGGCTAACACCGCGCAGGTTTTCCTTAAGGTAAGCCAGCAGGGCGGATATTACCTCCTTCCGTTCCTCTGGCAACATCAACCCCACGTAATTACGGCTCGTCCCGCCTATGGACTCCAAGGCATCCAGCTTAAAAGGCCCTATTCTGTACTCGTTTCTAACCAGGGGCATAATCCCGATGATCTGGCGGTCTCTCTCAAAAAGCAACAGGTTTAATCTCTGCCCTTCCCCGAAGTGCCGCCACCGGGTCGCCAGCCATTCATGGGTAAAGTACATGGTACTCTCATCGCGGCACTTTTCCAGGAGGTTATCCCAGACCGGGGCCAGAGACTCAAATTCCCCGGGGTCGGTGACCACTCTTATCGTCGTTTTGCTCATTTTAGCTGCCGGAGGTGTTGCCGTATTATCTGTCGGGAATCCCTGTAACCGGTGTTTCTTTCCAGGACTTCCAGTCAAAGACTTTCAGATAGCGGGCTCTGGCGTACACTTTAGGCCCGAACCTGGCGTGCGCCTTCTGGGAAGCGATATTGCCCGTTTCCACCCCATTCCGCGATGTTTTTATTCCCTGCTCTCTTAAAAACTCAAACCGCTTAAAATAGCCGTAAACCATCAGGCCCTTGCCCCGGTATTTGGGATTGCTCCAGCTGCCCCCGGTACACCCCTGCTTAGCGGCAAAGTCAACCCGGTAAGGGTTAGGGTCAAAGCTGTCTTTAGCCGCCTGGCTAGTGGCCAGCCAGCCGATGTGGGCCAGCTCGCCGTTAATAAAAAAGAGGAAGCCCACCGCCCCCTTTTCCAGACACCGCCCGATTTCCATAGAATGAGAGCGGAAGTCGAGGCCGGCGGCGGCCATCTCATCGGCCTGCGGGCTGGTGGCTATTATCTTAAAGGTGAAGTCCCGGACTTTGGGTAAAAAGTCAGCCTCGTTCCTGTCCTTAAGTGTATGCTCGTAGAGGTAGTAGTCCCGGTAGCGGAAGAGGTGACCTGCCAGGAAGACAAATCCCCGCCTGAGCAGGGCAATCAGCCCCGCGGTCTGGAGGATGTAGTTAGCCCTCTCCAAAAGTTCCCTCAGGCTGTAAATCGTCGCCTCCTTAAACCGTAACCCGGTTTTGAAATTATTAGAAAGGCAGTATTGAGCCGGCCATCTTAAGCAGGAGCCGGCCGTGCCAGTCAAAGGAAAAACCGTTGCCGTCGGCGATAAGCTCCGGCAACCCCTTTTTGCCGGCCAGTCGGAACAGGCGGTCGATGTGGCTGTTGCTCAGGTTAGCCAGCAAAGTCCGGGCCCAGTAGCCGATAATCAGCTCCCGGTTCAATTTAGCCCGCCATCTATCCTCATAGGCAGAGAGGCCGTGAGCAGAAAAGTCGTCTGCCTCAAAGGCCTGCTGGAGCACCCCGGCGGCTATGTCAGCGCATAACAGCCCGTAATAGACGCCGCCGCCGGTGGTCGGCTTTACCTGCCCCGCCGCCTCACCCACCACCAGCACCCGGTCAGCGTAGGTCCGGGGCAGCGGTTTTAAGGGAACAACATCATAGCTGGGTGCCGCCTGACTGGAGGCTATCTTACCCTGAGAAGATAAGACTTCCAGCAGATTTTCAAGGGAGCTATCAGCCTGGCTGCGGGTGAGCAGGCCAACCAGTCCCCGGCCGTCGGTAGTAGGCACCAGCCAGGCAAAGCCGCCCGGGGTCAGCTTCTGGTCAAAGTAGACCTCCACCTCATCGATGCCGTTGATAGCCACTTCGGCCTGGGCGCCGAGGACGAACTGCTTTATCTCCCCCAACCCCAGTTTGGCCGGCAAGGTGGAACCAAAGCCGGTAGCTATGACGGCGGCTTTAGCCCTGAGAACCCTCTCCTCGACCTGGCCGTTTACTATAACCTCGACGCCGTCGGGCTTAAGTAAAATATCGCTGACCCTGGCGCCGAAAAGGTAGCGGGCGCCGCTGGCCTCGGCTATTTTAGCCAGGTGCATATTAAGACGAGACCGGTCCACTATGGCGGCGACAGGAGATTGGCGGCAGAGACGCAGGTATTCCCCGGAGGGAGAGAGGAATTTGGCC
The DNA here is from genome assembly GCA_030603275.1 of Deltaproteobacteria bacterium. Taxonomy (GTDB): domain Bacteria; phylum Chloroflexota; class Dehalococcoidia; order Dehalococcoidales; family BS750m-G39; genus JABMRW01. The sequence goes on along the minus strand of JAUVYB010000002.1, from coordinate 103,330 downwards.
GAGCTGGCCTGTCTTAAGACGAGTCCGTTATCCAGGCCAAAGGCGCCAAGGCATTCCTGACTTATGATGCCGGTACAGCAGACATCATCACCGGACCGGAGGTTCTTGTCAACAACAACGACACTATAGCCAAGATAGCCCAACCTCTGGGCGACACGGCTGCCCGCCGGTCCAGCGCCAATGATTATGATGTCGTGCAACATCATCTATCAATTGCCGATACAGCCACTAAAGAGACACTAGTCCTTAACTTTAGCCTCTTTCTCCAGCACCTCGGCCAGAGACTTAAAACCCTCGCCGCCAAAAGAACTAAACTGCAAAGCAAGCAGCTCCGAATACTTAAAACCCTTGGAGTTAATCCAGTCTCTATGCACCTTATCCCCCCGCCCGATCATATGGCGGGCTAAATCGAGGGCGCTCTTGTTGGAAACCTTATTACACACCGGGCACTGATAACTCATAAACAAACCTCCCGCCTGGTTTACATCAACGCCTTATTTTTTTGCCTTCTTCTGTTGTTTCTCTTTCTCTTTGAGGGCCTTAAAGACCTTCTCCGGGGTTATGGGCAGATCATAGATTCTGACGCCCACTGCCTTATATACCGCATTACCGATGGCGCCTGCGGTGGGATTGGTCAGCCCCTCACCGGCCTCTTTAGCCCCAAACGGCCCCTCGGGCTCATAGGTATCAATCTCCAGAATATCGGTCTCGGGCATATCCAGGGAGCGGATGAGCTTGTAGTCGGCAATAGACGGGTTAAGTATCTTACCCTCGTCCATGGGCTGGTCTTCACAGAAGCCGTAGCCTCCGGCCATCATGATAGCTCCCTCCAGTTGCCCTTCAATGCCTACAGGGTTAATTACCGTGCCGCTCTCATGGGCGGTGGTAACGTTAACCAGCTTATATCTACCCGTCTCGGGGTCTACTTCCACCTCAGCCGCCTGCACGCCGAAGCTGTAGGCGGGGGATATCATCCCCTTGCGGTGGGGTGTATAGTGTCCCCGCCCCATGATAGCCACGCCGTCCTTACCCCTTATCGCCTCTTTAACGATATCAAAGTAGGAAACGCCCCTCTCCGGGCGGTCAACCAGGTGGACCCAGCGATCTTTGATATCCAGGTCATAGACAATGTTAACCCCCATCTTGGCGGCGGTGAACTCAATGAGCTGCTGCTTACACTCGGCGGCGGCCATCTTAACGGCGTTGCCGCCCATCAGCGTCTGCCGGCTGCCCCAGGCGCCCAGGTCGGGCGGGCAGATTCCGGTATCGCCGGAAAACATCCTCACATCCTCAAGGCGCACTCCCAGCTCCTCGGCGCATATCATAGCCAGGGTGGTATTGGAGCCCTGGCCCATATCACAGGTGCCGGTATAGACATCAACCTTGCCGTCGATATTTATCCGCACCACCGCCGCCGAGAAGGCGTAGGGGGTATTAAACCAGTTAAAGATACCGCCGGACATAAAGCCGTAGGCGGAAACGCCGATGCCGTGGTTGGGGGGCAGCTTGCCCCGCTTCTCGATGTGCTCCTCAATCTTGTCCAGGCACTGGTGCAGCCCGCAACTCTGGATAAAGGCCTGTCCCGGCACCTCATAGTTGGGCGTCATGCCGTTCTTGCGCCGGATCTCAACGGGGTCTATCCCCAGGTCCTCGGCCATCATGTCTATCTGGGACTCGCCGACGAAGGTAGACTGGGGAGCACCGAAACCGCGCATGGCTGAGGTCGTGGCGGTATTGGTATAGACCCGGTAGCCATCGTAGCGGTAGTTGGGATACTTATAGGGGAACGAGGAGAAGAAACCGGTCAGGTACAGAGCGGTCGCCCCCATGGCGGTATAGGCGCCGCCCTCGGTGATAACCCTGACCTCTTTGGCCAGCATGGTGCCGTCTTTCTTGGCTCCCAGCTTAAGGAAATAGTACATGGGTGTGCGGCGCTTGGTAGCGGTGAACTCCTCTTCCCGGGTTAAAACTATCTTTACCGGCTGGCACAGCTTCTGGGAAAGAATGGCGGCGCAGAACTGGGCCGAATCCAGCTCAAACTTACTGCCGAAACCGCCGCCGGTGTGGCGGTTAGTCACCCTGATGTCACTCTCGTTCATATCCAGCATATCGGCATACAGCCGCTGGATGTAATATGAGGATTGGCTTGAGGTCCACACCTCGAGCTTGCCGTTGTGACCGAAGCTGGCCACGGCGTCGTGGGTCTCCATGCAGACATGGGCCTGCGATGAGCATTTAAACTTATCTTCGCGGATGTGGTCGCACTTCTCGAAGGCCTCGTCGACATCGCCCCACTCAATATGGCGGTTGATATTAATATTGAGCTCAACACCTTCGTGAATCTGGGGCGCATCCTCTTTAATGGCGTCCATGGGGTCGAAAACGGCCGGCAACGGCTCGTACTCAACATCGATCAGGTCCAGCGCCTCCTCGGCGGTATCCTCGTCGATGGCGGCCACGGCGGCCACGGCATCACCGATGTAGCGGACCTTCGCGCGGCAGAGGATTTCCTCGTCACACAGCTCGGGGAAACGCCGCCAGATGCCCTGTTTACGCCCCAGGGTATCCTTGCCGGTAACCACCGCCTTCACCCCCACCAGCCGCTTTGCGCGGCGGGTGTCAATCTTGAGAATCTTGGCATGGGGGTGGGGGCTCCTCAGGATTTTCCCGTAGAGCATATTAGGCAGCACCACGTCAAAGGTATATTTGCCACTGCCGGTTACTTTTTCGGTTCCGTCAATGTTATGTACCCGTTTACCGATTACTGAATAGTCGCTCATTTCGCCTCCTTATACTCACCCTTAACCACCGCGGTTACGGCCCGGACAATGGCGTTATAGCCGGTACAGCGGCAGATGTTGCCGTCAATACCCTCTTTTATCTCCAACTTGGTGGGCCTGGGGTTTTCGGTAAGCAGTGCCGTAGATGACATCAGCATGCCCGGCGTGCAGAAGCCGCACTGGTAAGAGCCGTGGTCGAGGAAGGCTCTCTGCAGGGGACTCAGCTCATTGCCTTTAGCCAGCCCCTCCACGGTCACCACCTCGGTGCCGTTGGCCTGGAGGGCCAGCACCGAGCAGGACTTGACCGCCATGCCATCGAGCATTACGGTGCAGGCCCCGCAGGAACTGCTGCTGCAGCCCCGCTTGGTCCCGGTCAGGCCGACGAGGTCTCTCAGCACCTCCACCAGCAGGGTCTTGGGCTTTACGAAAATCTCGTAAGGCTGACCGTTAACTTTAAACTTCAGTTCTTTTTTCATATCGTCAATCCTCCCTCTTAAGCCTTCTTGGCCCTGGCCAGGGCTTCCTTAGTCATTCTGGGCACCAGAGCCTTAACCAGCTCCAGCCGGTACTCCTCGGAAGCGTAGATATCGGATATCGGCTCCGTCTCGGTAGCGGCCACCTCACCGGCTTCTTTAAGCAGGGCATCGGTAATCTTCTTCCCTTTAAGCACCTTCTCCGCCTTCTTGGCCCTGATGGCCGTCGGTGCCACCGCCCCCAGGGCGATGCGCACATCCTGGCACACGCCGTCACCGGCGCCCAGGGTCACGGAAGCGGCCACGCTCACGGTGGCCAGATCGCTCTCAATAATATTGAACTTGGTATAGACAGCGCCTGTGCGCGGCGGGGGCGGCGGTATGGTAATCTCGGCAAGCAGCTCGCCGTCCTTCAGGTCAACCTCAAAGTAGTCCAGGCTGAAATTCTCCACCGGGATACTCCGGGTGCCCCTGGCGCCGGCCACGGTCAGGGTGGCATTAAGGGCGATTAACACCGGCACCGGGTCTCCCGCCGGGTCGCCGTGGCAGACGTTGCCACCGATGGTGCCCCAGTTGCGGGTCTGAACCGAGGCCAGCCTGGTCTCCATCTCGGCCAGCACCGGGTACTTCTTCTTGATTACCGCTGATTTCTCTACGGCCCGGTGGGTGGTGGTGGCGCCGATTTTCACCCCGTCCTTGTCATCCTTGATATAGCTCAGCTCGGATATGCCCTTGATATCGACAATATACTTGGGGCTTACCAGTCCCTGCCGCATCAATATCAGCAGCGACTGCCCCCCGCAGATGACCTTGCAGTCATCCCCGTACTTGGCCAGCAAGGCAAGGGCCTCTTTAAGCGTCTTTGGGGTAAAATGTTCAAAATCGTTTATCATTAGCCCGACCTCCATGATTTACTAGCTTTAATCACTCTCAAGCCCCCGTTTTAAAATAACTATTTACCCAGCTCGCTCTCCAGCTTATCCTGCAGGTTCTGGATAAACTGCCCCCCAATCTTGTTGACCTTGGCGCGCATTATCCTCTCGCCGAAGGTAGCCAGCCGGCCGACCAGGCTCACGTTGGAGCTGTAGGCAACCTCCACCTCGCCACCGGCAACCTCCTTGATGTCAACGATAGTCTCCTGGGTAAAGGTGCCGGCACCGCCGACGGCAGAACCCAGCCCCATCGCCTTGACGTGCCTGGGCGGGTCAAGCTCAGTCAGGGTCTGGGTAAAGTTCAGCTTAATGGTGATTGGCCCCACCTTCTGCTTGACTATCCCTTCCCAGGTCTTGTCGTCAACGGCCTCCATCTTCTCCGCGCCGGGGATACAGGAAACCAGGGTTCCGGGAGCAAGCAGGAAATCCCACGTCTCCTGAATAGGCGCCTTCATGGTAAACTTCCCCTCGATTTTCATTTTGGACTACGCCTCCTTTTTATCTCTTTGGTATCTATGTCAAAAAGGTCAAACTCAAACGGGTCGAGGACTTTAACCCCCTCGACCTCGGGTGGCATCTCAAACTTATTATCGGAAACCTTCTTTGATTTGACCGGGGCTTTCATCGCCTCGGGCAAAGACCCCCGGTATGTCTTACTGAAACACAAGTAGTAGTGCTTGCCTCGGTAAAGGGGACATTCCCTGCATAATTTCCCCGAGAAGGGGCATAGCATGTTTTCCTTAGCCATAACAACTTTCTCCCATTATAAACCAATCCGCCGCCGGAATCCCCTCCCGCTTTACATTTTAGCAGAAACGGGGACTATTTTGTAATTTGAGGTCCTTCCCAGTCCTTCATCGGCCTCATCCACTCCGCCTTCTCCACGAACTCGTCGTGGGCCAGGGGCACCGGCGGGTGACTGAGGAAGTTGGGGTCAAACTCGTCCTTGACCGCCAGCATCCATTTATGGTAATTCGGCCCGTAGGCCGGCCCGGTGAGGTAAAGCGGCTGGTGCGGTCCCAGCAGCGATGTATAGAAACGCTTCCTGATGTTCTCCTTAGATGTCTCCAGGTAAAATTGGTCAACCCCGTCGGTATTCTCGTCGGGGTCCCAGTAGACCAGGAACTCGGAGTAGCCCTGGTGGCCCAGTTCAAAGCTCTGGAACCAGCCGGGGTCGCCGTAGTCGGGCATAAGCGGCGGGGTGAATTTCTTCTTCAGCTCGGCATAGTTTTCCCCGTGGGGCAGGGCGTGCTCCAGCGTCTCAATAACATAGTCCACGGAAACATAGCCGCCGCACATCAGCCACATGCCGGCGGAGTCGGCGTTCTTAAACCAGGACTCGTCGGTAGGACGGGTGCGGCGGGCCTCGCCGCCAATCTCGGTGATAATATCGTTGAGCACCCGCTCCTCGTATTCCATCTGCTCCTCGGAACCAAAGCCGACCAGCAGCACGCGGAGAAGGTGAAAATCCCTGATAGTCTCCTCGCTCTCCTTGGACCAGATATCCCAGTACTCCTCTTTGCAGCTGGCCTTGGCAATGGCCCGCCAGAATATAGGCACTTTAGTGACACCGGCCCCTATCTCGGCCCGGGCCATCTCAAACATGGCCGTTTTCATGGATTCTTTGCTGGGCATGGTAAAGTTTATCCACTTAACCCGGTTGACCGGCAGCTGGAGGCTGGTATGGGGTGATATTCCGGCCGGCTCCAGCCTCTCCGGCTGGAAGGGCATTAGCTTTATGGCCATCTTGGTCACTATACCCAGGCACCCCCGGAGCCCGGTAAAACCCCTCAGCAACCCCCGCAGGTCGGGCCCCAACCCATCCCCCCAGAAGGGGTCGTCCTGCAAAGCCAGCGAGCCCATCTCCACCAGCTCGCCGTCGGGCAGGACTAATTCGGTGCCCAGTATGCGGCGGTGGGGCAGGCCGATGCGGTAGCTCAGGGGCGACCAGCCGTCGCCTATCATGTTGGCGATGGCGGAACACTGCGAGCCGCCCCCGCCGACGATAATATACATGCCCCGCTTCATCGCCTCCTCCTGGAGCTGGGAGTAAATAACCCCGGACCCCACCACGGCGTAGAGGTGCTTCTCGTCAATCTCAAAATCGTCCATCCGCTTCAGGTCGATGAGCAGCTCGTCGTCAACATGGCAGTGAGAACGGGGGCCGTACCAGCCGGTGCTGTAGGGGACGTAGGGGACTTTATAGCGGTTGCAGACCCTTACTATCTTCTGGACCTCCTCGGTGGTCAGGGGCAGGATAACACAGCCCGGTATCTTGGTCATTACCCGCTCGTAGCCTAAGCCAGCCTCATATCCACTGGGTCCAGACCTGTAACCCTCGCAGACCACCGGGTCGGACGAGAGATACTCCTCACCGACGATAGCCTCCAGGACCTTATATACTTCCTTAGATATAGCCATAACTTACCTCCACAAGCCTAGCCTTCGATTGAAGCCAGGATAAGCTCGGAAATATCATATACCTTTAAATTTTCCCCGGTCTCCTTGGCAACCCTAGCGAAATTATCCTTGCACCAGGGACAGGTAGCAACGATGGCCTCGGCGCCCACCGTCCTGGCCTCGAAAAGCCTCTGCTCGGCGGCCCAGGCGGCAAAGTCGGGGAAGGCTTCCTGGGTGCCCCGCCCCGCCCCGCAGCAGAAGGCATTCTCCTTCATCCGTACCATCTCCACCAGCTCCACGCCGGGGATAGCCTTAAGAATATCCCTGGGTTGCTGGTAGATGCCGCTGGAGCCGCGCCGGCGCTCCAGGCAGGGGCTTACCATGCCCCACTTCCCCCGCTCCCCCTTCCAGGGAGTCCAGGGATCGCTCAAGCGGCTCAGGCTGCAGGAATCGTGGTAGGTCAGGCGCAGGTCAACCGGCTTGGTCAGCTTTAAGGCCTCTTGCTTGATTAATTCATCCACCATCTCGGTCAGGTGCACCACCTTAAAGCCCAAATCCTCGGTAGATATATTAAGCATCTTGGGGTAGTCCACCTTCCACGTGCGGTAGCCCTCGGCGCAGCTGAGCAGCAGGGTCTTGGCGCCGGTCTTTCTTACCGCCTCAAGATTGCGCCTGGCCAGCTCCCGCGCCTCGTCAATCATCCCCACCGAATAGAGCATATTGCCGCAGCACCACTCGTCGGGCATGAGCATAAACGGGGTACCGGCGGCATTGAGTATCTTGGCGGTGGCCCGGGCGATTTCGGGGTTGACATAGGCCGCCGAACAACCGACAAAGTAGAGCACATCGGCCCTGGCCGCCACCTTGATGTCCTTGGTGAGCCACTGGTTGCGGTTCTGGTACGGGGAGCCGAAGCGGTTGTGCTTGTCGATTATCTTCCGGGCAACCTTTTTGTGTTCGGGCATGGGCCCCTTGCCGTCTTTAACCGCCTTTATCCTCAGCGCCTCCAGGGAAAGCTCTATCTCCAGGTCGAGGTTGCGCTTGCAGCCGACATCGCAGGCGCCGCAGAGGGTACAGGCGTAGAGCGTCTTGAGCAATTCGTCGGAATACTCCATCCGCCCCTCGAGCATGGCCAGCCCGATTCTCATCTTGCCGTAGGCGCCGTAGGAATCGAACATATAGCGGGTGGCGCTGGGGCACCGGGTGCTGAAATTTACTCCGGACATATAGATGTGGTCCACCCAGTAGCACCCCTTGCACTTGATGCACTTGCTCATATCGTATTCAAAATTATCTAAGTTAGTTACATCCAGACTCACTTTGCCTTTGAGCATCTTTATCCTCCCTAGTAACACAAAGTCCCGGGGTTCATTATGTTGTTGGGGTCAAATACCTTTTTTACCCGTCTCAATGCGGTGGCGTAGCCGGTGGCGCTCTCATATACCAGGTCAGCCAGCTCGCCGTAGGGTCGGGTAAAGAGGGCGCCTTCGCTGGCTAAGACACTGCTGACATCACGGTACAGGCTGCGGACCAGCTCCATATCAACCTCGCTGTCGGGGTCATAGAAGAAGTCGAACTGCACCTGGCAGGCACGGTTGTGCTCGATGGGCTGGATATAGCCGCCGATGTCGTCGACGGGGTAGCCGTACTGGGCGGCCACTTCCTCCATCAGGTCGATGAACTGGGGCGCCATAGCCGGCCGGGTGATGAAGAAAAGGCTCTGGCAGCCCCCCAGGTAGCGGTTCTTCCAGTAGGGCGTCTTCCTGGGCCAGGGCTGGCGCAGCAAGGGCAGCAGCTTCCGGCCCATACCGGGGAAGCCGGGCAGGTTCTGTTCGAGGTGAATTTCGGAGAACTCGTTCTTGATAATATCTTTAAGAATATTTTCTTCGTATTTAAGCTTCTCTTCGGGGCGCCGGGCCATGCCGCTTAATACCAGGATGAGGGTCCAGGGGGGCAATGTTGCCCTTAACTCCTCAAAATCCTCGGGCCAGCTCTCGGCGGCCAGTGCCGCCAGGTCGGTATTATCCAGCAGCAGGCACTCCTGACCTACCCGGAGCCTTAGTATCCGGTGCAGGAAATCAATGGTATAGCCGAGGTCTTCCACCGGGGAGAAGAGCACCCGGTCCATAGTGGTCATGTATTCAATCTTTAGATTAGCCCAGGTCACTATCCCCATCGTCCCCTGAGCGCCCTGGAGCAAGCGGTAGAAATCCAGTCCCGGCCCCGAGGGGTTACCCCCCTTGGAGGGAGAATCGGGGTAGCCGGCGACGCTGGCCGAGCCGGTGCGGAAGATTTCGCCGGTGGGCCAGACCACCTCCATGCTCTGCAGCGGCTCCCCGTAGTCATAGACGGTGTTGGTGATGACCTCCCTCTCCAGGTGGTCGGTAACCGCCGAGCGCATCGGGTGGGGCGATAGCGGCATCATCAGCCGGAAGCCCTTCTTGGCCAGTGCCTTGGTGGCCTGCTCCCAGGTCACCCCGGCTTCCATGCGCACCCGCCGGTTGAACTCGTCAATTTCCAGGATGCGGTTCATCCGGGTCAGGTCAACGATAACACCGCCCTGCTTGGGTATGGCCGCCCCGTTAAAGTGCACCAGGGAACTGGTCGGCACTACAGGCAGGCGGTTCTTGTTGGCCAGCTGGACAACCTTCTGCACCTCTTCGACCGTTTTGGGCTTGACCACATAGTTAGGCACGCCGGCCGGCGCCAGGCTGAAATCTCGGGAATACGTGCTCAGGACTTCGGGATCATCGAAGAAATTATCCGGCCCCACTATTTCCCGGAGCTTCGTTTTTACAGTCACGTCTTTAACCTCCTGTACTGGCGAATTGCGCTGGGGCCTTTAGGGCTAAGAAGCAGGAATAAAAGTCACGACCCCCAGTCGGTAATTTAGCGATATATCATAATCCACGGAAAAAGCAAGATGACACATACAATTTACCAAATTTGGATAACCGTTGTCAATTTAAGCGGCAAACGCCTGCCGCCCCGCTTTCACTTCTCGCCCATCCGCCCCAGCAGCCAGGAAACCCACTCCTCAATCCCCTCACCGGTGGTGCAGGAGACGGGGAATATTTTCACCTCCCGGTTTATACCCTGGATAGTCCTGGCAAAGGCGTCGACATCAAACTTCAGGTAGGGCAGCAGGTCAACCTTGTTGATGAGCACGGCATCGGCCTCGTGAAACATCAGGGGGTATTTAAACGGCTTGTCGTCGCCCTCGGGGGTGCTGGCGATTAAGACCTTTATATTTTCACCGAGGGCAAACTCGGCGGGGCAGACCAGGTTGCCCACGTTCTCGATAAGCAACAGGTCGATATCCTTTAAGGGCAAATCGCCCAGGGCGATGGCGGTCATGTTGGCGTCGAGGTGGCACTCCCCGCCGGTATTTATCTGGACTACGGGCACATCCTCTTTGCTTATGGCTTCGGCATCCAGGCTGGAGCTGATGTCACCCTCGACCACCCCCACCCCGGTTTTCCCCCTAAGCCGCTTTATCGTCTCCATGATGACGCTGGTCTTGCCCGCCCCCGGCGAGGCCATCACGTTGACCACGAAGACCTTATTGCTGTCAAAAAGCTGCCGGTTTTTGCGGGCTATCTGGTCGTTAGCCCCCATGATATCCTTGATCACCTTGATTTCCATCTATTCCACCTCGATGCTTTCTACAAAGAGTTCCTTGCCGCCGATTATCTCCATATTATTGCTCTGGCAGTGGGGACAAGTCCAGTCGAACTCCCCCAGCTCAAATTCTTTGGCGCAGTCCCTGCACCTGGCCGTGGTCGGAATAACTTTGAAGTCAAGCGCCGCCCCCTCCGCCGGCGTCCCCTTGCTCAGGAAATCAAAATAAAACTGGACGCAACGCCCCACCACCCCGGTCATCTCCCCTAGAACCAGGTTGATTTTGCCCACTTTCTCAGCCTTCGCCTCCCCGGCCTGCTTGAGGACCAGATCCAGCATACTCTGGGTTATGGCCAGTTCGTGCATTCTAACAAATCCTCGGCAGGAGGTCGCCGACCAGCATATCCACGATGCGGTGCGCCCCCAGAACAGTTTTCATTACCACCCGCCCCGGCGGCTTTGCCGCCACCTCCCCGATAATAACGGCGTCTTTGCCGTACTTATTCTTTTTCATCGCTTTAAGAACCTTATCGGCATCTTCGGGCGGCACTATGGCCACCAGCCTGCCCTCGTTGGCGACATATAGGGGGTCAAAGCCCAGCATCTCGCAGGCGCCCAGCACTGCCTCCCGCACCGGGATAGCCTTTTCTTCAATCCTTATACTTACTTTAGACTGACTGGCAAGCTCGTTTAAGGTTGTCGCCAGGCCGCCCCGCGTCGGGTCGCGCAGGCAGTTGATATTGCGACTGGCGTTGAGCATATCCGCCACCAGACCGCCCAGCGGGGCGCAGTCGCTCTCCAGTTCGGTGTCAAAGCTTATGCCCTCCCGCTGGCTCATCACGGCGATACCGTGGTCGCCGATAGCCCCGCTTAAAATAACCTTATCCCCCACCCCGGCCTTATCCCCGGAAATATCAACTCCGTCGGGAATCACGCCCACGCCGGCGGTATTGATAAAGAGCTTATCGGCGCTGCCCCGGGGCACTACCTTGGTATCGCCGGTGACGATTTTTACCCCCGCCTCCCCAGCCGCCCTCTGCACCGAGTTTACTATTTTTTCCAGCTCACTCAGGGGAAGCCCTTCTTCAATGATAAAAGCCAGGCTCAAATAGAGCGGTTTGGCCCCGCTCATGGCTAAATCGTTGACCGTGCCGCAGACGGCCAGCCTGCCGATATCCCCGCCGGGGAAAAATATGGGGCTGACCACGTAGCTGTCGGTGGTAAAGGCCAGCCGCCCACTCAGCTCAAAAACCGCCGAATCGTCCAGCTTATCCAGCAAGGGATTGGCTAACGTCTTGACAAAGCTCTTCTCGACAAGGTCGTGGGCAAGCTTGCCGCCGCTGCCGTGAGCTAAAAGAATCTTATCCTCCAAGGCCCTCTCCATATAAATAGTAGGCCGAGCAGCTGCCCTCGGTGGAAACCATGCAGGGCCCCACCGGGCTCTCCGGGAGGCAGGTTTTACCGAAGAGCGGGCAGTCGGCCGGTGTCTTGACACCGCGCAGGATTTCGCCGCAGATACAGCCCGCCGGCTCCACCACCGGCCCCGGCTCAATGGTAAAATTGGCCTCGGCGTCAAAGCTCTTATATTTATCCCTCAGCTTTAGGCCGCTGTCGGCAACTTCTCCGATTCCCCGCCACCGGGCGGGGGCGGGCTCAAAAACCTGCTCCATGAGCTTTAAAGCCTGCCGGTTGCCCTCGGGGCGCACCCCCCGCCGGTAGGCGATTTCAACCTTAGATTGACCCTTCTCCACCTGGCCCACCAGCATGTCCACGCACTGCAGTATGTCCAGGGGCTCAAAGCCGGAAACGACGCAGGGGATACCGTATTCGTTGGCGATAAACTCCCAGGGGTGGGAGCCGATAATGGTGCTGACGTGCCCCGGGCAGACCAGCCCCTGTAGCTCGACCTCGCCGGCGTCGAGCAGCGCCCGTATTACCGGCGGGCACAGTTTATGTAAAGAAAGCACATAATAATTCTTTATCCCCTGCTCCCCCGCCTGTAAAATAGAAGCGGCCACGGTGGGGGCGGTGGTCTCAAAACCGATGCCCAGGAAGACCACCGGCTTATCCGGGTTATCGGCGGCGGCTTTCAGGGCGTCCATGGTGGAATAGACGGTATATACCTCGGCGCCCTCGGCCTTGGCCTTCTCCAGGCTGGAGCGGCTCCCGGGAACTTTGAGCATATCGCCGAAGGTGGCGATGATTACCCCCGGAATTTGAGCCAGAGCAATGGCTTTATCCAGGTCGGCGTTGGCGGTGACGCAGATTGGGCAGCCCGGCCCCGATACCATCTCGATGGTTTCGGGCAGCACCTGGCGGATGCCGTAGCGGAAGATGGTCACGGTATGGCCGCCGCAGAACTCCATGAAGCGCGCCGGCGTTTTAGAGCTGTGCTGAATGTGGGAAATCAGGCCTTCGGCCAGCTCCGAGCGCCTGAATTCAGAGATATACTTCACCCGGCCTCCTCGGCTTCGGCTATTTCCCTTAGCAGAGCTAGCGTTTCTTCGGCCTGCCCCTGGTCGAGGATATTTATAGCGTAGCCGGTGTGGACCAGCACGTAGTCCCCGACTTTGGCTTCGGGGGTGAGCCAGAGGCTGATGCGGCGGGTTATACCGCCAATCTCGGCCTCGGCTTCTTTATCTTCTATTGATTTGATTAATACCGGAATTGCCAGACACATATTTAGCTCTCTTTCCCTTCCCCATTTTAACCAGTTTTTTTTTCTTCCCATACCCACCCACCCAAAAGGCTTCGCCTCTTATACTCTCTTGCCCCACCCCCGTCCGGTGGTGACGATATCCCCCACCCCCCGTGAAAAGAAACTGATAGAAGTATCACTTCTGTAGGGTGGGAGGGTGGGAAATAAAACCCCCTCTAAAAACCAGGCTAATCCCTCCCCTTATCCCCCCACCAAAGGGGAGATTACCCCCACAGGGGCTTTACACCCCTAGTCCTCCTTAATCTCTTTTATCTCCTTACCGACGCTAAAGGCATTGGCGAAGGCTTCACCGATGGCGTAGTATTTGCCGGGGACAAAGACGAATGGCTTGACCTTACTAATATCCAGCTTGCCCTCGGTCAGGCAGTCCTCGGAGACATGGGTCTCCACCACCTTGCCGATGACCAGGGCATGGCTCCCCATATTTAGGATGTGCAGAACCTCGCACTCCAGGTTTATCGGACATTGCTCGATAAGCGGGGCGCCGGCCGTCTTGCCGTAAAAGACCTTGAACCGGCAGTCTTTTACCTTGTCCGTCTTAGCCCCGGAGATAAGCCCGCAGTAATCGGTCTCCCTGACCAGTTCGCGGGAAGGAACGTTGACCGAGAAGGTCAGGTTCCGGCGGATGCCCTTAAGTGAGTAGCGGGGGTGCTGCAGGGCGATGGAAACGGCCGGCGGGGTGCCGGCGGCGATGCCGGTCCAGGCGACGGCGGCGAAGTCAGCCTTGCCGTCAACATCAGCCCCGACCAGAACGGTGGGGTGGGGCCATAGCATCGGCTGGGGTCCCATCTTTGTTTTCTTCATTTTAATCCCCTCCTCTTAACTCTCTCAAATATCGGCGAAGTTGGCAACCACCGCCTGCCCCAGGGAGATGCCGCCGTCGTTAGCCGGCACCAGGCGGTGGGTGAGCACCTCAAAGCCCTCCCTCTTCAGAGTGGCTACAGCCAGCTTTAGCAGCAGCCGGTTCTGGAAGACCCCGCCGCTTAAGCCCACCCGCTTTATACTACTCTCTTTGGCTATCAATTTGCACATCCCGGTCACTATCTCAGCCACCGTATGATGAAACTTCAGCGATATCTCCGGCACCGGAACCTTATTCCGAATATCCTCCACCACCCCCAGCAGCAGCTCTTGTAATTTAACCACCCTCATTCCCCCTTCCTCAACAATAGAAAAGGGATAAGCCCCCGCTTTATCTGTCTTAATTTTATCAGGCCTATCAGGGGCGATCATCTCCAGCTCGATGGCCGCCTGCGCCTCGTAGTCTATCTCTCCCCTCACCCCGGCCAGGGCGGAAACGGCGTCAAAGAGCCTCCCCGCGCTGGAGGTTAAAGGAGAGTTTATCTTTCGCTTCAGCTGCTGCTTTATTATCTCTATTTCCGCCGTCTTAAGCCCGTCAAGCGGCAGACCCTCCAGGCTAAAATCCTCGCCCAGCAGGGTATAGAGATAGCTTAAAGCCATGCGGTAGGGCTTCTTCACGGCCGCCGCCCCACCGGGCAGGGGCACATACTCTAAATGCCCCACCCGCTTGAAATCCTTCCAGTCGGCCAGCAGAAACTCCCCACCCCAGATGGTGCCGTCGCTGCCGTAGCCCGTCCCGTCCAGGACCACCCCGATAACCGTCTCTTTAACCCCGTTCTCGGCCAGGCAGCTTGCGATATGGGCGTGGTGGTGCTGCACCGGCACCAGCTTTAGACCCACCCCCGCTTCAAGGGCATACTTGGTCGCCAGGTATTCGGGGTGCAGGTCATAGGCTATGATTTCAGGCTCGATACGGAACAGCTTTTTATAAAGTTGAATAGTGTTTTCAAAGTGCTCCAGCGTCTCCTCGTTCTCCATGTCGCCGATGTGCTGGCTCAGGAAAGCGTGCTCGTCCCTGGTCAGGCAGAAGGTGTTCTTATCACCGGCGCCGCAGGCTAAAATCTGTTTCGCCTTAAAGGGCAGAAATACCGGATAGGGCGCGTAGCCCCGCGCCCGCCTTATAGCTTGCGCCTCGCCCCCCTCGACCATATAGACGCTGTCGTCATAGCGGGCGTAGATATCCCGGTTATGCATCAAAAAATAGTCGGCGATTCCTTTAAGCCTTCTCAGGGCCTCGCCGTTATCACCGGCGATAGGCTCCTCGCTCAGGTTGCCGCTGGTCATCACCAGGGGCAGGCCGGCCTCTTTTAGCAAAAGGTGGTGCAGGGGCGTACAGGGCAGCATCACCCCCAGGTACTTTAGCTTGGGGGCAACCGCCTTAGCTATATCCGAGCTTTGTTTCCACCGCAGAAGGACAATAGGGCACCGGGGAGACTCTAAGAGCTTTCTCTCTTCTTTAGATACCAGGCAGTGCTTTTCAATCTCCTCTAAATTGCTTATCATCACCGCCAGCGGCTTGGAGGGTCTTCTCTTCCTGTCCCTTAAAGTATTTATCGCTTTCTGGCTGGTGGCGTCGCAGGCCAGCTGAAAGCCCCCCAGCCCTTTTACCGCCAGTATTTTGCCCTCTTTAAGCAAACTACCGGCCGTTTTAATAATATTTTTGCTCTCAACCGGCTTACCCTCGCTGTCCGCCAGCTCTAAACCGGGCCCGCAGTCGGGGCAGGCGTTGGGCTGGGCGTGAAAGCGCCGGTTTAAGGGGTCATCGTACTCCCGCTGGCATTGGGGGCACATCTTAAATTTACGCATGGTGGTCCTGGGGCGGTCGTAGGGGATATCCTCGATGATGGTAAATCGCGGCCCGCAGTTGGTGCAGTTGGTAAAGGGGTAGCCAGAGCGTCTG
Organism: Deltaproteobacteria bacterium; assembly: GCA_030603275.1. Lineage (GTDB taxonomy): Bacteria > Chloroflexota > Dehalococcoidia > Dehalococcoidales > BS750m-G39 > JABMRW01. The sequence goes on along the minus strand of JAUVYB010000002.1, from coordinate 87,644 downwards.
TCGTCGCTTGAGAAAATCTCCTCCTGGCAATCAGCGCAGGTGGCGATGTCCGGCGATACTAACTGATATTGCCCCTGCCGGCTCTGGCTCGGCTCAATCCGGAATTCGGTATAGCCACTGGGGGTATGAAAGGTGGCTTTAATGTTTTCGATGCGGGCCACGGGCGGGGCTTTAGTTTCGAGGTCATTGATGAAATTCCGTACCGCTTTCCCGGCCCCCTCAACCTCAATGTCAACACTGCCCGAGGTGTTGCGCACCCGGCCGTTGAGATGATACTGATGAGCCAGCCGGTAGACAAAGGGCCTGAAGCCCACCCCCTGCACCACCCCCCGCACTTTTATCCTCGCCAGTCTCCCCGCTCTAATCAGCACCATCAGCCTACCCCACTGCTACGGAGTCACCCTCCAGCCCTTTGCCGAATAGTCCTTGGGGGGAGTAAGTTCCCTGATAAGGTCCAGCTTGCCCAGCCGCCTCAGGCGCTCATAGATAAGCTCCCAGGCGCAGTCCCTCTCCGGGTCGAGCTCGCACTTGCCGTTGCTGGCGCCGCCGCAGGCGCCGCTGAGCAGCCCCTTGGAGCAGCGGGTAACCGGGCAGATACCGCCGGTGAGGGCCAGGATACAGTCGCCGCAGGCGGCACAGCTGTCGAACATGGCGCCTCCCTCCCGGTCGTCAATGCCGATGAAATGGGAGTTCTGCGCCGGGATGACGGGGAGGTCGGGGAAGAACTCGGCCACCGTCTGCGGCCCGGCGCCGCAGGCCAGTGAGAGCACCGCTTCTATATCTTCCACATAGGGCTTTATCGCCGAGGTGGTCAGGACGGAATCGCACTGCTTGACCACCGAGGTTACCTTAAACTCAAATTCCTTGCCCTTGAGCTGACCGGCCAGCTCCAGCAGCTGTTTTAAAGTCTTGGCCTCCCTTATGCCCCGGGGCGGCTGGGTGCAGCCGTCGCAGCCGGCAATCAGTATCTTGCGGTAGGGGGATATGGACTCCAAAATCTCGTCCAGTGGTTTAAGCGTGGTTACAATCATTTATTTTCCCCCTTATCGGCCCCGGCTCCCTCCAGGCTCTGGCGGAACTGCCGTACTTTCTCCTCCACCTGCCCCGGGTAGCGGGGGGACACCGAAGCGAAGTTAATCTTATCGCCCAGGCCTATCTGGTCTAATTTTTCCTTTATCCGGGTCACCACCCACTCGGATTTGGCGCTGACCTTTTCCTGCTTGCAGTCATCCTCGGAGCAGGCCACCACCATAACGCCGTCGGCGCCGTTCTGCAGGGCCTCCAGCACGTGAAGGGCCTCAACCCGTCCGGCGCAGGGCAGCTCTATGGTGCCGATATTGGGGCTCATATCCCCGTTTAAGGGGGGATAGACCGCCCACTGGCAGCGGAAGACCAGGATTTTAGGCGGCTTCATCTCCGCCAGCAATTGCGGAATCAAATCTGAAATTCTATCCCTCTCCCAGTTCTCCAGGTCGAGGGCAAAGGCCGGGCAGAGGGCGACACAGAGGCCGCACCCCCGGCAGGCATCCAGGTCAAAGCTTATCCCCCCCGCGCTGGTTAGTGTCGGGGCGTTATAGGGGCAGTAGTAGACGCAGTTACCGCAGGCGATGCAGAGGTCTTTATCCACCGTAACTTTAAGGCTGTTGCGCTTCAGGGTGATGGCTTCTTCACCGTAGCCCAGCTGCCCCAGCATGCGGTTGAGGGCGATGGTACGTCGCCCGGTGAGCGGGCTGCCCCGGTGAAAGCGGCAGTAGTCCTCGTCGCAGGCCAGGATATTAATCTTCTTTATCCCCGCCACCAGCACCCCCAGCAGCACCTCTTCGGAAATACGCCCCACGCAGGGGACGGAAAGCGGGATAAAGTCTTTTACCCCGAAGAGCCTGCCCACCTCGCTGAAGTCGGGGGCGCTGCCCTTGCACATGATAACCAGGGTATCGCTCTTATACTGCGGCCTTACTTTATCCAGGTATTTAAGCACCGAACCGCTGCTGTAGTAGATGGTATCGATAGCCTTGGCCGGGCAGGCGGAGTAGCAGATACCGCACACCTGGCACTTCTCGATATCCAGGACCATTTTGTTATTATCACGGTCCTGGGTAATGGCGTCATAGGGGCAGAGAGAACTGCAGATAGTACAGCGGCTGCAGTAGTCATCATTGATATTAACGGCTGGTTTCGGCTCGGCAACCTTCTGGTTCAATATAACAACCCTTTCTATTTACCCTCTACTTTTACCGCTTCCCCCTTCTTCACCTCACCCCTGTCGTTCCCGTGAAGCGGGCCAAGCCGGGTTATCTGGTCGATAAACTCGTTGACGGTATTGCGGAACTTGACTCCCTCGGAGGCGGAAATCCACTCCAGCTTTAATCTCTCCGGCTCTATCCCCAGCTGGGGAAGCACGTTCTTGAGCAGGCTCACCCGCCGCCTCGCCTTGTAGTTGCCGCTGCTGTAGTGGCAGTCGCCGGGATGGCAGCCGGCCACCAGCACCCCGTCGGCGCCCCGGGCGAAGGCGTGAAAGATAAAGGAGGGGTCAAGCCTTCCCGAGCACATGGTGCGGATTACCCTAAAATTGGGCTTTATTTTCAGCCTGGAGGTGCCGGCAAGGTCGGCGCCGGCGTAGGAACACCAGTTACAGCAAAATACTAGGATTTTGGGCTCGAAATTTGACATAGCCTTTCCTCCTCTATTATCTGACCGACTATTAATGGTATACTCTGCTTTAATTCCGGGGTGCATCCCTCCCCGAAGGTGGTATTGTCTTTTACCTCCACGGCGTAGATGCTCACCTCATGGGGGAGGGGATAGCCCAGCTTTTCCCCCAGCTTAAAGGCGGTGGCGATATCCAGCCCGTGGGAGGAAGAGAAATCCGACCTGGGCTTAAGGTCCTCCAGCTCAAGCTTATACAGCTCCCCCGGTTTCCCCTTCCCCGTTTTAATAGAATCGATGATAACCAGCTTATCGTAGCCGGTGACCTCATCCAGTATGGAAAGCCCGGCCTCGCTGGTAGCCTCCACGGTTATATCGGGAAACTCCCTTTCCAGCTCTTCGGCTATCCTTATGCCGACGGCATCATCGGTGAGGATGGGATTGCCGAAACCCAGAATAAGGGTCTTCATTATCTCTTAGCCCCTAACATCTCTTAGCCTTTATCATCTCTTAGTTCTGTCCCTCTCCAAAAGACTCCAGAAACACCTCGGGGATATCGGGCATCTCCCCGTCCACCCAGGCCTTAAGGCAGTCCAGGGAGCAGAAGCTGTACTGAGACACCTCCCCCGGCCCCTCCCAGCAGGACACGGTAAACCAGCCCTCGAGGGCATGGCAGGGAGGCTCCCCCTCGGGGCACTCCAGCGGCTCACCGCAGACATGACAGGAAAGGCTCTCTTCCAGTTCTGCCACCTATCTCACTATCCTTCTTTATAATGAATTTATGATGAACAGGAGCTACAGCTGTCCGATGAGCAACTGCCGCAACTGCTGCCCCCGCTAGAGTCCATAAAATCCAGAGACTCGTCGGCGTGGCTGCAGAACCGGGAAAGCACGCGCCCGGCTTTGCCGCCGCACCTGGGGCAGGGCACGCCCTCGCCCGCCTGGCTCATGGATTTGAGCAGCTCGAACTTCTGCTTGCAATCGGAACAGACATACTCGTATATCGGCATCTTTCTATCACCGGCGGCTAAACCGCCACCACCTCCTTGACCTCGGGTATCTCCTCCTTGAGTATCCGTTCAATCCCCTGTTTAAGGGTCATGGTAGACATCGGACAGCCAGCACAGGCACCCGTCAGGCTTACCCTGACCACCCCATCTTCCACCCCCACCAGCTCAACGTCGCCGCCGTCGGCCTGCAAAGCCGGTCTTATTTTAGCTAAAGCCGCTTCCACTTTCTCCTTCATAACTCACCTCCTTATGACAAATATGTGTAAGTACTGGCGATAATATCCGCCAGGTTATCGCTAATAGCTACCGCCCCGCTGGGGCAGGCGCTAACGCATAAGCCGCATCGTTTGCACTTAATAATATCCATAACGGCCACCCGCCCGCCATCGGACTTTACCAGCTTGAGGGCGTCATAAGGACATACGGCAATACAAACGCCACACCCGCTGCACACTTCCTGGTTGAGCGCAATCTGAGGTATCTCAGATTGAAGCCCCATTGCCACGCAAGCCCTGCAGCTTGAGCAAGGGCCGCAGCAGAGACACCTTCTGGCCTCGGCCACCGCCTCTTCCAGGCTGTATTCCTTCTCAAATGGCTTAAAGTTCAGCCTATCTTCAGCCGGCGACCACAAGACCTCAGGCTGAGGCTTGTATTCCAGGCGCCAGGGGAAAGCGGCATCCTCATACTCTTTTTCTCTACCCGCTTTTAAGTCCTCGCCCCTCAGGTAGCGGTCTATAGACTCGGCGGCAATTATTCCGTCTCTCATCGCCTCGGCGGCAAGGCCCACCCGCTTCACATCCCCCCCGACGAAAACCCCCTCCTGGCGCTGGCTCATCAGGGTAAGCTGGTCAACACCAAGCCGGCCGTTCTCATCCAGCAAGCCCTCCTGCCGGAAGAATGTCCGCTCGGCACCCTGGCCGATGGTAATTAGCAGCACATCCCCCTCCAGATAGACGGCATCATCCCGGTCAAATTTGGGGTTAAATCCCTTCTCATCAAAGACCGATAGGCATCGGGGGCACTTTATTGCCTTAAATCTTCCCTCCTCCCCCACAATCTCCTCCACCCCCCGGCTGTAACTTATCATTATGCCCTCTTCCACGGCGCCTTCAATCTCTTCAACATCAGCCGGAATACCGTCCCCGGAAGACTTATCCTCATTCTCCAGACAGACAAGGGAAACATCTCCCCCCAGCCGCCGGGCGGTTCGGGCGACATCAAAGGCGACGTTGCCGCCACCGACCACTATCACCTTCTTGTGCCGGAAGAGCTGGCGATATAGCTGGGCCGGGATCTTCCCCTGATTTATATCGTAGAGGAGATACAACCCGGAGATAACTCCGTCCAGGTCGGCTCCCAGCACCGTCTCCCTCTCCAGGGTGAGGGGCCGGGGAGCGTGGGTGCCGGTGGCAACGAATACCGCCCGGTAACCATCACGGTAAAGGCTATCCAGCGTGTTCCCATTCTCACCCATCTCTACGCCGAACCTAACCTCAACATGGGCAATCCTCACCAGGTTGTTTAAAGTGCTATTGATAACCTTGCCGGGGAGACGATACTGCGGGATATATCTCAACGCACCCCCCAGCCAGGAGCTTCTCTCCAGTACAGTCACTTTGTAGCCCTTTTGCCCCAGCATGTAAGCACACATCAATCCCCCCGGCCCCCCTCCGATGACGGCAACTTTCTCTCTGGCGGGAGAGGGAAGCGAGGGCTTACTCTCCAGATAGGGAAGGTAATACTCACTGATAAATCGTTTAAGCATTTTTCTTCTAATTGCCCCGGTATGGTCTTTATAGCTGCACTCCTGCTCACAAAGCCCACAAATATAGCTGCATACCGGGAACAGGGGGTTCTTTTTATAGATTTCGTCGCCTATTTTAATTATCTGGCTATGAGCCTCCTCCACATCCAGGGGCAGCAGAGCCATCATGGCATTGGTGCGCTGGATATCCTCGCCGACAGGGCAGGCTATCTGGCAGGGCGGTAAATATATTTTACCCGTGGCCTCATCAATCGCTTCCTCAACCCGCGCCGGCTCTTCTTCCTCCGCCGGCAGCGGCTCGATTTCGGCTGGCGCCGCAGGCTTAGGCCTGACCTCCACCTGAACCGGGCCGAGGGCGTCACGGATTAATGCCTCCAGATGGTTAAGCTGGACCGGTTTGGGCAGATAGTCAACCGCCCCCTCCTTCATCGCCTCCACCGCCGTCGGCACCGAGGCATAAGCGGTGATAATTATTCCCTTGAGATAGGGCTTCTTTTCCTTAGCCTCACGTAATACCTCAATCCCATTCTTCCCCGGCAGCATCAGGTCGAGGATAGCAACGCCAAAGTCCTGCTTAGCAATGGCTTTCAGCGCCGCCTCTCCATCCTCGGCCACCTCTACCTGATAGCCGTCGTCGGTTAACCAGTCCCGAAGAGACTCCCTGACAATAGCTTCGTCATCTACTACCAATATCGGCTTCATCTTCTCAAATCTTTCCAGCTAAATTATTTCCCTCTATCAAATTGTTTAACCTGACGCCAGGCTAATCTCTTACCAAGCTCTTAACCAGCGTCCCTTTAGAATCAAAGACACTCAGCTCAAGCGGCGTTCTCCCCGGCAGGGAATGGGTAGCGCAGGCGTGGCAGGGGTCGTAAGCCCGGAAGGCCATCTCAATCATATTCAGAATCCCTTCGGGCACTTCGCCGTTCTTTATCAGCGCCTTGGCCGCCTTCTCCACCGACATATTAATCGCCGCCGAGTTGTTCTGGGTGGCCACAATCAGGTTGACCTTGGTGATAATTCCCTTCTCGTCGGTCTGGTAGTGATGGAAAAGGGTGCCCCTGGGCGCCTCCACCACCCCGATCCCCTCCCTGGGCGTTTCCGTGCGCAGGTTGACGATGTCGTCCGAGGTAATCTCGGGGTCTTTAGCCAGCTCCACCACCCGCTCGGCGGCGTAGAGCGCTTCAACCAGCCGCGCCCAGTGGAAGGCCAGGGTGCTGTGCACCGGCTTGCCCCCCAGGGTCGAATACATCTTCTCGTAGGCTTCCTGGGCAAGCGGCGTGGCCATACCGTCGGAGGCATTCAGCCGCGCCAGCGGGGCCACCCGAAAAACGCCGCTCTCCTTGCCGTCGACAAAGCCCTTCCAGCCCACATTCTTGAGGTAGGAAAATTTCACGTAGGTCCAGGGCTCAACATGCTCCCGGATGTGGTTCAGGTAGTCCTGGCCCTTGAACTTGGCGTACTCCTTGCCCTCGGGGTCGACCACCCTTATCTGGCCGTCGTAGAAGTTTACCTTGTTATTCTCGTCCACCAGGCCCATGTAGTAGGTCTTATGGGCGTAGACATCGCCGGTAATTAAATCGACATAGTCTTTATTCTTGAGCACCACGTCATCGAAAAGCCCCAGGGCAACCTGGCAGAACTCGACGCCGTATTCACCGGCCTCGATGATGGTCTTTCTCTCTTCCTCGGTAATCTGCTTGGACACGCCGCCGGGCAGGCCACAGGTAGGCATAACCGGCTTGCCGCCGATTATCCGCATCACGTTCCTCATCCGCTTGCGCATCTCGATGACCTTGCCCCCCACCTCGAGCCCCACCTTAGCGATAACACCCAGCACGTTCCTCTCCGCCGCCGGCGCCGTCGGTCCGACGACAAAATCAGGGCCACCCAGGAAGATGAAGTGCAGAATATGGTCTTCGGCGGTAAAGGCGCTGTACATCAGCTCCCTTATCTTCTTGGCCGCCGAGGTCGGCTCGACCTTAAAAAGGTCGTCCAGGGCTTTGGTGGCCGCCATGTGGTGGGCGGTAGGACAGACGCCGCATATCATGGTGGTGATGCGGGGCATCTCTTCGGCGGCTCTGCCCTCGGAGAACTTCTCGAATCCCCTCAGCTCGGGAATCTGCAGGCAGGCCCGCTCGCAGTTGCCCTCGTCGTTGAGGAATATCTCTATCTTGCCATGTCCCTCAAGCCTGGTTATCGGGTCGATGGTTATCTTCTTCATGCCACCCTCCTATTCCATTCTCTTTCTTCGGAGCAGAGAAGAAGCCAGGCTGAATCTATAGACCGTCCCGGCCGGGTCGGCAATATTGTCAATCAGCTTCTTGACCTCTTCCTCAGTCATTGTCTCCTCACCCTCAATTCCCAGTATCGAGGCGACCATGGACAGGGCCCTGGCTCCCTGGTCAACGACGCCGTCCAGCGGGCCGAAGCACCCCCGGCACGGCTGGTTAGCCTTAATACAGGTTTCGCCGCAGCCGGTGCGGGTGGCCGGCCCCAGACAGATTATCCCCTGCGCCAGGAAGCACTTTTCGGGGTCCATCTTTATCTGCCAGGGTCTTTTCACCTCGTCAATAGATAGTTTATCCGGCTTGGATTCCGCCCTGGGGCAGGTATCGCACAGCGCCTTATTGGGCGCCAGCACCGCCCCCTTCTCCGGCAGCTTGCCCTCAAGAATGGCGGTCACCGCCGCCATTATCAAATCGGGAGCCGGCGGACAGCCGGGCAGGTAATAATCAACATCGATGGTCTGGTCCAGTGTCTTCACCGTATCATAAAATTCGGGCAGGGTAAGCTCGCCCTCTTTAATCTTGGTTTTCTGCTGGGGGAAAATCCCGTCGGGGTTGTCCACGGTGGGGACTTCTATATAAGCCCTCCGGAAGATGGAATCCCGGTCATAGAAGTTACCCAGCCCCGGAATTCCACCCAGGTGAGCGCAGGCGCCAAAGGCAACCACCAGCTGTGACTTTTGCCTCAAGAGCTTGACCATCTCTTCCTGCTCTCCCAGCCTCACGGCGCCGTTGATAAAGCTCACCGCAATCTCGCCGTCCTCCTTGGCTTCGATATCCTTGCGCTTGAAGTCCAGCGCCACCGGCCAGAGCACGATATCCACGGCATCGGCTACCTTCAATAAATCCTCATTAAGGTCAACCACGGTCTCCTCACAGCCGCCGCAGGAAGCGCACCAGTAAAAAGCCACCTTCGGTTTAGCCATCTTTAACCCCCTTTCATTGAAAACAACCGGAATTTTAGCTTCCTCTCCCCCTGGAGAGAACGCCGTACTCTACCTAGGGTAACCAGTAATAACAGGAAAGATTAATAAAGGAAAGGAAATACTTGAGATGCTGAGGGCACAATTTACTAAAGCTTGCCTTTTTATCTGGCATAATTCGCTCTATCCGCTCGCTGTCAGCCTCTGGCGTGCCAAACTGTGGGCTATCAGGCTCTGTCTACCGCGGATACTTTAGCTCCGAATTTCTCAGTTCAAACCAGTCCCGACTCTGCTTCCAAGGAATTCTAGCATTATGGTTTTTGGCTGTCAATTATATTGTACTAGTTTTAGCCTCTAAATGGCAAATTTAGTTAAGGTAACCCTCACCCCCTTTATCCCCCTCTCCCTGGCAGGGAGAGGGGGAATGATATGAAAGAGGGGGCGTTGCCCCCTCTTAAACTCCCTTATTTACCCCTCCCCCTTAAGAAGAAATTGATAGAAGTATCACTTCTGTAGGGCGGGTGGGTGGGAAGAGAAGCACCCGTTAACAGGGGAGGGGTTAAAGAAGCGTTTAAGAGAGGTGAAACCCCTTGTGGGCGGGAGGGTGGGACGCAGAACCAGCGCTAAAAACCGGGCAGTCCCCCTTTATCCCCCAAAGCAGCAAAACGCTCTCCAAAGCCCACTATTGACAACCCATAACTCTTCTGATACACTTGTTCCTGAAACAAATGTATTAAGAGTTAATCATGCCACGTGTATCAGATACCCGGTCGCGCATCCTCAACTTCATCCGCCACTTCCTGGACAGGCGGGGCTACGCCCCCACCGTCAGGGACATCGCCCGCGGGTGCAATATCAGCACGCCCTCGGTAGTCCAGTACCACCTCAATATGCTGGAAGAGCAGGGCTTTATCCGCCGCGACCCGGCGGTATTCCGCAGCATCCAGCTGGTGGAGAGAAAGCGGGAGGCCATCTCCCGCGTGCCCCTGCTGGGCACTATCGCCGCCGGCAGCCCAATACCGGTGCCCGCCCCCGATAGCTGGACAACCACCCCCGAAGAGACCCTCCAGCTCACCGGCGAGCTTACCCAGGACAAGAAAGACATCTATGCCCTGAGGGTAAAGGGCACTTCCCTGGTTGACGCCTTTGTTGACGATGGCGATATCGTCATAATCCAGCAGATAACTACGGTAGAGGACGGCGAACTGGCGGCGGTCTGGCTCAAAACCCGGCAGGAGGTAACCCTCAAGAAAATCTACCGGGAAAAAGGCCGCATCCGCCTCCAGCCGGCCAACAAAACGATGCAGCCGATGTATTTTGCGCCGGAAGAAGTAGAGGTTCAGGGCAAGGTAATCGCCGTGTTACGCAAGCTATAACTAGATGGAGGTTTAGAATTGGCCAAGATACTGGAAAAACCGGAGGAACTTAAGGTAACGGTGAATGTCCGGGGGGTGCCTTTAACCCTGGCTAGAAACGGAGAGAAACAGCGCGTCACCAGAGTATACCAGAGCTGGCAGAAGGTTGAGGAGTGGTGGGGCAAAGAGGTTACCCGGACTTATTTTATGGTCAAGACCAGCAAGGGTATGGTCTGTGATATTTACCGGGATATGCCCGAAAGCATCTGGTACCTGAGCCGGATTCACGAATAGTATTAATTGACAGTTCGGCAGTCGGCTGGTTAAACTATTCTTATGCCCGATATTGAAACCGCCGCCGGCCAGCTGGCTGAAGACCTAAAAAAATATAAAGCCGACTATATCGAGGCCCGCCTGGAGCAGAGCCGGCTGAGCCACATCACCTACCGCGGCCAGGAACTGGAATCCGCCGGCCAGTCGTCCGCCGTCGGCGGCAACATCCGCGCCCTGGTCAAAGGCGGCTGGGGCTTCGTCAGCTTTAACGACCTCGACGACCTCCCCCGCAGGATTGAGCTGGCGGTAAAGCAGGCGACGCTGGTCGGCAGAGAAGAAAGCCGGCTCGCCCCCGTCGAAGCCATTGTCGATACCGCAGACAATAAACAGGACATCCCGCTGGCCATCCCCCTGGCGGAAAAGAAAAAACTCCTCGACGAATATAACCAGATTATCTGGCGCACCCCCATGCTCCGGACCTCGGTCATCGGCTACGCCGACAGCCACAAGCAGACCATCTTTTTAAGCTCGACCGGCAGCTATATCCGGCAGCCGAGGACGGATATCACCCTGCGCCTGAGCGCCGTGGCCGCCGGGGACGGCGATGTCCAGCAGGCGAATTTAAGCCTGGGCAGCCGCGGCGATTTCAGTCCGATGCGCCGCCTCCACCAGCAGGTGGGAGAGATGGCTAAAAAAGCCGTGGCTATGCTCTCCGCCCCGCAGGTAAAGGGCGGCGAATACACCGTGGTTTTAGACCCGGTGCTGGCCGGCGTCTTCGTCCATGAGGCCTTCGGCCATTTATCCGAATCGGATTTCGTCTATGAAGACGACCGCCTGCGGGAAATCATGGTGCTGGGCAAAAAGTTCGGCTCTCACGAGCTTAATATCGTTGACAGCGCCGCCGTGCCCGGCCTGCGCGGCAGCTATAAATACGATGACGAAGGGGTGCCGGCAACTAAAACCTATCTTATCAAGGAAGGCAAGCTGGTGGGGCGGCTCCACTCAAGGGAGACCGCCGCCAAGATGAACGAAAAGCCCACCGGCAACGCCCGCGCCATGAATTACCGCTATCCACCCATCGTCCGCATGACCAACACCTATATTGAACCCGGCAAGGCCTCTTTTGACGATATAATCGCCGGTATAAAAGAGGGCGTCTACGCCAAAAACTGGTTCGGCGGCACCACCAGCATGGAGATGTTCACCTTCTCCGCCGGAGAAGCCTACATGATTCGCAACGGCAAAATCGCCGAAGCGTTAAGGCCGGTGGTACTCACCGGCAACGTCTTTACCACCCTCAATAATATCGACGCCATCGGCAACGACCTGGACATGAACCAGGGCGGCGGCTGCGGCAAGGGCGGACAGTACCCCCTCCCCGTGTCCAACGGCAGCCCCCATATCCGGATCAGCCGGTGCCTGGTGGGAGGCGGCTAGTGGAGAATATACTGGCTTTAGCCAGAAAGACGGCCGAGGCCGCCGAGGTCTTCGAGGTCGCCGCCGAAGAGACCTCGGTGCAGTTCGAGACCAACCGCCTCAAGCACATAGAGAGCAAGCAGAGCACTCATCTAGCCCTACGCATTATTAAAGAAGGCCGTATCGGCTATGCCACCACCACCGAACCGGATGACGTTAAAAGCCTGATAAGCAACGCCGCCGAAACCGCCCGGTTCGGCATGCCCGCCAAATTTGAGCTTCCCTCACAAGTTTCCTACCCCCGGATTGATATCTTTGACCCCGCCGTAGAGGCCACCCCACTTGAGGAAATGGATAAACTGGGACAAGAACTGATTGAAATAATTACCAAACATACCCCGGAAATCCTCTGCGAGGCGGGGGTAAGCAAGGACACCATATCGGTAAAGCTCATTAATTCAAGCGGCGGGCGGGCAGAATATAAGAAAAGCATCTTCAGCGCGGGCATTATGGGCAGCCTCATCCGGGGAACTGACATGCTCTTCGTCGGCGAAAGCCGGAGCTTTTGCCACCCCATAACCCAACCCGAAGATATAGCTAAAGTGGTAATCCAGCAATTAGAGCTGGCCAAAAACCAGGCCTCGGTGCCCACCGGCCGGCTGCCGGTAATCTTTACCCCCCGCGGGGTGGCCAGCGCCCTGGTCCCCTCCCTGGTGACGGCTTTTAACGGCAAGACGGTGCTGCAGGGGGCTTCGCCCATCGGCCAGAAACTGGGCAAATCTGTATTTGACTCAAAAATATCACTGTGGGACGACCCCACGGTAGCTTTTCGCCCCCACAGCCGCCCCTGCGATGACGAAGGGGTAGCCAGCCGGCGCACCCCGCTTATCGAAGGCGGGGTGGTGGCTAATTTTCTCTATGACCTGCAGACCGCCGCCTTAGCCGATACCAGAAGCACCGGCAACGGCGATAGGGGCGGCGGATTACCCACCCCTTCTCCCAGCGCCCTCATCGTCGCCCCCGGCCAGACCTCCATGGATGATATGATAAAAGATATAAAAGAGGGGCTGGTCATCGAACAACTCATGGGCGCCGAGCAGGGCAATATCCTCGGCGGCGACTTCAGCGGCAACGTACTTTTAGGTTATAAAGTAGAAAGTGGTAAAATAGTGGGTAGGGTTAAAAACACTATGGTATCGGGAAACGTTTATCAGGTTCTCAAGGAGGTTACCGCCGTCGGCAGCCAGGCGGAGTGGGTGGGCGGCTTTCTTAACACCCCGCCCCTCTACTGCCCCCGCCTGTCGGTAGCGAGCAAGGGGTAAGCCATGAACGAAATAGTCAGGCTCTTCGCCCGGCCCCGGCTCAAATCGCCGGTGATGCTGGCTTCCTGGCCCGGCATCGGCAACGTATCTATAATCGTGGCCACCTACCTGCTGCGCAAGCTGGAATTTAAGGACCTGGGGGAAATCGAACCGTCGGCCTTCTTCGACGCCATCGGGGTGGTGGCCCGGGACAATATCGTTGAGGAGCCCCAGTTCCCCCGGAGCCAGTTCTACTACTGGAAGAACAAACCCGGCAGCAGTGATATAATACTCTTTATCGGCGAGGACCAGCCGATAACTAAAGGCTACGAGCTGGCTAACTGCGTCCTTGATGTCGCCGAAAGGTTTAAGGCGCAGCGGGTCTATACCTGCGCCGCCGCCCTCAGCCGCATGCACCACAGCGAGCAATCCAGGGTGTGGGGGGTGGTCACCAGCCCGCACATGAGCCAGGAGCTGGACAGCTACGGCCTGGCCCAGAAGGGCAACCTGCAGATATCGGGCTTAAACGGGCTGCTGCTGGGGGTAGCCAAGGAGCGGGGCATGGAGGGCGTCTGCCTGCTGGGCGAGGTGCCGATGTACGCCACCCGCATCCAGAACCCGGTGGCGGCGGTGGCGGTGCTCGAGGTACTGACCAAAATATTAGATATTGAAATAGATATTACCGAGCTGGCCGACGCCGCTAAAGAAACCGCCGAAAGGATTAAACAGATGGCTAACGAGGCCATGGAAGAGTACATCGACCACTTTACCCAGCCCATCTGGGAACAAGATGAGGAAGAGGAGGACTAGCCGATGGAACCGGCACTGCCACCGCCCGTAGAACAGACCATCGCCAGGCTGGTTGACCCGGATGAGGAACTGCTGGACTTGTGGCTGACCGACCTGTCCGGCCTCAACCCGGCCGATCTGAAGCCGCTGGAGCAGGCGTGGCCCACCGTCGAGCTAAAAAGGCGGCGGCAGATAATGTACCGCCTGGTCGAGCTGACCGAGGACAACTTCGAGCTGGACTTTGACGATATCTTTAAAGGACGCTTAAAAGATGAAGACGCCGGGGTACGGAGCAAGGCCATCGAGGGCCTGTGGGAAAACGAGGAGGCGTCCCTCATTGAGCCGCTGATTGACCTGCTGGAGAAAGACAGCTCGGAGGAGGTTCAGGCGGCGGCGGCTACGGCGCTGGGCAAGTTCGCCCTGCTCGCCGAGCTGGAAAAACTGCGCCCCAACCACCGGGACAAGGTATCCCGGAGCCTGCTGGCGGTAATCAATGACCAGGCCAAGCCGGTAGAGGTCAAACGCCGTGCCCTAGAAGCGGCGGCGCCGTTATCTTTATCCAAGATGAAGAAAGCCATCGCCGAAGCCTACCAGAGCGGCGATAACAAAATTAAAATCAGCGCCCTGTTCGCCATGGGCAAGAGCTGTAACACCTCCTGGCTGCCCATCCTGCTCAAGGAGCTATCCAACACTGATTCCGAGATACGCTATGAGGCCGCCGGTGCCTGCGGTGAGCTGGGGGAGGAGGAGGCCGCTTCCTATCTCTGCGATATGGTCAACGACCCTGATATTGATGTTCAGATGGCGGCTATCCAGTCACTGGGTAAGATAGGTGGCCCCGAGGCCAAGGGCTGCCTGGAGAAGTGCCTTAACCACTCCGATGAGGCCATTCAGGCAGCGGCCGAAGAAGCGCTATCCCAGATGGAAGCCGAGGAGGACCCGCTGTTCTCCCAGATTGAAAACTTCGTGGAAGACTAGCATGACTGGCGACGGCAAGACCAGGTTGCGGGAAAAAATGATGGGCGATGCCCGCTGTGACTACAGCTGGCAGACCGATCCCGAGCTGGCGGCGCTGGATGCCATCTCGCCGTCGTCGCTCAGCTATCCCGAGTATCTGGCCCGCTACGCCATCGAGCTGCGTTACCCGTCGGCCCGGCGGCAGCGGTTCGCCATCGAAACACTACACGGAGAGCACATCGGCAACTGCACCTATTATGCCGTTGACCATAAGCGGGGCGAAGCCGAGATAGGCATTATGATCGGCAACCGCGATTACTGGGATAACGGCTATGGCGCCGATGCTATCAACAAACTGCTGGAATATATCTTCGGGCAGACCAGGCTCGAACGGCTCTACTTAAAGACCCTGGTCACCAACACCCGGGCGCAGAAGTGCTTTGCCAGGTGCGGCTTTACCCCCTTCGGCCAACTCAAGCGGGACAACTACGACTTTATCCTCATGGAGCTGCACCGCCAGAAGTGGCAGCAGCAGGCTAAAAAGGAGATTTAAGCGATGACAGCCAAGTCAAGCCCCAACTGTGCCCGCTGCGTTAAAGGGGACTGCCACCCCCCCATCAAGGCCGGTGAGACTCCCCCCATGGACAGGCTGCCGGCTTTCTGCCCCATGCGGCACCAGCCCGAGGTCATCGAAAAAGCCGTCGCCGAGTACAATAATCCGGAGGTAAAGGAGTTCGCCCGGCAGGCTTCCAAACAGGAATTCGAAGGCTACGAGCAACTCCCCGACGGCTTAAGAAAGCCCAAAAACCCCCGAATTTTAGAGCTGATTCAGTTCGCCCGGAAGTGCGGCTACAAAAAGCTGGGGCTGGCCTTCTGCGTCGGCCTGCACAACGAGGCCCGTACCCTGACCGAAATACTGGAAAACAACGGCTTCGAGGTCGTCTCGGTCTGCTGCAAGGTGGGCGCCGTGGCCAAGGAAAGCATCGGCATCAAACCGGAAGAAAAGATATTCGGCGCCGAAAACTGGGAGTCGATGTGCAATCCCATCGCCCAGGCCGAAATCCTGAACTCGGAAAGGGTTGACCTGGCCGTCATGCTGGGGCTCTGCGTCGGCCACGATACCCTGTTTATCCGCTACTGCCACCGCCCGTTGACGGTCATCGCGGTAAAGGACCGGGTCACCGGCCATAATCCCCTGGCCCCCCTCTACACCTCCTCCACCTACTACGCTTATCTCATGGGCAAGGGCAAAAAGAAGCCCCCGCCCCCGTTTTAACCTTCAATCCTTCTTGACCGGCGCCGGGTTCTTATAGCCCTCCAGCAGGACTTTAGGCACCTGCTCGATGAGCTCCTCCACCGTCCACAGCCCCTGTTTTTTCACGATGGATTTCCTCTTCACCGGCTCGGAATAAATGGCGATATCGCCGCCGGTGACATCGAACACCTGCCCGTTGATATCGGCCGCCTCATCGGTACACAGGTAAACGATAAAGGGGCCCACCGTCTCCGGACCGGGCGGGTTGGTCAGCTCCTCGAACCGTTCTTTGGTCATCAGCCCGGCCTCGTATCTTTTCTTAAAGCCGGCCACTATCTCGTCGCTCAGGGTAAAGCGGGTGGCCGCAGTCGGCGCGTAGGCGTTGCAGGTCACCCCGTACCGCCCCACCTCCCTGGCCACCGCCCGGGTCAGCCCCACCAGCCCGGCCTTGGCCGCACCGTAGTTGCAGTGCCCCACCGTGCCCAGCCAGGCGGTAGAGGTGGTATTGATGATTCTGCCCCACTTCTGCTCCCGCATCGGGCCGGCGGCAAAGCGGATGCAGTTGAAAGAGCCCTTAAGGAAAGAGTCGACGCTCCGGTCCCATTCCTCCTCGCTCATATTCCAGACCATGCGGGGGGCGTCGGCGCCGGCGTTATTGACCACGATATCAATTCTGCCGAAGCTGTCCACCGCCGTCTTGACTATCTTCTCGGCCACATCGAACTCGGAAACGCTGCCGAAGAAGGGCACCGCCTCCCCGCCCATCGTCTTAATCTCCCTGGCCACGGTCTCGGCATCGCCGCCCTCGGCGCCGGGACGGCGGTTATTGGTCACCACCTTGGCCCCCTCTTTAGCCAGCGCTATGGCAATCGCCTTGCCGATGCCCTGGCTGGAGCCGGTAACAATGGCCACTCTATCCTTTAACCTCTCGCTCATCGTCCTGTCCTTCCTTTCCGCTTTTTATCAACCCGGGAGGGCAGCACAGCCGTGGCCGTCCCCGAGGCGGTCTTCTCCCCTTTAGGGTTCTCCGCCCAGAGGCTGCACTCGACAAAGTGCTCACCGCCCCGGATGTATTTCCGGGTTACCTTACCCCGCAGGGTAACCGCCTCCCCCGGGTAGTTCATCCCCTTGTAGCTGCAGCTCAGCCTGCGCAGCCGGCCCTGCTCCCCCACCCAGTCGGTCATCAGCTGCCCCAGGAAAGCCCCGACCAGCTGCCCGTGAACTATAATGCCGTCCAGTCCCCGGCTCCGGGCGTAGTCCCGGTCGTAGTGGATGGGCAGGTAGTCGCCCACCGCCCCGGCCCACATCACCAGCTGGCGGGGGGTCGGCTCCTTGACCAGGGGGGCAACCTCGTCGCCCTTCTTTACGTCCTGATAGTAGCGCTGCTCACTCATCTTTAGTAACCGATAATCATCTGGCGGCACCTGGCCACCAGCGCCTGCTCCTGGTTTTTATAGCTGCTTTCAAAGGTCATAAAGGCCATCTGGCCCGTCTGGCCTTTTCTTTCACGGAGGTTGCTGATTTTAAAGACAACGGTTATCCTGTCGCCCAGCTTTATGGGCTGGTAGCCCTCGATTTCGGTATTGGCCATGAGCACGGTGTTGAAGGGGGTCAGTTTCATCAGGTCCTCAACGAACTGCTCGAAGCCGATAGAAAGGGTAAAGGTCGGCGGGGCGATGTTGCCGTCCTTCCAGAGTGGGTTGGTGTCGCCCACCGCCCTGGCAAAGCGGCGTATCATCTCCCCCTCGATGAGGTATTCCCTGGGCTGCCAGGCCACCCCGACCTTGCCCTTCAGCTTCTCTATGCCGGATAAAGTTTCAGCCATATCAGAAAGTTTACTTTCCCCGATAAGCTGTGTCAAGAAAGGGTAATCCCTCCCCACCCATTTATATCTTTTCCCACCCGCCGCCCTTATTGTAAAAGGGCAAAAGCCCTTTCTAGCCCCTCCCCAATCATTATTAATTATTTATTTACGGGGCCCCCAAAAAAACTTTGTTTTTTAGGGGTTAGAAACCCTATCCCCTTTATCCCCTTCCCCTTGGCAAGGGGAAGGGGAAATATTTTTTTCCGAAGAGGGGCTGGCGCCCCTCTTTAACTCCCCCGTACTATCCCCTTTTCCCCCCACCCCCCAAGAAGAAAATGATAGAAGTATCACTTCTGTAGGGCGGGAGGGTGGGAAGAAAAACCAACGGTAGAAACCGGGCAGCCCCCTCCTGAACACCCCTTCTCCCCCCAAAATACGGTAGTGGGTCAATTTGAAAGTTGTATAATAAGGGTGGGAAAGTGGGATATTCCCACTTGACAACTAATCCCACCTATGTTACTATGGTAACATAATGGTTACGATAATAAGGGGTTCAGACTTAACAAGGATAGCTGAGGGAGTGAGGCCAGATGCAAAAAACCGAGTGCATTTGCCTAAGGTCTTGGATGGGGAAGGTGTGATATATCATATATATAGGACTAGAGCTGGGCAGATTCTATTAGACCCGCAAGTAACTATTCCAGCATCTGAGTTATGGCTATTCGAAAATAAGGATGCCTTGGCTTTAGTAGACAGGGGCATGCTTGAGGAACAAGTAATAAATCGTGGTTCATTTGCCGAATACGTAGAAGATGCACCGTGAATTACGTTTTAAACCTTCTGCAAACGAGCAATATGACAGAATTAAGAGCGACCCTACTCTGAAAGGTATTCTAAAGCAAGTCAGAAAAACATTAGGGTATCTAGAAACAAACCTTCGGGCCAAGTCTATCCAAACCCACGAATATGAATCACTAACAAAGCGTTATGGGAAGAAGGTTCTTGAGGCCTATGTTCAGCAAGATACCCCGGCGGCTTATAGAGTATTCTGGCATTATGGTCCCGACGAAATAGACAAAAATGGCAAACGTATCCCAATTATCACTGTCGTGGCTATAACTCCCCACCCATAATCATAACCTGACAAAGAGAAACCAGAACCCCTCTTAAACACCCCATATTGGGGATTTTTGCCTCTCTTCCACCCAAAATACCTATATAACACATCAGCAAAAAGTGCTATTATAACCACATAAAACGGGGAAGGAGGCGGCGGTGACTTCACCAAATGATGACCTCGCTGTCCAGACCCTGAATCTGGCCAGGAAATTCGGCGACCTGGTGGCGGTGGACGGCGTTGACCTCAACATCAAGCAGGGCGAGCTGTTTGCCCTGCTCGGCCCCAACGGCGCCGGCAAGACCACCACCATCAACATGCTCTGCTGCCTGCTCAAGCCCACCGGCGGCACCGCCCGCATCATGGGCCACGACATCCTCAAGCAGCCCTACCGGGTCAAGGATATCATCGGCGTATCGCCACAGGAGACGGTCCTCTCCGAACGGCTCAACTCCCGGGAAAACCTGGAGCTGATAGGCCGCATTCACGGCGTGGGGGCCACCGAGCTTAAAACCAGGTCGCAGGAACTATTAGCCACGATGGGGCTGGGGGCGCGGGCCAAAGACCAGGTGCGCAAGTTCTCCGGCGGCATGAAGAGAAGGCTCAATATAATCATGGCACTGATACATGACCCGCAGGTGGTCTTTCTGGACGAACCCACCCTCGGCCTCGACCCCCAGGCACGGCGGGCAATCTGGGAATATATCATAAGGCTCAAGAAGGAAAAGACCATCCTGCTCACCACCCACTACATGGACGAAGCCGACTTCCTGGCCGACCGCATCGGCATTATGGACGAGGGCAAGATTGTCGCCCTGGGCACCAGCCACGAGCTTAAAAACAACCTGCTGGAGAAGCAGACCATGGTCATCCAGGCGCAGGACATTACCGAAGCGGCTATAGAGAAGGTACGAACTAAATACGCCGAAGCAGAGGTAACCGGGGACACCCTGGTCATCAGCGATAAGCAGCTCGGCTTCCAGGAAATCGTTGGCCTCCTCCACCAAGCCGGGGTGGCGGTACGTTCCGCCTACATGAAGGAGCCGACGCTGGAAGATGTCTTCCTGCAGATAACCGGAAAGGAGCTGAGAGAATGAGGCTACTGGCTTTAGCCAGCCGAAATCTCAAGGAAATCTACCGGGACCCGCTGGCGCTCGGCTTCCTGCTGGGCTTCCCGCTGGTGTTCATGCTGCTTTTCGGGGCCATCTTCAGCGGTGACACGCTGCCTGAATTCACCGTCGGCGTCATCGACGAGGACAACACCATGATGTCGCAGGCCTTCGTCGACCAGGCCCTGCCCATGGTGCCGGTGCTTGAAATCGCCACCTACGACGATACCGGTACCGCCCTCAAAGACCTCAAGTTCGGCGAGCTCAAGGCCTACATTGTCATTCCGCCGGGCTTCGGCCAGCAGGTAAGCAGCAACTGGCAGGGCACTAAAGCCGATATTTTACTCCAGATGACCTACGACGAAAGCGACGTGATGATATCGGAGCAGCTCATCACCATCATCAATGATGTCACCCTGGCCTTCGCCCGGGTAGAGATGCCGGTGACCGTTGACGCCAAGCCCATCCACGTCGAGAATCAGATTGACTATATTGACTTCATCGGCCCGGGAATAATAATCTTCGGCCTGCTGATATTAATACCGACCTCGGCGCGGACAATAGTGCGCGATAAGGAAAAGGGCATGCTCTCCCGCCTGCTGACCACCCCCACCCACCCGCTGGACTTCATCCTGGGCTACTCCCTGTCCAATGTGGCCATCACCATCGCCCAGATAATAATCTTCATTTTCGGTGCCTGGGCTATGGGCATGGATATCATCGGCAACCTCGGGCTGGCCTTTCTCGTCTTCTTCCTCACCGGCCTGTGCAGCATCGGCATCGGTATGGTCATTGCCTCGCTCTCCAGGTCGGAAAATCAGGCCGAGCCCCTGGCCTGGCTTTTTGCCATGCCCCTGGCGATGCTCTCCGGCTGCTGGTTCTCCATAGAGATGATGCCGTCCTATATCCGGACCGTCGCCTATGCCTTCCCCTACGCCCATGCCATTGACGCCTCGCGGGGCATTCTCATCCGGGGGGTGGGGCTGGAGGCGGTAGGTGCCGACTTTCTCTTCCTGGCCGGCTGGGCGGTGGCCATTTTCGCCATCGGCGTCGTACTATTCCGAAGGAGCATGCGCAGCTAGACGCCATGAAAGCTATAGAATGGCTGGACGATAGGGTAAGAATCCTGGACCAGACCCAGCTCCCCGGTAAAGAGGCCTACCTGGAGCTCAACCGCCACCAGGACATAGCCTCGGCCATCAAAGCCCTGAAAATAAGGGGCGCTCCGGCTATAGGGGTAGCCGGCGCCTATGCCGTGGCTCTGGGCGCTTTAAAGATTAAAACAACCTCAAAAGCCGAATTCCTGAAAGACCTCCGGAACATTATCCAGACTATTGCCGCCACCAGACCCACCGCCCGCAATCTCCCCCGGGCTTTAGAGAGAATGCAGCAAACCGCCGAAGCTGTTAAAGACGTCGAGCAGGTTAAGAAAGCGCTGGTGACCAAAGCTATAGCCATCCATAGTGAAGAGGCGGCGGCCACTTTAAAGCTCAGCAAACTGGGCTCTGAGCTTATCAAGGACGGCTTTACTGTTTTAACCCACTGCAACACCGGCCCTTTAGCCACCGCCGGCTACGGCACCGCTTTAGGGGTAATAATTCAGGCCCACGAGCAGGGCAAAAAGCTTAAAGTTTTAGCTACCGAAACCCGCCCCCTCCTCCAGGGTGCGCGCCTCACCGCTTGGGAGCTCAAAGAAGCTGGCATCCCCTTCACCCTCATCACCGACTCCATGGCGGGGTACTTTATGAGTAAAGGGGAAATTGACTGCGTCATCGTCGGCGCCGACCGCATTGCTTTAAACGGCGATACCGCCAATAAGATAGGCACCTATACTCTGGCGGTGCTGGCTAAAGAGAACAATATCCCCTTTTACGTTGCCGCCCCCCTCACCACCGTTGACCCCGCGCTGGCTTCGGGGGCTGAGATTCCCATTGAGCTTAGAAGCCCTGATGAAGTTACTCATATTCAGGGGGTTTCTATTGCCCCGGAGGGCATTGAGGCACTGAACCCTGCCTTTGACGTTACCCCCCACCCTTATATCACCGCTATCATTACCGAGGGTGGTATAATAAGGCAGCCTTTTGAGGAGGGGATAAAGAATATTTTTACGAACAAATCAAACTCAGAAATACAAAAGCAAGGCTAAAGCAAATGGAAGACGTTAACATAGAAAAGTTAAAAAAGGGGTTTAAGGGTAAGCCCTTCAACCGTCTTATTCGTGCTCATTTTAAAAAACAGAAAACACCAGGCAATTTACTGAATTCATGCGTCGGGACTGTAGAAATGTTGCCGCCTTCGGCTCGCAACTTAGCAGAAGGATTCATCGATAGATGGAATCAGCGGGCATATGATAGAGAATTTTGGAAAACAGACACTTCCGTAATTTTCTCCGAAATTGTTTCCGATGCCCGTAAGTTTCTTCTGGAAGCTGGTGCCCCTACTGATGATGAGACCCTATTCAATATGTTTCAAATTGTAGTATTAAGCTACGCTTATTCAGCATCAGGCCAACCCAATATGAGGAAATTCATTGATATTTAATTTAATAAATTTATTCCAAAGAGTTTCAATAATGAACTTAACCATGATATATGGTAAGGAGGCACTAAAATGCCAAACGTTGAAATCGGCAAAATAAAAAACGGGAGAGAAATCTCTCCCGTTATCTCGCCGTGGCTTGAAAGCGACAGCGAGGCGGCTTACCTGTTTATTATATCACACATAGGATAGTTGTCAAGATGTCGATGTCAATAAGACAAAAACGCCCAGTTAACAAAGTCATAGTCTTTATTGATGGTATGAATGCTCGTTGCAGATTAGAGGAATGTAAGTGGGTCGAGGACTTTGATGTTTTATACCTAGCCCAGAGATTAGCAGGGGGCAGGAAATTATCTGGTGTTTTCTATTACATACCAACGCCAAACAGACAGCAACTCGGTGAAGGTGGATATAGCAAAGCAAGGCGTTATATCGAAGCTGTCGAGAAGCAACCAGTAGTCCAAGTTAAGAAGGGATATATGGTGGACAGGGATGGAATCTGGGAAGAAAAGATGGTGGATGTCTTGCTCGCATCTGACATGGTCTTTTTCGCAGCTAAAAATAAATACAATACTGCTATCTTAATAACCGCCGATAACGATTTAGTCCCGGCTATCCAGAGGGTCAAGAATCTAAACCATAAAGTCGAACTATTAGTATTTACCAAAGCTAAACCAAAAGTTGGAAATCTCCTCAAAGCCAGCTCAATACACAGAAAGGCTAGAGAAAGCCACTTTAAACCTATTTTTTAATAACTAAAGGAGGCGCCAAAATGCCAAACGCAAAAGCAAAAATAGGTGTTATCGGCGGCAGCGGGTTATACAATATGGAGGAGCTTAAAGGGGTTAAGGAGGTCGAAATAGATACCCCCTTCGGCAGGCCCAGCGATAGCATAGTTACCGGCACGCTGGATGATGTCGGCATCGCCTTTCTGCCCCGCCACGGCAAGGGGCACCGCCTTAACCCCTCCGAGGTGCCCTACCGGGCCAACATCTACGCCATGAAGTCGCTGGGGGTGGAGTGGCTTATCTCGGTCAACGCCGTGGGCGGGCTTAAGTTCAAGCTCAAGCCGGGCGACCTGGTCATCCCGGACCAGCTTATAGACCGCACCCGCAACCGGGTAAACACCTTCTTCGGCGAGGGCGTTGTCGCCCATATCCCCTTCGCCGACCCCTTCTGCCCGGTATTGAGCCAGATTCTGTTCAAGTCGGCGCAGAGGCTGGGGGCGGAGGTGCACCCGAAGGGCACCTGTGTGGTCATAGAGGGCCCCGCCTTCTCGACGCGGGCCGAGTCAAGGCTCTACCGCTCCTGGGATGCCGATATCGTCGGCATGACCTTGAGCCCGGAGGCCAGGCTGGCGCGGGAGGCGGAAATCTGCTACGCTGGTATCGCCGGCGTTACCGACTACGATAGCTGGCAGGACCAGGCCGAGCCGCTGTCGGTTGATGTCATCCTAGAAACCCTTAACAAGAACATCGATGTCATCCAGAAAATCATCAAGCTGTCCATCGCCTGGCTGCCCCCCGAGCGCGACTGTGTATGCGCCCGGGCTATGAAAACGGCCATCGCCACCGCCCGCCAGTCCATACCGGACGGGCAGAAGAAAAAGCTGGAGCCGCTCATCGGCAAATATCTAAAAGGAGACAGGTCTTAACCGTGACCGGAATAGAGTTCAACTGCCTGCCGACGGCTATCGGCAGCATGCCCCAGACCGACCCGTCGGCGGCCTGCGCGCAGGTTATAAAATACCTCAAGGAGATACCGTGCTGGCCGCAGCTGCCCAAGCGCTCCTTCAAGGAGAATATGTACGCCCAGTACAGCCAGGGCTTCCCCGGCATAACGGTCACCGGTGACAGGGTCTATGTCGACCGCGCTAAAGATATTAACGGGCCGCTGGAAAAGCTCTATGCCGCCTACCTGGATAACGATGTTGATAAATATCCGGTAAGCGCCGACTACGCCGCCGGCCTGCACGCCTTTCTGGGGTTGAAAAACCTCTCGCCGATAGCGGTCAAGGGGCAGGTGACCGGCCCGGTGACCTGGGGCCTGACCGTGGCCGATAGTGACGGCAGGGCTATTATCTACGACGACATTCTGGGCGACGCCGCGGCCAAATTTCTGCGCCTGAAGGCGGCCTGGCAGGAAAAAGAGCTGAAGAAAATATCGCCCGACACCATCATCTTCGTCGACGAGCCCTACATGGCTTCCTTCGGCTCGGTCTCGGTGCCCCTGTCGGCGGAGAAGGTGGTCAGCCTGCTGGAGGAGGTCTTCCGGGGCATTGAGGGTCTTAAAGGGGTCCACTGCTGCGGCAACACCGACTGGTCGGTGCTGCTGAATACCAGCGTTGATATTATCAGCTTCGACGCCTACAACTACGCCCGGTCGCTCAGCCTCTATCCCAAAGAGGTAAAAGCCCTGCTCGATAGAGGCGGCGCCGTCGCCTGGGGCATCGTCCCCAACGACGGCCCCTCGCTGGGAAAAGAGACGGCATCCAGCCTCAAGGACCGCCTGGAAGAGGCCATGGCGCCCTTTACCCGCAACGGCGTCCCCTTCAAGCAGCTCCTGCGCCAGAGCCTGCTCACCCCCAGCTGCACCCTGGCCTCTTTAGACACCCCGGACGCCGCCGCCCGGGCTTTAGAACTCCTCGCCCAACTTTCCCAACTAATGAGAAAGGGGCTATAATTTATAAAATCGTTTATCTGCCCCCTTAACTCAGGTTTATCTTCCCACCCTCCCACCCAATAGAGGTTTTACCTCTTTACCAACACCCTTTTAAGGAGTGGGGATAAGGAGAAGCCCAGGCGTCATGCCGGGGGTGTTTAAGAGGGGGCTACGCCCCCTCTTTACCGCAAAGGGCGGCGGGCGGGATAAGATATAAAACGGGGTGGGGAAAAAACTCTTCTAGGCGGGTGGGTATGGGAAGAAAGAGAACTTTTTAAAAGGGGGAAGGGCGTTAAATGTAACGCCAAACGACAAGGACAAAGCTAGCTTAACATAAATGAAAAAACAACCCCCCGAAGCTACCCAGCTTCGAATTGTTTCCCCAAATTAATAAAATATGGAGTTTGTCGCCGATGGAATGCCAGATTGAAATCAATAAAGCCAAGTGCCCCTGCACCTACCAGCCCTGCTCTCGGAAAGGCAAGTGCTGCGACTGCATCGCCTACCACCTCAAGTTCGACGAGCTTCCCGCCTGCGTCTTCCCCCCCGAGGTAGAAAAGACCTACGACCGCTCCTTCGCCCGCTTCGCTAAACTGGTCTCGGAAAAGGCCTGACAGTAGCAGGATAGCCCCGGATTCTGGGAATCCCACGGCTACCACAACCGCGGCGATCCCTAGAAGGAAGAAAGATACAGTTAGGCTTTAGCCGCCGCCTTTTCCCTGGTAAAAAGCAGCCAATTCCCGCCTAAATCAAATCTGAGGCCTAACCAATTGCTCTTTTTTCCGTTATATAAGTAAATCAGATTAATTAACAAGGAGGACAAAATTGCGTAAAAAAGTATCAGTTCTACTGGCCAGTCTTTTGCTGGTCAGCCTGGCATTTGCCACTACTCCGGTCTGGGCTCAGGAAGAAGAGGACGTTGCCATTGGCGAGGTTACTGACCCCGGTACTCTACCCGGTTCCCCCTTCTATTTTATGAAGACCTGGGGAAGAGCTGCTAGCAGTTTCTTTACCTTTAATAACCAGGAGAAAGCGGAGCTGGCGTTGAGGTTCGCCAATGAGGACGCTCTAGCCATCAACGCCCTGTGTGAAAACGGGCAATACGAGCTGGCGGAGAGACACTGTGAGAGGTTCCAGGAGCAGTTTCAAGGAGCCCTCTGGCGGATGGAAAGAGCTCAAGAAGAAGGCAGGGACATCGAGGAATTGGTTGAGAAATTGAAGGATAACCAGCTCCGACAGCAACAAGTTTTAGCCGGTTTACTGGAAACGGTGCCGGAACAGGCCCAGGAGGGGTTCCTCAATGCCATGGTGAATTCGAGTTTCGGCTTGCAGAACGCCGTGGGAAAAATCCAGGGACAGCAGCAAATGGAGCAGTTCCAGGATAAGCTCAATCTTCAACTCGGCAATATGGGCGAAGAAACACGATTGCAGATTCAGGAAAGGTTAGAAGCGAAGCACCAGGCAGCTGACGAAGCCCCTGATACAGAGTCACCGCAGCAGGGGCACGGCCAGCAAAATGCTGGCGGTAACAAATAGGAATATTTTTAAGGTTTAAGTCTACTCAGGGGTAAGGTATAACCCGTCTTAGGACAATGCCTTACCCCTTTTGCTAAACCACAGCCATACCCCACTCGCCCCACCCAGAATCACTGCCGCTCCGGCCACCCCCAGGGTACAAAACAGGACAACATCATAGAAGTAGCCGTCGGCAAACAGCATCTTCAGGTAGTCCCTGGTCGGGTCAAGCAGCCAGAAGTCGTTAGAGGTAAAGCTGATAACATGAAACTGCCAGAAGAGCGAGTTAAAGCCAAAGAGACTGCCCAGCCCCAGAGCCAGCATCAGACCTAAGGTGATGCCGCTCCCCCCCACCACCCCCCGGGCCAGCCGCCGCCGGTAGGTCGGCCTGCCCCAGAACAGGCAGACGCCGGCATAGGCCAGAACATAAGCCAGTGTCCCCAGCATGACCCAGTAATCCAGCCAGATTAACCCCTTGACATCCTTAAGGTGGATAGTCTCACGGTAGTTAAACAGCTCAAACGGCTCGCCGTC
The DNA here is from genome assembly GCA_030603275.1 of Deltaproteobacteria bacterium. GTDB lineage: Bacteria > Chloroflexota > Dehalococcoidia > Dehalococcoidales > BS750m-G39 > JABMRW01. Next base: position 60,388 of record JAUVYB010000002.1, on the reverse strand, counting down.
CTTTATCACGGTAAGGCTTATATACTCCTCATCGGAGTTAAAATAGCCGATTAGCCCGGCATATACCTGCTCTAGCTCCGAATCAGTTAGTTCTAGTCCTGCATCAGCCAAGTCCTCGCTGACATTGTATTCCTGGGAGCCGTAGTTATAGAGCCAGGTGCTGTTTATCGCCCAACTCAGGCTGGCGGTAAACAATAACAAAGGCAGGCAGAGCATAAATACCCATTTAGCGGTAATGCCCAGAATTTTCATTTTCCTTAAGATTTTACACTTTTAGAGCCAGTTATTCTACCTCACCCTCTTTTCACCCTAAAAAATCGGGGATTTTTCAGGGAACCCGAATTTCATTTGGTAACCTCACCCCCTTAATCCCCCTCTCCTTCAAAGGAGAGGGGGAAGATTTTTTTGAAAGAGGGGCTTCGCCCCTCTTAAACACCCCCTTTTTAACTTTGGTTCTCCTTCCCATACCCACCCAAAAAGGGTTTCACCCTCTTAAATTCTCCCCAAAAGTGGTAGAGGGGAAGAAAAAATTATGGCTTAAAAGCATATCACCCAAGACAAACCCTATGCTATAATAGGCGGTAGCCATGTTCAGCCATCTCCACGTTCATACCGAATACAGCCTGCTTGACGGCATGTGCCGTATCCCGCAACTGGTAGAGAGGGCCAGGGAACTGGGCATGGAAAGCATGGCCATAACCGACCACGGCGCTATGTACGGCGCCATCCAGTTCTACCTGGCCGCCAGGGAGGCGGGAATAAAGCCCATTATCGGCTGCGAGGTCTATGTCGCTCCAAACAGCCGTTTCGGCCGCGAGGCCAGCGATAGAAACCACTGCCACCTGGTTCTCCTCGCTAAAAATCAGACCGGCTACCACAACCTGATTCAGCTCACCACCAAGGCAAATCTTGAAGGCTTCTACTACCGGCCCAGGGTGGATAAAGAGCTTCTGGAACAGCATCACGAGGGTCTTATTGCCTTAAGCGCCTGCCTTGGTGGCGAGATTCCCCACCTCATCACCGAAGGAAGGCTGGAGGAGGCCAAGCAGACTGCCCTTTGGTACAAGCAGACCTTCGGCGATTTCTATCTGGAGATACAGAGGCATCCCATCGCCGAACTGGAACAGGTAAACCAGGCTCTCATCCCCATGAGCGCTGAGCTGGATATACCGCTGGTAGCCACCAACGACGTTCACTATCTCCAACGCGAGGACGCTGCCTCTCACGACCTGCTGCTGTGCATCGGCACCAACTCCTCCATCTATGATGAAAAAAGAATAAAGATGGCCGGCGATTTCTATGACCTCAAGACCCCCCAGGAGATGGCCGAGCTATACCAGGATATTCCCCAGGCACTGGAAAACACCGAACGCATCGCCGATATGTGCAACCTCAAGCTGGAGTTCGGCCGCCTCCACATACCCGAGGTAGACTTACCTCAAGATAAGACCGCCGACCAGTTTCTGGCTGACCTCTGCCACCAAAACCTGGCCAGGTATTACCCCCAGCCCACCCCCGAAATAAAACAGCGACTGGACTACGAGTTGGAGGTAATAAAACAGACCCAGTTTGCCAACTACTTCCTGGTGGTCTGGGACATTATCACCTATTCCAAAGAGCACGGCATCCTGTTCGGGGTCAGGGGCAGCGCCGCCGCCAGCATCGTCCTGCACTGTCTGGGCATCACCGAGGTCGACCCCCTGGAGAATAAGCTGGTCTTCGAGCGCTTCCTCAATTTTGAGCGCAAGGAGATGCCCGATATAGATCTGGACTTTGAGGATGCCCGCCGCGATGAGGTCATCGCCTATGTCTCGCAGAAATACGGCCAGGACCATGTCGCCCAGATTATCACCTTCGGCACCTTAGGCGCCAGGGCCGCCCTGAGGGATGTCGGCCGGGCGCTTGGTATGGCCTACAGTGATGTCGACCGTGTCGCCAAGTTGGTTCCTTTCCGGCCAGGCATAACCCTGGAGCGAGCCCTGGAGGAAAACAGCGAACTGCGTGCTATCTATGAAGATGATAAAATCATCCGCAACCTGGTTGATTCCGCCCGTAAGCTGGAGGGTGGTGCCCGCCACGCCAGCACCCACGCCGCCGGTGTCGTCATCGCCAAAGAGTCTCTCACCAACTATGTCCCCCTGCAAAGGGTAAGCAAAGGCAACGGCGAAGGCGGGGTGATGACCCAGTTCACCATGGAGGACATCGCCCGCATCGGGCTGCTCAAGATGGACTTTCTCGGCCTGGCTAACCTGACCATCCTGGGCAAGGCCAGGGAGATTATCGGCCAGAGCCGCGGCGTTGATATTGACCTCCATAAAATCCCCACGGACGATGCCAGGACCTTTGACCTGCTATCTTCAGGGGAAACGATGGGCGTCTTCCAGCTGGAGGGGGCCGGCATGCGCCGCTATATCAAGGAGCTCAAGCCCACCATCTTCAGCGATATCGCCGCCATGATAGCCCTCTACCGCCCCGGCCCCATGGAGCACATCCCCACCTTTATCAAAGCCAAGCACGGCCTGGAGCCCATCCGCTATCCCCACCCGGCGCTGGCCAGCATCCTGGAGGAGACCTACGGGGTAATTGTCTACCAGGACCAGGTGCTGTTCATCGTCCAGGCCTTCGCCGGCTACAGCCTGGGTCAGGCCGATATCTTCCGCAAGGCGATGGGCAAGAAGATTGCGGCGGTGATGAAAAAGGAGAAGCGTAACTTCGTTAGCGGCGCCAAAAAGCTGGGCTATTCCGCTGATGTAACCGACGAGGTCTTCGCCCTCATCGAACCCTTCGCCGGCTACGCCTTCAACAAGGCGCACAGCTTCAGCTACGCCCTTATCGCCTACCAGACCGCCTACCTCAAGGCAAACTACCCGGCGGAGTATATCACCGCCTTCCTGGTTACCCATACCGACCAGCTGGAGAAGGTGGCCACCGCCGTCGTCGAGTGCCGCCGGCTGGGCATTACGGTGCTGCCACCGGATGTAAACCGCAGCCAGGTCAATTTTTCTATCGAGACCGGCGGCGAGGATAATACCCCCGCCATTCGCTTCGGGCTGGATGCGATTAAGAACGTGGGGGCGGGAGCGGTAGAGCCGCTGGTGGCCGAACGCCAGAAAGGCGGCCAGTTCAAGTCTATTGAAGACCTCTGCCGCCGTGTTGACCTGCGGAGCATGAACCGGCGGGCGATGGAAAGCCTGATTAAGGCCGGCGCCCTGGACTGCCTGGGCGACCGCGGCACCCTGCTCCAAAATATCGGCCGTATCCTGGCTTTAGCCCAGCGGGAACAGCATCTAAAAGAGACCGGCCAATCAACTATGTTTGACCTGTGGGGTGAGGAGGTTTCAGCCCCCCTCCCCAACCTTGACCTCCCCCCCGCTGACATCACCACCAAGGAAAAGCTAGGCTGGGAGAGGGAGCTGATGGGGGTATACCTGTCCGAACACCCCTTTAGCGCCTTTGCCGGCAAAGCAGCCGCGGGAAATGCCTTCCTCTGCGGTCATATTGATGCTGAACTGGTAGGACAGACCATTCCTGTAGCCGGAATGGTAGCCTCAGTACACAACTCCTTCACCAGAGACCAGCGTCCCTTTGCCAGCGCCGTGCTGGAAGACCTGGACGGCAGATTAGATATAATGGTCTGGCCCAAGGTCTACGCCGATACCAGAGACCTCTGGCAGGAAGGCAATATCCTGTTGGTCGAAGGTAAGGTAAGGATGAGGAATGACCAGGTACAGCTAAGCTGTGACAATGTGCGCCGCTATGAGCTGGAGCCGTCCCCACCCGAGGAACCGGCAGCACCACCACCACCACCCCAAAGGCACCGGCTGGTAATACACTTAAGCCAGACCAGCGACGAGGCCAGCGACACCGCCCACCTTAACAAACTGGTTGACATCCTGCGGCGCTTCCCCGGCGAGGACGAGGTAAACCTGTGCGTCATCAACGGGGAAAAGATAATCAACCTCAAGCTGTCCAATATATACACCAGCTACTGTCCGGAACTCCACCAGCGTCTGGTAGAATTGGTGGGGGAGGAAGGGCTAAAGGTAGAGACCAATGGCTAAAAAGGAGCAGTGGCTGCTGCTAACCACCGCCCCCGACCAGCTAACCGCTGAGATATGGAAGGATATACTTATTCAAAACGGCATTCCGGCCATGATTAACCCCCGGGACGTCATATCATTCATGGGTGTTTCCAGTCTCCCCTGCCGGATAATGGTGGCCTATGGTTACCGCCAGAAAGCCCAGGAGATTTTAGACAGTCTGCAACCGCCAGCCGAGGAGCCGACTGATGACGAAGAAAGACCCAGCAACAGGACATAGAAAAAGATTAAGGGAAAAGTTCCTCAAGTCGGGGCTTGCTGGATTCCACGACTATGAAATCATTGAACTGCTCCTGACCCTGGGCGCCCCCCGCAAAGACTGCAAACAGCCGGCCAAAGAGGTCTTAAAGAAATTCAAGACCCTGAGGGGGGCACTTTCCGCCTCACCCGAAGAGCTACAGCAGGTAGAAGGCATTGGCCCTCACAGCGCCTTCGGCATCAAGTTGGTGCGGGAGGTAGCCACCGAGTTTCTCAGACAGCAAATTATGGATAAGCCGGTATATAAATCGGCCAAAGAGATTTTTGACTATCTCTATCACTCCATGCGGGACCTCAAGAAAGAGCTAATCAAGGTTATCTATTTAAATACCCAGAACCAGATTATTGACACCGCCGACCTCTTTGAAGGCACGGTAGACAGCAGCTCCTTCTCCCCCCGCGAAGTCATGGAAAAGGCCATCAGGCAAAGCGCCAGTTCGCTGATTTTTGTCCACAACCACCCCTCCGGCGACCCCGAGCCCAGCCGATATGATAAAGAAGTAACCAGAGGCCTGGTCTTTGCCGGTAACATCATGCAGATTAAGTTCCTGGACCATATCATAATCGGCGGCAACAAATACTTCAGCTTTGCCGCCGAGGGACTGATTGAGGAATACGAACTGGACTTCTTAAACCTTAGGACAATAGGAACCTCTGAGGCCAAACGAACCCGCTATAGAGCCAAATCACCCTTCCCCCATACGTTTACCACTGGTAAAGATTGACTATACCCAATAACCATTAGTCAGCCCCCATATTCACTAGAACTTACTTCCTTGACAGACTGCTTAAACCTGCTAGCATTAATACTAGACTTTACTAGACTTTAATTGACTTTTCTCCCACCAATAGTAGTCTCGGTAATACCCTCCATGTGGCCTGGTACATTGGGAACTAAAGTTAAGATAATACATCTTGACATCAATATAGACTATGATAGACTATACTGTACATTAATGGTCATTATAGCCCAATAAAAGTACAAATTTACCATAGCCACTACTGATGTCAAAGAAAGGAACAAAGAATGGCCAAGCTTAGGACCGTCGGGGAAGTAGCTGATTACCTGCGAGTAACCGAAAAGACCATCTACAGGCTGCTGGAAAAAGGCAGAATCCCGGCAACTAAAGTAGGTCGACAGTGGCGGTTCGACATCAGATTAATTGATAAGTGGCTACAGAAAAACGCGGCTAAAGTAAAGGCGAGCATCCTCGTCGTCGATGACGAGGAAGTAATACGGTTAATATTCAAAAAGACCCTGGAGGAGTTAGGACACAATGTAATAACCGCCGGGACTGCGGCAATTGCCCTAGAAGTGGTGAACCAGCAGGATTTAGACCTGGCCTTTCTTGACCTGAAAATGCCGGGTATGGATGGGGCCGAGCTCTTTCGCCAGATAAAAGCCGTCAAGCCCAGGTTGCCGGTAGCCATCATAACCGGCTATCCCGATAGTGACATGATGGCGCGGGCCTTAGCCCAGGGTCCCTTCGGGGTTATGAATAAACCCTTCGGTGAATCAGACATTATTACCGCCGTCAATAATTTTCTCCATATCACTCGGAGGTGAGACATGAGTAAGACTTACCAGACAGAAGAGCAACCCACCAGTGAACTGGCAGGGTTGCGCCAAAGAGTCGCTGAACTAAAAACACTAGCCACCGAGCACAAGCGGCTGGAGGAGGCACTGCAGGAGAGCCAGCAAGTACTACGAAAAATCTTTGAGTCGGTCACCGATGGCATAACAGCTACTGATTTGGATGGTATCACCCGATGCAAACCAAAGAACAAATGACCGTCATAACCGGCTTACCCCGGCGGAGGTGAGGGATGAAGAAGACTTACAAGAAGATAGAAGAGAAACTCACCAGTGAAGGGACAGAGTTGCGCCAGCGAGTTGCCGAATTAGAAAAATTAGACACCACCCATAAGCAGGCCGAGCAGCCGCTTGGTAAGGCAGAAGAGGGCAAACTGACCATTCTCAACAGCATATCAGAGCATGTGGTATTGCAGGATATGGAGCATAGGGTGATATGGGCAAACAAGGCCGCCGGCAAATCGGTTAACCTGCCTCCCGAGCAACTGGTGGGACAGTATTGCTATGAGATATGGCCCCAGCGTGACACACCCTGCGTAGGCTGCCCGGTGGCCAAAGCCCGCCAAACTGGCAAACCGCAGAAAGCGGAAATAACCACACCCGACGGTAGGATGTGGTCTATACGAGGCTATCCGATTCTAGATGAATACGACCGCGTCACGGGCGTATTGGAGGTGGCGCTGGACATCACCGAGCGCAAAAAGGCCGAGCAGGCGCTAGCCGATGAAGCCACCCGGCGGTGTATCCTTATCGACCAGTCCCGGGACGGCATCGTTGTCCTCGACCAGAACGGCAAGGTATATGAGGCCAACCAGCAGTTTGCCGAGATGCTGGGATATACCCCCGAGGAAACCGCCCAGCTCCACGTGTGGGATTGGGAATACCTGTACCCACGTGAGCGAGTGCTGGAAATGATACGGACTGTAGATGAGGCTGGTGACCGCTTCGAGACGCAACACCGACGCAAAGATGGTACCACCTACGACGTTGAAATAAGCACCAACGGGGCCATGTGCGCTGGTCAGAAGCTCATATTCTGCGTGTCCCGGGATATCACCGAGCGCAAACAGGCTGAGGAGACGCTGCAGACCGAAAAGAACAAGCTCCAATCACTAATAGATGCCATGGAAGACGGCCTCAATATACTGGATAAAGACTATAACATTATCTTTCAGAATGAGCTGGCAAGGAGACTTTATGGTGCCCGCCTTGGGGAGAAATGCTATCGCGTTTACGCAGGTAGAGAAACGGTGTGCGACGGGTGCCCGGTAAAAAAGGCCTTTAAGGACGGCAAGTCCCACACCTCAGAGAGGAAGTTATTAGCACCTTCGGGGGAGGTTGCCTACTGGGAAGCTACGGCTAATCCCATTAGAGACGCCGGGGGAAACATTGCTTCCTGTCTTGAGATTGCCCGGAATATCACCGAGCGCAAGCAGGCAGAGGAAGCACTTCGGCAGTCCGAAAAGAAATACAAAAACATGGTGGAAGCCACCAGCGATATGATATGGGAAGCCAACGAAAAAGGAACATTCACCTTCGTCAGCCCCAGGATTAAGGATATCCTGGGATATGAGGCCAGCGAAGTAATAGGCAAAACAAGGACGCTCGACCTTACAAAAAAAGCGGAAATGCAGAAGTGGCTTAAACGCTTCAAGGAAATAAACGCTAAAAAGGAATCCTTCTTCGGCTTTGAAATCACCCATCTCCACAAAAATGGCACTCCCGTCCTATTTGAAATCAGCGGCATCCCCACTTTCGACAACGCTGGAAATTTCAAGGTATATGTCGGGGTAAACAAGGACATCACCGACCGCAAGCAGGCGGAGGAGGCACTCAGGGAAAGCAAGGAATTCAGCTCCAGCCTGCTGGAAAGCTCACCGAACCCGATATTCGTTATCAATCCGGATACCTCAATAAAATATGTAAATCCAGCCCTCGAAAAGCTAACCGGCTTTACCCTGGCCGAAATCACTGGCTTGAAAGCTCCGTACCCATGGTGGCCCGAAGAACTGAGGAAGAAGACGACTGCCGCCTTTAAAAATGCCCTGTTAACTGGCAGCCGAACAAGCGAGCGGACTTTCCAGAAGAAGAACGGGGAACATTTCTGGGTGGTGCTAAACTCGGCACCGGTAATGCATGAGGGAAAGTTGATTCACTTCCTGGTAAACTGGGTCGACATCACTGAGCGCCAGCAGGCGGAGGAGAGGGAGCAGGAGTTACAACGGGAGCTTTATCTCTCCAGTCGTCTTGCCTCTATCGGCGAGCTAGCCGCAGGGGTTGCACACCAGCTAAATAATCCACTTACCGGGGTACTGGGATTCTCCCAGCGGCTGCTGAGAAAAAGCACCGACCAGGAAACCAACCAGGATTTAAAAAGAATCTATACCGAAGCTGAAAGGGCCGCCAAGGTGGTCCAAAACCTCCTCACCTTCGCCCGCCGCCGCCAGACCCAAAAGCAATACTCAGACATAAATGAAATTTTGGAAAGCGCCCTGGAACTGAGAGCTTACGAACTAACAACCAGCAATATCGAAGTCGTAACCGACCTTGCTCCCAAACTCCCCGAGGTAATGCTCGATTTTTACCAGATACAGGAGGTATTTTTAAACATCATTCTAAACGCCGAACAGGCCATGACCGATGCCAACAGTGGCGGAAAGCTCACTATCAAGACCGAGGAAAGGAAGGCGTATATCAGGACCACATTTACTGATAACGGCCCGGGCATTCCCGCCGAAAACCTGGAAAAGGTCTTCGACCCCTTTTTCAGCACCAAGGGAGAAAAAGGCGGCACCGGTTTGGGCCTAAGCGTCTGTCACGGCATTATAAGCGAGCACGGCGGCAGGATATACGCCAAAAGCAAACCGGGCAAAGGGGCCACATTCTTTGTCGAACTGCCCCTCGTACGCATGGACTAATGTACTAGGACATTGTTAAGTAAAGTTAATATAAATCATCTTGACAGATAACATACATGTATCAAATAATGGACTTTAGTTGACAAAAGTGCAAAATTGTATTATAAAGTGACCTTTGTCTGCATATTCTGGCGGTAGCAGGAGACTAGGAAATGACATTTGGCATAGCAAAGGGGCAAGGGAATATGACATTACTGCAGGAAAGGTTTATCAGTTCAGGCTTTGGCAGCCTGACTGAGCAAGAGACTATTGAATTACTACTAAGCCTGGTTCTACCCAACCGGGAAGGCAAGAAAAAGGCCAAAGAGTGCATAGAAAGTTTCAACAACCTCAGAGGCTTCTTGTCGGCGTCCCGCCAGGAGTTGGAGCAGGTTGGGATTACGCCCCCCTGCATGCTCTATATCAAGCTGCTGCATGAATTACCGGCCGAGGTTCTCCGGCAGAAGATTGTGGAACAGCCCTCCTACAAATCATCCAAGGATGTTTTTGACTACCTCAACTACTCAATGCGAGACCTAAAGAATGAGACATTCAAGGCTATCTACCTGAATAACCGCAACCAGATTATGAACATCGCCGACCTCTTTGAAGGCACGCTGGACAGTATTCCCATCCGCCCCCGCGATATTATAGAGAGTGCCATCAACCACCGCGCCACCGCCCTAATTTTTGCCCACAACCACCCCGCCGGCGATCCCGCCCCCAGCAAGCAAGATAAACAGCTAACCAGGGACCTGGTATTCGTGGGCAGCATTCTGCAGATTAAGGTACTGGACCACATCATAATAGGCAACAGCCACTATTTCAGCTTCGCTGACCAGGGACTGATCGAGAAATACGAAGACAGCTTCATGAGCCTGAAAATAAGAGGGCTCTTTGAAAAACAGATGGATTACTCCCTAGCCACATCTCAATTTAAAAGCTCTAACTAACCTTTTGCCATCATTTCCGTTATAATTATAGTGATTGATAGATAAGGGGATAACAGTGAAAAGGCTCCTGATTTTGATGCTGGTAGCGGCTGCCCTTACGGTGGCCGGGTGTATTGGGGTGGCCAAGACCTATACCGACCCTAGCCAGACGGTAACTATCGGCGTAAACCAGCAGTTTGTTATCGCCCTCGGTTCTAACCCCACCACCGGCTACAGCTGGCAGGAAAGCCACGACCAGACCATGCTCGAGCTTTTGGAAAAGGTATACAAAGAACCGGCCCAGGAGGGTGTAGTCGGTACCGGTGGGATTGAGTATTTCCGCTTCAAGGCGGTAAAGGCGGGACAGACCGAAATAACCCTGGTCTACCAACGTCCTTTTGGGGAAGAAGAAATCCTGGAACAGAAGGTATTTACCGTCTACGTCAAGTAGCCGCCCCGATTAGCCGGAGACTCCAGCCGCAGCAGATAGTCCTTTTCGGCCACCCCTCCACTGTAACCACCTAACCCACCGTCTTTAGCCACCACCCGGTGGCAGGGAACGATAACGGGCAAAGGGTTTCTGCCCAGAGCCTGCCCCACCGCCCGCCCCGCCCCGGCTTTACCCAGCTGCTCGGCCACCCAGCCGTAGCCCCTGGTCTCACCGTAAGGGATAAGCCGGGTGAGCCGCCACACCTCACGCTGAAAGGCGGTAGCCGCAGAGAGGTCAAGCTCATCGGCAAAAGTCACCCGCTGACCGGCAAAGTAGCTCCTCAGGCGCTCAATTAAGTTGCCGAAGAAATCGTCAGACCGCATTGCCTCCCCCAACCCGTCACCCAGCCGCCACTCCGCCTCCCGCGCCGTACCTTGAGGCAAAGTAAGCCTAAGCAGCCCGGAATTCGAGCCCAACACCCCCACCCAACCCGCGCCAATATTAGAAATAGCGTATTTTAGCTCCACGTTCATATCTCCCTGGCCAGCACCAGCCCCCATACCGAGGCGGCTCCGGCCTGCTTTAACACCCGGGCGCAGGCATCCAGGGTAGCCCCGGAGGTAGAGACATCGTCTATGAGCAGAACCGGCTTGTCATCCAGCCTCCGGCTGCGGCAGGTAAAGGCATCGGCAACATTGATCCGCCGCTCACCCACCGTAGAGGTCCTGGCCTGGGGCAGCGAATGACGCTCTCGGACCAGGCAATCGTCAACTAAAGGTAAACGGGCCAGCCTGCCCAGTTCTTGAGCCAGCAGGCGGGACTGGTTGTAGCCCCGTTCCCGCAACCGCCTGGGGTGCAACGGCACCGGCACCAGGACCTCACCGGGCATGGGGTTAGTGAGCAGATAGCCGTTAAGTAATTGAGCCAGTAGCCCGGCCAGGGCTCTCAGGTTTCTATATTTCAACTCGTGGATAGCCTGGCGCATCACCCCGTCAAAGCGGAACGGCGCCCGAATACCGTCTATCTCCGCCTGCCAGCCGAGGCAACTGGAGCAAAGATTAGCGCTGGACTGCGGCAGGCCGCACTTAGGGCAAAGCGGGGGCATAACTCTGGACAGTGACTTGAGGCAGGAGGGGCAGATAAAATCCCCTTCCCTCCCACAGCCAACACACCAGCGTGGAAAAAAGAGGTCTAATGCCATCCCCTTGATTTTGGTAAATCGAGGAAGCACATCCAGCTCCGTAACCTAGAGCTCAGAAGTAAAGCGGTAAAGTTTTAGCGGGGGCGGGCGCTATGCATCGTCCCGCTGATAATGGGTTCGTTAATATAAACATCACCGTTCCTGATTTTCAGGTTGTAACCGCAATCAGGATTGGTGCAGACCCAGGCCTTGTAATGAATAGCCGCCCCCTGACTGCCAAAGTCAGATAAGGGCACCAGGTCTCCAGTTTTACACTTCAGACACTTGGGGAAATTGGATTGTTCCATGAGGTCCTCCTCCCAACCAAAAATTAGATTAAATCTTAAGCAGTATACACCATACTCCGGCCATTGACAAGGACTTATTTTAGCTCAGCGGCGCTGATTCGGCTATAGATAGCCCCCTCCCTGGTCAGCTGGCTCCTCATCAGGCTGACCGCCTCCACCGGGAAACTATGAACTGGCTTAAATTTAGTGCCGGCGATAAGCTCGCCCAGTCTTTCCCGCTCATCTAATGCAACCCGGTCGCGCACACGGGCCAGGGTCAAATGGGGGGTAAAACGCCGGTTCTCCGGGGTAAAGCCCAGCCCCGCCAGGCCGGATTCAAGCCGCTGCTGGAGACGGGCCAGCTTATCAACCTCCCCACCCATCCCCACCCAGACCACCTGAACCCGCCTCAGGTTGGGGAAAGCCCCCAGGCCCTCCACCTTCAAGGAGAAGGGGGCTATCCCCTGGGCAGCCTCTTCCATGGCGGTGGTTATCGGGGTAATTTTAGCCGCATCAACACCACCCAGGAACTTTAAGGTCAGGTGAATGCTGTAGGGGTCAACCCACTTTATTGAGCTCTGCCCCCCCGACTTCAGTTGAGCCTGAAGGTCTTTAAGCCCGGCTTTTACCTCATCAGGCAGGCCGACGGCGATAAAACAGCGCACCTGCTCCACAGCTATTTACCTTCTATACCGAGAAGCTTCAGGGCATTACCCGCCAGCACCAGGTTTTTTGTCTCCTCGGCTAAATCCAGCGTCTCAATCTCATTAAGCAAGCGCCTTTGTGTCAACAGTGGATAGTCGCTACCGAAAAGAACCTTATCCGCCCCCACCAGCTTAATAACCTGCTGGTAAACCTCAGGCGTATAGAGAAAAGGCGAAGCGGCACTGTCAAAATAGACGTTGCCAATAGCCTTTTTAACCTCAGGCATCAGGGCGTAGAAGGGCAGACCACCTCCCCAGTGGGCGCAGACTATGGTCAAATCGGGGAAGCTGGTGATAAACGGGTAGAGTATATCGGGGGTGATACCCCCCTTCCCCGGATATTCATGCCCTATCGGCTCCGAGGCGTGGAGGAGCAGGGCCAGCCGGTGTTCCTTTAACACCTCAACCAGAGGCTCCATCACCATCCCGTCCCCGAGGTCAAAAAGCTGTAAATCCGGCCTCATCTCGCCCACCCCCCTTATCCCCACTCCGGCACAGCGTTCAATTTCGGCGGCGGCGGCTTTGGGCGACTGGGGCTGGACGGCGCAAAAGCCCACCAGCCGCCGGGGATAACGAGATACCGAATCTATGATATAGTCGTTAGTTTCAACGCACAGCTCGTGGGTCGTCCAGCCGATATTGAGGATAACCGAGATATCAACGCTGGCTTCATCCATACCGGCGATGAGCTCTTCGGCGGTGGCTATTTTAGCCTTTGGGTCGGAGTAGAGGATAGCGAAACAGGGGTCACGCTCGACATATTTATTGCGGTTCTTCTTTATCTCAGGCGGGAAGACGTGGGTATGGAAATCGATAATCACAGCCCGATTATATCAGAAGTTCTATATTAGCTTCAAGATAAGCGGGGCTTATTTAGCCGGCTCTTCCGGTTTCTCCCCGGCTTCCTTGGCCCCTTCAGCCCCGGCTTCAGCCTTAGCCTCTTCAGCTAACTCTTCTTCCGGTACCTCTGCTTCGGCCGCCACTTCCTCTTCCACCACCCGCGCCTCGCTCACCCTGACCACCATCTGGTCGGGGTCGGTAACAACGGTGACGTCTGGGCCCAGGGTGATATCTCTAACGAATATGGCCTGCTCTACTTCCTCCAGCGAGCTCAGGTCAACCTCTATATGGGGCGGGAGCTTATCGGGCAGGGATTCGACACTCAGGCTGGTGAGGCTGTGAGTCAGGGTGCGCCCCTTTTCCTTCATGGCCGGGGCTTCCCCAACCAGGATGATAGGCACATCCACCCTTATCTTCTCCGTCCTTTTTACCTGGTAGAAGTCAACGTGAAACAGTCCCCCGCTGCAGGGCTCTCTCTGGATTTCCTTGATGAAGACGCTCCGGGGTTCTTTATCCCCCTCAACCTCAAGAGCGATAAGCCGGGTCATGCCGGCCCGGGCTATAATCCGCTGCAGCTTAGCCGTATCACACTGCAGGGACAGTGAATCAATGCCGTGCCCGAAAAGGTGGGTGGGGGTAGTGCCCTCACGGCGCATAAACCGGGTCTTTTTGCCCAGCACATCTCTTGTGCTGGCCTTTATCTTCAAATCAGTCATCTATCGGCTCCTCTAACCTGCTAATTAAAGCAGAGATAGAGATAAAAATCAAACCAATCTCTTTCTTCCCCTCTCCTCCCAGTTTCCAACAGAACTTTTATTTCCCACTCTCCCACCCTCATAAGCCGCGCTTCTAAAACTTTCTTTCCCCACCCCCCATTAGAGTGATGTCCCTCTTTTACCCCATCAGGTGGGGGGAGAAGGGGAGGCGATAAAAACAGCACTAAAAAAATGGGGGGAACAATTCAGGCGTGGCTAGCTACGGGGATTTGTTTTTAGCGTTATGGTAAGTTGAGAGTGAGGGGGGTACAGGGGGTGGGTTGCCAGGCAAATGAGGTGGCGGGATTAACAGCTACCTCCATTTACAACCTAGACCTGCTATCCCCGATTATAGTATAATCATAGATACGCAGGGGGGTGCTAATGTCGTCACCGAAAAAGTGCAATTTGCCTTCAACCTCGGCTGATAGCGTAGAAGCCGAGGTTTTTTCGTTATCAGCCTCGCCGGCGGAACTGAAGGCGGCCGCCAAAAAGCTCCGCCGCCACATCGTCGCCATGACCGGTAAGGCCGGCAGCGGCCACCCCGGCGGCTCCCTCTCCGCGGTGGAGATTGTAACCACCCTTTATTTCAAAATGATGCGCCATAAGCCCCATGACCCCCAGTGGCCGGACCGGGACCGCTTTATCCTGAGCAAGGGCCACGCCGCCCCCCTACTCTACGCCACCCTGGCCGAATGCGGCTACCTGCCGGTTTCTGAGCTGCTCACCCTGCGGCAGATGGACAGCTTCCTCCAGGGTCATACCGACTGCACCATCACCCCCGGCGTGGAGATGTCGGCCGGCGCCCTGGGACAGGGACTATCCTTTGCCCTCGGCGTGGCTTTAGCCGGCCGGCTTAACAAGCAGGACTACCGGATATATGCCTTACTCGGCGACGGGGAGTGCGACGAAGGACAGGTGTGGGAGGCAGCCATGGCCTCGGCCCACTTTAAGGCGGATAACCTGGTGGCTATAGTAGATAACAACGGCCAGCAGATAGACGGCTGGAACCGCGATGTCATGAACCTCGAACCCTTCCCGGCCAAGTGGCAGGCCTTCGGCTGGCAGGTAATTGAGGTTGACGGGCACAGTATCCCCCAGCTGACTCAAGCCTTCAAGAAGGCAAAACAAATTAAAGGCCAGCCGACGGTCATCATCGCCCACACCGTAAAGGGCAAAGGGGTCAGCTTTATGGAAAACAACCCTGATTTTCACGGCGCAGCCCCCAACGCTATTGAGCTGGATTTAGCCCTGAAGGAGCTGGAGTAAACTGA
The DNA here is from genome assembly GCA_030603275.1 of Deltaproteobacteria bacterium. GTDB lineage: Bacteria > Chloroflexota > Dehalococcoidia > Dehalococcoidales > BS750m-G39 > JABMRW01. Next base: position 45,137 of record JAUVYB010000002.1, on the reverse strand, counting down.
AACCGGAAGTCTCGCTGCGGGAAACCTACGGCAAAACCCTGCTGGAACTGGGCATGGAAAACCAGGATATCGTGGTGCTGGACGCCGACCTGTCCCGCTCGACGATGACGCACTTTTTTGCCCGCGAGCTGCCAGAGCGCTTCTTTGAATGCGGCATCGCCGAGCAGAATATGATTAGCATTGCCGCCGGCCTGGCCGCCTCGGGCAAGATACCCTTCGCCAGCACCTTTGCCGTCTTTGCCCCCGGGCGCTGCTTTGACCAGATCCGCATGTCTATCGCCCAGCCCCAGCTCAATGTTAAAATCGTGGCCACCCACGGCGGCATCACCGTCGGCGAGGACGGCAGCTCGCACCAGTCTGTTGAAGACCTGGCCCTCATTTGCTCCCTGCCCGGCTTTACCGTTATCGTTCCCGCCGATGCCATTGAAACCGCCCAGGCGGTAGAGGCGGCGGTCACCACCCACGGGCCGTTCTACATCAGGCTGTGCCGACCTAAATCTCAGCTGATATACAACGAAGACTACCGCTTCAAGCTGGGAAAGGCGGTAACCCTGAAGAAAGGCAAGGATGTCACCATCATCGCCATCGGCCTGATGGTCAAAGAGGCCCTGGAAGCGGCGCAAAACCTGCAAGGTGAGGGCATAGACTGCCGGGTGCTCAATATGCCCACTCTCAAGCCCCTTGACCAGGCGGCTATAATCAAGGCAACCGAGACCGGCGCCATTGTCACCGCCGAAGAGCACCTGGAGCACGGCGGCCTGGGCAGTATGGTGGCCAGGGTAGTTGTCCAAAACCAGCCGGTGCCCATGGAAATGGTGTCACTTAAGGACAGCTACGCCAAATCAGGCAAACCGGCCGAGCTCCTGGAGAGATACGGCCTGACCGCCAGAAACATCGAAAAGGCGGTAAAGTCAGCCATAAAGAGAAAATGACCTAAGCGCTTCTCCTGCCCTACATACCGTGGGTAAGCTTCGCCTCAATCTTGAATATATCGATATGGGTCTTAAACTGGTAGCTAGATTCGGCGGGTTACAGCCTGCCTCGTCCTAAGGAAATGGGTAAAGCCCACCAGGCAGGGCAGGGCAATACCGTAGGCGACAAGCACTCCGGGCACCCCCAGCCACCAGCAGACCAGCGGCAGCGGCACAAACAGAACCGCGCTGGCTAAAGTCACATTGCGCCAGATAACCAGAGTTGCTATCACCGGTATGGCCAGGATAAGCATTGGCTGAGTAATGGTAGTCAGCAGCACGCCGATAGTAGTCGCCTCCCCCCGCCCTCCCCGAAAGCGGAGAAAAACCGGCCAGTTATGCCCGATGACGGCGGCCGCCCCGGCCAGCAGCACGGTTATCTGGGGCAGGTTGGCTGCTTGAGCAATGAGAATAGCCAGTGCCCCCTTGCCGGCATCGATAATTCCCACCGCCACCCCCACCCCGGCCCCCAGCTGCCGGAAGGCGTTCTGGGCGCCCACATTGCCATCCCCCACCTGCCGGATGTCAACCTTCCCAAAAAACCGTCCAGCGATATAGCCGGTGGGGATGGAGCCGAGCAGGTAACCTAAGATTACTATCAGCCAGGGCATAGCATACTCTCTAACTGGTGCCGGGGGTGGGACTCGAACCCACAAGGACTAGGTCCGGCGGATTTTAAGTCCGCTGCGTCTGCCGATTCCGCCACCCCGGCGCCGAAATTATTGTAAATGCTGGCGGGGTGAGCGTCAAGCGGATGATATTTTGAGGCGTGGCATTCCTGCTGAGCTATGGCCTCAGCCGTGGCTTCCAGCGCCTAAGATGGGGTATATTCCTGGCGCTTAAATAGAGCTTCTACTGGGCAACATTCAGCGCCGGTTCGGCAACTGCCAAGGGCGTAAAGGTATCCCGGTCTGCCTGCAGTAGCTTGGCCAGCTTTACCTGACTGCTGGTTTTCATCATGGCCTCTTCTTTAGAAACAATACCGCTCTTGACCAGCTCGGCCAGCGCCTGGTCCAGGGTATGCATCCCCTCCAGTTTGCCCATCTCCAAGCTAGGCCCTATTTCATGTATCTTCTCTTCCCGGATAAGCCTTCTGATGACGCTATTGGCCAGCAGAACCTCAAAGGCGGCTACCCGTCCTCCCCCGATACAGGGCAACAGGGTCTGCGAAAGCACGGCCTCTATCACCTGTGATAGCTGCAATCTCATCTGCCGTTGCTGGACAGGGGGGAAAACATCAATTATACGATCGATAGACTGGGCGGCGTCAAGGGTGTGCAGCGTGGCCAGCACCAGATGACCGGTCTCAGCAGCGGTGATAGCGGTACTTATCGTCTCAAGGTCACGCATCTCGCCGATAACAATTACATCCGGGTCATGGCGGAGGGCGTGGATTAAGGCGGCGGAGAAGGATTTGGTGTCATCCCCCATGTCTCGTTGCCGGATGAGACATTTTTTGTCGTGGAATAGATATTCAATCGGGTCTTCGATGGTAATTACACTCCGGGTCGCGTTCTCATTAAGGTGATCAATCATCGCCGCCAGGGTGGTTGACTTGCCGCTGCCGGAGGGACCGGTGACCAGGACCAGTCCTCTCGGCTTGAGAATAAGAGTTTTACAAACCTGGGGCAGCCCTAACTCATCAACCGAAGGCACGCTGGACGGCACCCGGCGGAAGGCAAGGCTCATGGTGCCCCTCTGCCGCAGTACGTTAACCCGGAACCGGGCCAGCCCGGACACGCTATAGGCAAAGTCCAGCTCATGTTCCCTACTAAAAGCCTCTCGCTGCTCCTGGGTAGTGATTTCCTCAAATATCCCCTCTATATCATCGGCGGTAAACGGCGGCCATTCCTCCTGGGCAACCAGCGCGCTATCTATACGCAGCACCGGCGGGCTGGGCACCTTTACGTGCAAATCGGTAGCCCCCTTGCTAACCGCCAGCTCCAGAATTTCACCAAAACCATTTAGTTTACTCACGGCAAGACGCCCTCCTTACTACCGGGGACAGTAAAAGAAAAACCGGCCCCATTTAGGGCCGGTTTCACCACTTGCTCCCCAGAGCCCAGGTGACCACATTAAAGGCTCTGGTTCATCACATCCCTATTCTTTAAGTCAAACTTAGTATTAAATGACTAGCTAAAAAAGACTTCCCCGGGTCCTACTTTTCTCCATTTGGCGAATTTTTACTATCCTAACACGCTCAACACAGGGACGTAATCACCCAAATAGGCTAATTCAAGTAGTAAATAGTACTGGGAGAAAGGTAGGGGGAATTACCGGGCGGTCAAAATGAGATTTGGAGGCGACGACCGGATTCGAACCGGTGAATAGGGGTTTTGCAGACCCCCGCCTTAACCACTTGGCCACGTCGCCTCTAATATCTTATGGAGCGGAAGACGAGATTCGAACTCGCGACCCTCTCCTTGGCAAGGAGATGCTCTACCGCTGAGCCACTTCCGCTTAAACACCCGTAAAAATTAAAGATTTTCGCGGGAACCAGTTTTTAACATGGTGCCGAGGAGGAGATTTGAACTCCTACGAGCTTACGCTCACCACCCCCTCAAGATGGCGTGTCTACCGATTCCACCACCTCGGCTTAAAGCCTGGCAAAAATAGCATAACATCCGGTCTCGTAAAGCGTCAAGACAGATTAAATATTCGGCCACCCCGGCCAAGCCTTGATAAAAGCCCCAGCCACTAACACGTGCCAACAATAAGGCCGGCACCCCGGAGACTCAAAAAATATAACCGCTTCACGCCGCCTGGAGCTATCCAGGGGTTAAACAGTCTATAAAGCAGAAAGGCTGGGCACCCGTAGCGGGAAACCCAGCCCCCCCGATTATTCAACTCGTACTACTGGTCTTAAGCCTTCCCGATTCTGAACATCTTGGTTCCGCATACCGGGCACACACCCTGAGTCGCCGGCTTACCATTCTTCATGGTTATGCTCTTGGCGTCCTTCATTTCCCTCTTTGTCCGACACTTCATACAATAGGCTTGCATTTAACTACCTCCCTTTTTGCTTTGAAGGATATACCGTTCCTGCGGTAATGTCAATAGTCTGAGACCACTTTTTGCACTCAATTCAAAACAACGATATATTGTCATACCCCATATTTCTCTATACTACACCCTTTCAACCCCACCCGGAACACGTCGAGCAGGAAATAATAAAGCTAAAGGGAGAAGTAGCCTAACCAAAAAATAAAGCAGGAGTGGCAGGATTCGAACCCGCGACCTGCGGTTTTGGAGACCGCTGCTCTTCCAGCTGAGCTACACTCCTAAAACACAGCCTATATTATCATAAACTTAAGCAAAAATTAACTGGTACCCCTGGTGCGACTCGAACGCACGACACACGGTTTAGGAAACCGTTGCTCTATCCAACTGAGCTACAGGGGCACACCGCCCATACGGAACGTCCGCGCTTTAAAAACATCTTACACTCTTCCCCAGGTGCTTTCAAGCCAGATAGCCCGTGAACTGGAGTAGCTTGACAAAAACAGGCTGTCCGCCCAAAATGCCAGTACAGGCGGGGAGGTAAATTTTAGTGGCTTCATTTTCCTGGAAAGAGCCAATAAAAACAATGCCCCATATGGGCGCTCGCCTGCGGTCATATCTTACCGCAGCTATTGCCTCCCCCCTAAAGCTTACCCCCATCATCAACTGGATGCTGGGCGTTCGCCTGCGGTTACACCCCACCTGGGCGGTGGCCTTTATCCTGATAATAGCCATGGTGGTCACCCAGTTCCCCGAAGCCTACCCCTTATGGCAGAGGATAATCCTGGGGATAGCCGCCAGCCTGCTCTTTTTCATCGCCGTGGGCTTGCGCGAAATTATCCTCAACTTCCTGGCTATCAATAAAGGCATCCCGCTGCAGAGGGTCACTCTGTTTGCCATTGGCGGACTACCGCAAATACCTAAAGGGGACACCCGGCCTCTTATCGAACTGCTCATGGCTACGGCCGGACTTCTGCTCAACCTGATGATAGCCGGCATACTGTACGCCGCTCACTCGGCACTGGTAAACACGACCCACGTTATAATCGACGGCATCATACTATGGACAGCTTACCTGTATTTCCTGCTAGCCCTATTCCACTTCATCCCCGTTTTTCCTCTGGATGGGGGCAGGCTCCTGCGCGTCCTGCTGTGGAAGTTAACCGGTGATTATGACCGGGCGACCAACATCGCCAGCTGGGCGGGACAGGGTTTGGGCTTCCTACTCATCGTCTGCGGCATTCTGCTGCTGGTTCTATCACGCCAATGGTTCAACGGCCTTGCTCTAATATTTGTGGGCTGGGTTCTATACCTGGCCGCCGTCCAGAGCCGCCGTCAGACAGCCCTGCGGGAAGCCCTGCAGCATATCGCCGTCCGGGATATGCTTAGTGGGGAAAGCCCGTTTATTGCCACCCCCCAGTTAACCATCGGCCAGCTGGTCCGCAATTGCATCCTGGTTACCGGCCAGCGCTACTTCGTGGTCGCCGAGGAGGATAAGCTGCAGGGAGTAGTAACCATACACGATATAAAGCGCGTACCCAAAAGGCGCTGGAACCGCACCAAAATAGGCAAGGTTATGACCCCGGCCGGACAGCTCAGGACAGCCAGCGCCCAGCAATCAGCCGCCAGCCTGCTGGAGCTGATGGACGAGCTGGGAATCAAGCGCATGCCGGTGCTGGAAAAGGACAGGGTAATCGGCGTTATCTCCCGGGACAGCCTGAACCGTTTGAAAAAGACCCGGGTCGAGCTGGGAATGTAACCGGGGGCTAATCACAGCAATTTTTTACGGCAGTAATAGCTTCCTGACTCATCAGAGCAGCTGTCAAAGACGCCTGTTCCGTCATTTCGTCAATGACCTTCCGGTAACGGCTCTCTTTAAAATAAACCCGCCACTCCGCTTTAAACCAGCGGAAGGGGCTTTCTGCCTCCGAGTTTATCTGTAACCTCAGGTCGTCGGGGGCACCACCGAGCCATGACACATGTCTGACGGTGGTGAGGGGAGTACCGGTGACTATTTCAACCTCATAGTGGTCACGCACGACACCCTCCGGTAACAGCCCGCGGCGGTATATACTCCAGTCCACCTGCACCGAACACCTGGGGGCGGCCCTGGTTTTCAGGTAAAGCTGGCAATCATTAATATCATCAGGGACAAACCAGCGCGCCTCCTCAATACTGTTAACAAAGGGGAAATGACTTTTCAAGGCAACCCGGTAGCTGCTGCGCGTACTCCCTAGGGGGCTCTCCCCAACCACGTCCTCCCAATCCTGCCAGCGGAAAAAGGACTCATTGGTGTGCCGCAGACTGCCACTGCTGACCAGTACTTCGCCAACCACATCCTCCCAGTAGTCCGTTCCCGGCAGCCAGCCGGCGGCATGCTCCAGAGCGCCACCTTTGACCAGGACGGAGCACTCTATCTCTCCGCCAAAGATGTAGCGCAGGATTTGCTCCGCCATAGACCCGGCCACTTCATCAAAATTAGCAAAATCGTTATGACTGTGCTCTCCGTAGTAAACCACGTCAGCCCTATCCGTATACTGGGCTGAGATTGGTATAATATTGTCATCCATGTTTCTGGGCATGGCGTCGACGCCGCCGACATTAAACTGCCGGCTAAGCGGCGCCGCTTCACCCGATACGAAAGCCAGCCAGTGTTTGACCGCCGCCACCCATCTCCCATCCTCAGCGCTATCATAGTAGATTATGGAATCAGAAACGCCGCTGTCGGAAATCAGCCCCAGGGCTTGGTAATAATCCAACAGCGAAGCGCCGCCGGTAAAGTAGTACTGCTGCAGACTCCTTATGGGGCTGTTGATAGTGACCACCATGGCCGTCCTGTCGGCTAAACCGCCCACATCGTTGGCTACGGCGTAAAGGGCGGCCTTACCCCCCATGCTGTGCCCGATAAAAACCAGATTCTGCTTATCGGGCAGATAGTTGTCAACGCTTTCGACGATATTATCGGCCCAGGTCTCAATATCCACATCATCGGGATAACACCGGAGCAGGGCGTTAACCCGAACCTCGGTGTCAGGGTTAGCCAGCTCGTACTCGGTGATATAGGCCGGTATCTGCTCCGTAATGGAATCAGACAGAAGCTGCATACTACAGGCATTGCCGCCGGCACCATGCAGAAAAACAAAGTTCAACTCTTTAACCTTAACCGGCCCTTCCGGCGCTGATTGTGCCGGAAGACACAAGACAATCTGGAGGCACAGCCCGATAATTATCAGCAGTATCGCCCTTTTCATGATGCCTTCCCATATTTTACCATTAATAAAGGCATACTGATACTACACCGCTACCATCAGGGAGAATACTGGGGGCGGCCATCCGGCTTTATCTGTGGCTAACGTGCTTTCGCCAGCGGGGCAAGGCCCAGACGCTCCAGGCCCAGATTACTCACTATCTGGCTGACCGCGTCAGACTGATTAAGAGCGTAGAAATGGAAGTAACGGACGCCGTGCTCCAGCAGGTCGGCGCACTGCTCGGTAGCCACCTCTATACCAACCTTACCAGCCTCACCGGCCCCCGCCTTTTCAAGTCTCTGCACAATGTAGTCCGGCAGGGTGGCGCCACACATCTGGCTGAACCGCCTGATTCGGTCAATATCACTAATGGGCATTATCCCCGGAATGATGGGGATAGCTATACCAGCCTTCTCCGCCCGCTCCAGAAACTGGTAGAAATAGCGGTTATCAAAGAACATCTGGGTAATGGCGAAATCGGCCCCGGCATCGATTTTCTGCTTGGTGTAGTACATATCCATTTCCAGGCTCGGTGACTCGGCATGACCCTCCGGGTATACCGCCACCCCGATGGAAAAGCCTCCCACATCGACAGCCAGCGTTACCATATCTATGGCATAACAGAAGCCGTCTTTGGGAGCAACGAATGCCTCGGTGCCCTTGGGTGGGTCACCCCTCAGGGCCAAAACATTATCAATGCCCCGTCCTTTATAGTCCTCCAGAATCTTTCTGAGCTCGCCTTTGCTCTGGTCGACGCAGGTGAGGTGGGGCATAGCAGTAAGCGAGGCCTCCCGCTTGATACGCCCAATCACGTTACTGGTATTTTTCATGGTGCCGCCACCGGCCCCGTAGGTTACCGAAACAAAAGTCGGCGCCAGAGCTTCCAGTTTTGCTATAGCCTGGAACAACCGGGCCTCGCCGGCCCCGTCCTTGGGGGGGAAGAACTCAAAAGAGAGGCTGCTCCCACGCTCTTTTATAATTTCGCCTATTTTCATAGCTCCACCTCTTTCACCCTACCAGCCACCACCTCCCAGTTAATATTCTTAAAAAAAGCGTTGATGTAGTCGGCCCGCTTCAGCCCGTAATCGGTGATGAAGGCATGCTCAAAGACATCCATCACCAGGATGGGCGCACATCCCGCGGGATGGCCAACCTCATGCTCATTAATCCACTGGTTAAACAACCAGCCGCTCACATTATCCTGATACAGCACTGCCCAACCGATGCCGCGCATAGCCCCGGTAGCCTTAAAATCATACTCCCAGGCATCATAGCTGCCGTAGGCGCCGGCCACCTTTTTAGCCAGGGCCGCCGTTTTATCCATGGGCTTTTTACCTCCCAGGTTCTCAAAGTAGTATTCGTGGAGGCGCATACCGTTAAACTCAAAGCCAAAGCGGCGTTTAAGCTCGGCGTACTCCGGGGTGCCCGCCCTGCCTTCTTTGAGCATAGCCGTCAGCAAATCCCACAGCTTGTTGGTGTTGTTCACATAGCCCTGGTAGAGAGTAAAGTGATTTTTGAGCAGGGTCTCGCTAAAACCCTCCATCCCGATAAGTTTACTGTAGTCCTTAGCCGTGTAACCCATTTCTTTGATCCTCCTCTTAGTTTTAGATTAAGCCCTAAGCGCCGGCTTCCCGGACCCTGGAGGTACTCAACCACAATGATAGTGCGCGGGCGATAACGAAGTCATAAAATAAGGGGGGAAAAAGTTACAAAATTATGACATTGCTGACCGCCTAAAGTATTGACCCAGCTTTAAGCCGGCTGCTGTTGCCGGTTCAGGGGCAGGGTAAAGAAGAATGTGGAACCACGGCCGGGCTTAGACTCAACCCATATCCGGCCGCCGTGCGCTTCCACCAGCCGCTGACATACCAGTAACCCCAGCCCCACCCCCCTGGTGCCACCAGGCCGGGACTCCTCTAGACGCTGGAAGGGGGCAAACAGCCTGGCCTGGTCAGCCGGGGATATGCCCACCCCCCGGTCGCTAACCCCTATAACCAGCTGCTCCTCATCCGGCTTGACGGTGACTTTTATCTCCCCCCCCTGCGGTGAATACTTGACGGCGTTTTCCAGGAGATTATAGAGGATACGTTCCAGCCGCAGCGGGTCGGCATAAACCGGGGGCAGTTTTTGGGGGGCGCTCACCACAAACTGGTGCGCCGAAGACTGGCGCTTCACTCCCTCAACGGCTTCCTGAACCACTCTCTCAACATCTATAGCTTCGGCATGAAGGATAAGGCGCTCCGCCTGAGCTCGTGACAATTCCAGGAGGTTGCCCAGCAGGTGGGACAGCGTCTCTGACTCCAGAGCAGCATCCTTGAGCAACTGGTGGGTTTCTTCCTCGGACAGGTTAGCCCCTTCGCTCAAGACGGTATTGATAGCCCCCATAATCACCGTCAGGGGACTGCGCAGCTCGTGGGATACCAGGCCGATAAAATCGTCCTTTAGCTGGTCCAGCTTCCTGTGCTCGGTAATATCCACTATCTCCGAGCGGCTGGCGACCACGTTGCCTTCCTTGTCACGTATCGGCCGCACTGACAGGTTGACCCATACCTCACCACCGTCGGCGCGGCGCATCTCCAGCTCTTCATCACGGATTTCCTCGCCGGCCAGAAATTTCTGGAATATCTTCTGCGCCTTAGCCTTGCCATTGGGCGTATCGGCATACAGTTCGGATACCGGCCGCCCCACCAGCTCATCCCCACTGTAGCCCAGCAGCTCCCCAGCACTGCGGTTGGCCTGCTTAATAACGCCGTCCACACCAACCGAAAAGTAGGCGTTGGGAGCCTCCTCATAAAGGTCACGATATTGCTCCTCGCTCTGCTTGAGGTTTCTAAAGAGAAGGTTATAGGGCTTGACCAGCCCGGTCTCGATAATAGCCTTGTAGATGAGATAGAAGGCGACAATCTTCAAAAAATGCCCGATGAGGTTGGGCAGGCCATAGGGGCTCTGATAGAGGGTGAAGGCCAGTTCAGAGGCAATGGTCACGATGATAGCGGCAAGTAGAAACCATAACACGTTGGTATCAAACTGCCGGCGCTTCTGCCACATGGTAAAAATCGCCCCCAGCAGCAGCAGAGAAATTACATACTCGCTGACTATTTTAAACGTAGTCAGACCAGCGCCTTCGACAAAGCAGACCGGAAAGTTCTGCCAGTAGAAAATGGAGACCAGCAGAAGCGCCGTAACCAAGCCGTAGCCAAGAAGCAGGAAATTGATGCGCAGCCTGCGCCCGATGAGCAGCGGCGCAACGAGGAAAGAAAGGCTTTGTATATAGCGGGCACAAATCCAGAGCTGAGTAGCCAGATTAGTCCCGTATTCGGGGAAAACACCCATCCCCGAGTAAGCCAGGGTATGCACCAGGTCTAAAGCACCGACAAACAGGAAGGCGATACCGATAAAGATAAAATAGCTGTTATCCAGAAAGCGGCGCGCGTTCCAGGCGATGATAAAAATACCAAAGGCGACCAGAATACTGAATATTTCAGCAATATTATGGAAAAGCAGATAGCTGTACCAGCTGGAAAAATACAGGGCGGCGAAAACCATGGCGCCGGCTAAGATGGCCAGATACCAGCTCGGCTTTCTAAGCGCCGCCAGCGATGCCAAGAACTTGTTCATAATCGCTCTCGGCGTGATGATACGCCGATAATATCCCAACGTCAAGGTGAGCAGTTCTATCCGGGCAGGAATCGGCTTTGACATCCCACCGTCATAAGACTATTATTACCACCGAGACAAATCCGCGCGGAGATAAAGCCGGTGAGGCGATTTCGCATACTGGTAGTTGACGATGAAAAACGGATTCTGAATTTCCTCAGCACCAAGCTAAAAGCCTCCGGCTATGAGGTGCTGACCGCCAGCAACGGCATCGAGGGACTGGAGCAGGCTCAAGCTCAAGAACCCCACCTGGTGGTGCTTGACCTGCTTATGCCCAAGATGGACGGCCTGGAGATGCTTAAACAGCTGCGCACCTTTTCCCCGGTGCCGGTTATCATCCTTACCGCCAAAGGGGCTGATACCGATCGGATTAAGGGGCTGCAGCTGGGAGCCGATGACTACCTGCCCAAACCCTTCAACCCCGACGAACTGGTAGCCAGGATTGAAGCCATCAGGCGCCGCCTGGAACCCGAAGAAAGGCGTAAAACCGCCGAAGTCCTTGAACTAGGCAATATAACCGTTGACTTCAGGAAGCGCAACGCGCTGGTCAATGGCCAGGAGAAATACCTCACCCGCACCGAATGGCTTCTACTCAGCCAGCTTATCAACAATGCCGGCCGCCTCATGCTCTACGAGGAACTGCTCACCCGGGTATGGGGGCCGGAATACCGTGACGACGTCCAAATCCTCAGGACCTGGATAAGCCGCCTCAGGAGCAAGCTGGAGAGCGGCCCCAACAGCCCCCCGCTGATTCGCACCGTCCCCAAGACCGGCTACATCATAGACCACCCCGCCACCTGAACTGCCCCCAATGTCATAATTTTGTAACTTTTTCCCCCCTTATTTTATGACTTCGTTATCGCCCGCGCACTATCATTCTAGATACAGTGATTATAGTCGACTACGTGCGTGATTAAGAGGACAGTCATAATGAACGAAGGGGGTAGCCCCAAAATGCTGAGACCGAAGAGTTGTCCCCGATGCAAAACGGGTGACGTCGGGGTTGATAGAGACCACTACGGCTGGTACGAGTACTGCATCCAGTGCGGTTACATGCGCGACCTGGTAGGTGTGGTTGAAATAGAGCTTAAGCAGTCCGGCCAGGCCAGGGAACACCGGCGAGGGTCTGGAATTTCCGACGAAGGAAAGTCAAAGTATGCTTGACGGAAAGCGGATTGCCCTCCTGGTCGAGGAGGACTTTGAGGACTCCGAGCTTATCGTGCCGATGTGGGGCATGAAAAACGCCGGTGCCAAGGTGCTGATTATAGGCAGCGGCTCCAAAGCAATCTACCAGGGTAAAAGGGGCAGCGTGGCTATAAGAGTCGATACCACCGCCGATAAAGTTAAAGCGGAGGACCTTGACGCCATCATCATACCCGGCGGCCGTGCCCCGGCCAGGATGCGTAAATATAAGTCTATGGTCGACCTGGTTAAAAAGGCGGATGAGCTGGGCAAGATAATAGCGGCTGTCTGCCACGGCCCGCAGCTACTCATCGCCGCCGGCATAGTCAAGGGACGCCGTCTCACCTCCTGGCCCTCGGTAGCCGCCGAACTCAAAGATGCCGGCGCCGAATGGGTCGATGAAGCTGTCGTCCGCAATGGCAATCTCATCACCTCGCGCAAGCCCGCCGACCTGCCCAGGTTCAATAAAGCCATAATTGAAGCCCTGCGGGACTAAATAAATGGCCAGTAAACCAAGCGCCAGCAAAGCCAAGAAGGCGCATATCCCCATAACCGGGATGACCTGCGCCACCTGTGCCGCCACCATCCAGAAGGGCCTGTCCCGGATGCCGGGCGTAGAGCGGGCCAAGGTCAATTTTGCCTCCGAGAAGGCTTCAATAGAATACGACCCCGCCCGGGTAACCCTCTCCAAAGTCAAAAACGCAATCTCCCGGCTGGGCTACGAGGCGGCAACCAGAAAGTCTATCTTCCCGGTAAGCGGCATGACCTGTGCCTCCTGCGTCAGCCGCGTTGAGCAGGCGCTATCGGGCGTGCCCGGGGTAATATCGGTTAATGTCAACCTGGCTTCGGAAAAAGCCACCGTAGAATATATTGAAGGAACCGAGGTAGCCGACCTGCGGCGGGCGGTAAAAGAGGCCGGCTACGAGCTGGGCGCGGAAGCGGAAACGCTGGAAGACGTCACCACCGCCTCCCGGCGAGAAATAAATAATATCAGAAACCGCTTTATCGTAGCCGCCGTTCTGGCCGCCGCCATCATGGCCCTGATGTGGACGCCTTCTTTTGCGGGCAAGCCCTACCTGCTCTGGGCGCTGGCGACGCCGGTTCAGTTCTGGGCGGGCTGGCGGTTCTACCGGGGGGCATGGGGGGCGCTCCGGCACCGAACCGCCGACATGAACACCCTGATTGCCGTCGGCACCTCGGCCGCCTATTTCTACAGCGTGGTAGCCGTCATTTCCCCCGGGCTTTTCGCCGCCAGCGGGCAAGAGGCTCACCTCTACTTCGATACCTCGGCCATGATTGTTACCCTTATTCTGCTCGGCCGTTTCCTGGAGGCCAGGGCCAAAGGCCAGACCTCGGCGGCGATAAAGAATCTCATCGGCCTGCAGCCGAAGACCGCCCTGATTATCCGTGACGGCAAAGAGATAGAAATCCCCATTGAAGATGTCCAGCTTGGCGACCTCATCCTGGTGCGGCCGGGCGAGCGCGTGCCCGTGGACGGCATTATCCGTCAGGGCTATTCCAGTATTGACGAATCTATGATTACCGGCGAGAGCCTGCCGGTGGAAAAAACGGTCGGCGACGGGGTTATCGGCGCCACCATCAACAAGACCGGCAGCTTCCGCTTTGAGGCGACCAAGGTAGGCAAGGATACCACCCTGGCCCGGATTATCCGGCTGGTGGAAGAGGCACAGGGAAGCAAGGCGCCTGTCCAGCGGCTGGCCGATGTTATCGCCGGCTATTTCGTGCCCATAGTCATCGGTATCGCCATCATCACTTTTATAATCTGGTATTTGGTGGGGCCAACCCCCGCCCTGACCTATGCCTTGCTTAACTTTGTCGCCGTGCTCATCATCGCCTGCCCCTGCGCGCTGGGGCTGGCCACGCCGACGGCTATCATGGTCGGCACCGGCCGGGGCGCCGAGCACGGCATACTCATCAAGAGTGCCGGGGCGCTGGAGCGGTCTCACCAGATAGACACGGTGCTGCTGGATAAAACCGGCACCCTGACCCGGGGCGAACCCAAAGTAACCGATATTTTAGCTATCCCCTCTTCTTCTCAGGAAGAAGTCCTACAGCTGGCAGCCTCGGCGGAGCACGGCTCGGAGCACCCGCTGGGCGAGGCTATAGTCAAGGCCGCCGCCGATAAAAAGCTGAAGCTGCTGCCCGCCTCGGACTTTAACGCTATCCCGGGAAAGGGAGTCAGGGCGTCAGTAGCCGGCAAAAAGCTGCTTTTAGGCAACCTTAAATTGATTGAGGACACGGGCCTCTCCATGAACGGACTGGGAATAGAAGCTGAGCGCCTCAGGGAAAAGGGTAAGACGGTAATGTTTCTGGGCGCGGACAGCCGGGTAATGGGCATCATCGCCCTGGCCGATACCCTCAAGCCCCGGGCTAAAGAGGCACTACAAGAACTCCATCGGATGGGTATTGAGACGGTGATGATTACCGGGGACAACCGGCGCACCGCCGAGGCGATTGCTCATGAGGTGGGCATTGACCGGGTGCTGGCCGAGGTGCTCCCCGAAAACAAGTCCCGGGAGGTCAAAAAGCTGCAGAAAAAGGGCAAGGTAGTAGCTATGGTCGGCGATGGCATTAACGATGCCCCGGCCCTGGCTCAGGCGGACGTGGGCATAGCTATCGGCACCGGCACCGACGTGGCTATGGAAACGGGTGACATTACCCTGATTAGCGGTGACCTGGAGGGGATTGCCACCGCCATATCTTTAAGCAAGAGCACCATGCGCACCATTAAGCAGAACCTCTTCTGGGCCTTCGCCTACAATACCGCCCTCATACCGGTAGCCGCCGGAGTTTTATACCTCGCCTTCGGCAATAGCGGTGTTCCTTCGGGGCTTAACTTTATACTGGGCGAGTATGGTTTCCTCAACCCGATCCTGGCGGCGGCCGCCATGGCCGCCAGCTCTATTACCGTGGTATTTAACTCGCTGCGCTTAAAGAGGTTTAAGCCAGCCGTGACCTGACCGGCGCCTTAAAACAGGCCCCCCACACCCCCGATTTACTCTTTAAGTTCCCCGTAGTCAGCAAACTGGCCCAATCATAGCTTATTCGCTACCTGACATTTTTCCCTATTTCATGCTTAACGCTCCTTTTAACGAAACTTAAACCCTAATTTTATGGGCAATTAATCCCCAAATTCTAAGATTAACCTGTGAAATGAAATTATTAATGAGGAGCGACCATGATTGTAATGATTAAAAGTGTCATCCGATGCCCCAATGATATGGTACTGGTCTTTGATGACGATGAGGAACAAATCCCCGAATACGAGGGGTGGTATCAGCAGGTGAGGGAGCTTATTCTCCAGGACGCCCCGCAGGATACGGTTTTCGGCTACTGGTTCAACTATGAGGCTGATA
This sequence comes from Deltaproteobacteria bacterium, assembly GCA_030603275.1. Classification (GTDB taxonomy): domain Bacteria; phylum Chloroflexota; class Dehalococcoidia; order Dehalococcoidales; family BS750m-G39; genus JABMRW01. The sequence continues at coordinate 29,702 of JAUVYB010000002.1, read as the reverse complement.
TAGCCACCCTTCCTCGCGAAGAGTGGTAGAGGCACTACCTCCCTTTTTTATTTCGGATTACTGTATTTTGATGCCATAAGGCATACTTGTGGCATTTTTGTGCCATTTATGGTACAATTGGCATATATGTCAGATACGGCAACGGCCAAAAAAATCCTGATAATCGATGATGACCCCGCCTTTATCAGGCTGGTGGAGCAGGGGCTTACCCCGGCAGGGTTCAAGGTGCTCACCGCCGCCAGCGGTGGCGAGGGGCTGCGCCTTTTATTTGCCAACCGCCCGGATATAGTACTGCTGGACGTGGTCATGCCCGAGATGGACGGCTGGCAGACCTGCAGCCGTATCCGGGATATCACCGATGTCCCCGTCATCATGCTCACCGCCCAGAAGAACACCGAGGAAGACATAGTACGCGGGCTGGAGTGCGGGGCGGATAACTACCTGATAAAGCCGGTGGGCAGGCGGGAGCTGGTGGGCAGGGTGCAGGCGGTAATACGGCGCGCCGAGCTTTCCGCCCCGGAGGAGCAGAAAGGGACCACCTTCAGCGACGGCTACCTGACGGTGGACATCATCCAGCGCCAGGTTTTAATCAACGGAGAGCGGGTGAGACTGACCCCGATTGAGTTCCGCCTGCTGGCGCTGCTGCTGCAGAACGCCGGCCGTATTCTCACCCACAAGCAGCTCTTGGAGGGGGTGTGGGGCTGGGAATACATTGACGACCTAGACTATGTGCGTATCTATATCTGGCACCTGCGCCAGAAGATAGAGCCGGACCAATCTCAGCCCAAATATGTCATTACCGAGCCCGGTGTCGGCTACTCTTTCCGCAAAGGCAAGTAAGCTCCCCACCCCCCAATCATTTCTTAATTTTATTTAAGGAAACCCTATCCCCTTTATCCCCTTCCCCTTGCTAAGGGGAAGGGGAATTGTTTTTTTAGAAGAGGGGGGCAAAGCCCCCTCTTAAACACCCCTGATTAGTCGCCTCCTTTTTTCATCTTTTTACCCCACCCCATTTTTGGGGGAATTGTCCCCTTGTGGGGGATGGGGAAGGAAAGTTTAGAAGCACAGCCTATGAGGGTGGGAGGGTGGGAAGAAAAACCTACTCTAAAAATCAGGCTAGACCCCCCTTTTAATACCCCAATCTCTTGTCTTTACCCCTAAAAAATTCCCTCCGCCCCGTAGCTAAAAAAACTTGTGATTATCCGGCGGTAATAGTAGAATATATCCCAGGAAAGCCAGCAAGGGGGGTTATTGTCCCGGGTTGAAGTCTCAGTAAAACCCAGCCTCCCCGACCCTCGCGGGGAAGCGTTAAAAGCCGATATCCGCGACCTCGGCATTGGCACCGTCCAACAAGTCAGGGTCAGCGATGTCTATCTGCTGGAAGGGGACTTAAGCCGGAAAGAGCTGGAAACAATCTGCCGGCAGCTTCTGGCTGACCCCGTAGTTGAAGCTTACTCCATAGGAGAAGCACCCCCCACCCCGCAGGACGCCCACGCTATTGAAGTTGCCTATAATCCCGGCGTGATGGACCCGGTCGAAGAAAGCGTCAGCAAGGGCATCCGCGACCTGGGCGTAAAGCACATTGATTCGGTCAAAACGGCCAGGAGATATTATCTATCGGGCAAGCTCTCCGCCGGCGATATTGAGCTTATCTCCTCCAAGCTGCTGGTCAACAGCGTAATTCAGCACGTGGTCACCAGCGGGGAAAAGGCGGCGCTGCCCCCGGCCAGCTATAGCTTCTCTCTGGAAAAGGTTGAACTGCTCACCCTGGATGACGGCGGCCTAACCAGGCTGGGACGGGAAAAGCTGGAGCTGAATCTAGACGAGCTAAAGCAAATTCAGGGCTACTTCGCCAAGATAGGCCGCAACCCCACCGATATTGAGCTGGAAACCCTGGCCCAGACCTGGTCGGAGCACTGCAAGCACAAGACCTTCCGCTCCAGGATAAGACTGGGCGAAAAGGTCATTGATAACCTGCTCAAAAGCACGGTGATGCGGGTGACCGAGACGCTGAACAAGCCCTGGTGCCTTTCCACCTTCAAGGACAACTCCGGAGTCATAGACTTCGACGGCCGCTACGCCTTATGTTTTAAGGTCGAGACCCATAACCACCCCTCCGCCATCGAGCCATACGGCGGGGCGTCAACCGGGCTGGGCGGGGTAATCCGCGACCCCCTGGGCACCGGCCTGGGGTCAAAACCAATTGCCAACACCGATGTATTCTGCTTTGCCCCTCCCGATTTCCCCCACGATAAATTACCCCCCGGCATCCTCCACCCCCGGCGTATTCTCAAAGGGGTGCGGGCCGGCGTGGCCGACTACGGCAATAGAATGGGCATCCCCACCGTCAACGGGGCTATCGTCTTTGACGACAGGTATTTAGGCAACCCGGTGGTGATGTGCGGAACTATAGGCATCATGCCCAGGGAAGCCGCCCAGATGGGGCAGCAAAAGCCGGGTGACCTGGTGGTGGTGGTCGGGGGCAGGACGGGGCGGGACGGCATTCACGGCGTAACCTTCGCCTCGGCACTGCTCACCGGAGAATCTGAAGAGACCTCGGCCAGCTCAGTCCAGATTGGCAACGCCATCACCGAAAAGAAGATGATTGATGTCCTGCTCAAAGCCAGGGAGCTGGGATTATACCGGCGCATCACCGACTGCGGCGGCGGCGGACTTTCGTCGGCGGTGGGGGAAATGGCCGCCGAAACCGGCGTTAAAGTAAACCTGGAAAAGGTGCCGCTTAAATACTCCGGCCTCTCTTACCGGGAGATATGGCTTTCCGAATCGCAGGAGAGGATGCTGCTGGCGGTGCTCCCGGAATCAGTTAAGGAACTTGTTTCCCTCTTTGCCAGCGAGGATGTGGAAGCCACCGTCATCGGCGAATTTACCAGTGATAGACGGCTTAAACTCCTGTACGAAAATAACCCGGTTTGTGACCTTGACATGGAATTTTTACACCACGGCCTGCCCCAATCGGAAAGGAAAGCGGTCTGGCAGCCGGTTAAACATTCTGAGCCCGACTTTGCCGAACCGCCCGACCTGGCCGAAGACCTTAAAAGAATTCTAGGCTCGTGGAACGTCTGCAGCAAGGAGTGGGTCATCCGCCAGTATGACCACGAGGTGCAGGGGGGCAGCATTTTAAAACCCCTGACGGGGATAAACAACGACGGCCCCGGCGATGCCGCCATTGTCCGTCCCCTGCTTGATTCTGATATGGGCGTGATTATCGCCAACGGCATCAACCCCAAATACGGGGACATCGACCCCTACTGGATGGCGGCTTCGGCGGTAGACGAGGCGCTCAGGCAGATTATCGCCGTCGGCGGCAATCTTAACCGGGTGGCCTTGCTGGATAACTTCAGCTGGGGCAACCCGGAGAAGCCGGACCGGCTCGGCGGGCTGGTGCGGGCGGCGCAGGGCTGCGCCGATATAGCTTTGGCCTACGGGGCGCCCTTTATTTCGGGCAAGGACAGCCTTTACAACGAATATGCAACGGAAAAGGAAAGCATCTGTATCCCCCCCACCCTGCTCATCTCGGCCATGGCGGTGATGGAAGATGTCTCCAAAGCAGTCTCGATGGACTGCAAAAAAGAAGGTGACTTAATATATATCGTCGGAACGACCTATGACGAGCTGGGCGGCTCGCACTACTACGGCCTTCACGGCGCCACCGGCAACAGGGCACCCAGGGTCAATCCGGAAAAGGGTAAAAAGCTGATGGACAGCTTAAGCGCCGCCATGGAAAAGGGCCTGGTAAAGGCCTGCCACGATTTGAGCGAGGGGGGCATCGGGGTGGCGGCGGCGGAGATGGCCTTCGCCGGAGGACTGGGCATGACCCTTCACCTGGATAAAGCGCCCCTGGGCGAAGCCATCACCCGCAACGACACTATACTCTTCTCCGAATCAAACACCCGCTTCCTGGTAGAGGTGGCGCCTGAAGATAAGCAACGCTTTGAGCAGGCTATGAAAGGGGTAACTTTTGCCGCCATCGGCGAGGTGAACAAGGGCGACAAGCTTGATATCTACGGCACTGACGGCAAAAAGATAGTGGCCGCCCCCCTGGCAGAACTAAAAGAAGCCTGGCAGAAGCCGCTGGGCTGGTAGCGATAGCATGGCTAAAGTAAAAACGCTGATAATAAGGGCTCCGGGGACAAACTGCGATGCCGAGGCGGCTTTTGCCTTCGAGCAGGCCGGCTCGGCCGTAGACTCAGCCCATATCAACCGGCTCGTCGCTGGCGATACATCCCTCTCCGGCTACCAGATACTGGTCATACCCGGCGGCTTCACCTACGGCGATGACATTTCCGGGGGCAGGATTCTGGCCAACGAACTGAAATTAAAGCTGGGCGGTGACATCCAGCGTTTCATCGAGCGGGGCGGGCTGATACTGGGCATTTGCAATGGCTTTCAGGTGCTAGTGAAAGCGGGCATCCTGCCTCCTGTAGAGAACGGCCAGCGGCTGACCCTGTCCGGCAACGATTCCAACCGCTTTGAGTGCCGCTGGGTCTACCTGCAAATAAACCAGGAAAGCCCCTGTATCTTTACTAAAGGAATCAGCGCCATGTATCTCCCCATAGCGCACGGCGAGGGCAAGATAATGGCGGAAAAAGAAACGCTGGAGACACTGAATGTGGTGGCGCGCTACGCCGATGAGAAGGGCGATACTAAAGCCGGCTATCCCCACAACCCCAACGGCTCGGCGGATAACATCGCCGGTATCTGCGACGCCACCGGGCGTATCTTCTCCCTGATGCCCCACCCGGAGCGCTTCATTCGCTGGACCCAGCATCCGCGCTGGACCAAGGAAGCGCCCAAGCAGCATGGGGATGGCCTTGGCATTTTCTTAAACGCCGTGGACTGGGTCAAACGTAGCTAAAAAGGGTTAAAAATAAAGGGGCTGGGATTTTATCCCAGCCCCTTTTTGGCTAATTAAAACGGTATTATAACGATACCTGGGGTAGCTCCGCCTGGGCTTTCCTGACTTCTTCCTCGGGATAGGCGTAATCCACCAGCTCACCCGACAGGTACTTCTCGTAGGCGGCCAGATCAAAGTGCCCGTGTCCGCTATGGGCGATGAGGATGGTCTTGGACTTGCCTTCCTCCCGGCACTTAAGGGCTTCATCAATAGCTACCCTCAGGTCGTGGCACGGCTCAGGAGCGGAGATAATGCCCTCGGTGCGGGCAAACAGCATCCCGGCATCAAAGACCTTGGTCTGAGGCACCGCCTGGGCTTCAACCAGGCCCAGCCGATGAAGGTGGCAAATAATGGGCGCCATGCCGTGGTAGCGCAGCCCGCCGGCGTGAATCGGGGGCGGAATAAAACCATGCCCCAGGGTATACATCTTGACGATAGGGCCAAGACCGACGGCGTCGCCATAGTCAAAGGCATACAGCCCCTTGGTCACGGTGGGACAGCTTTCCGGCTCGACGCAGATGATGCGCAGGTCTTTCTTCTTGCCGCTGAGCTTATCCGGAACCCAGGGTAGAAACTGCCCGGCGAAGTTGGAGCCGCCGCCGATGCAGCCTACGATAATATCGGGGTAGGCATCGGCCATCTCCATCTGCTTGCGGGTCTCCTCGCCGATGATGGTCTGGTGAAGCAGAACATGGTTAACCACACTGCCCAGGGAGTAGTGGGTGTCCTCCCGGCTGACGGCATCCTCCACCGCCTCGCTGATAGCCAGACCAAGACTGCCGGGGCAATCGGGCCACTTGGCCAGCATATCCCGCCCCGTTTTGGTATCCGGGCTGGGGCTGGGGACGCAATTAGCCCCCCAGACCTCCATGGCGATGCGCCGGTAAGGCTTCTGGTCATAGCTAATCCTGACCATATAGACCTTAATTTCTATATCGAAGAGGGCGCCGGCGAAGGCCAGGGCACTGCCCCACTGCCCGGCGCCGGTCTCGGTGGCAATACGCTTGATGCCTTCCTGCTTGTTATAGTAGGCCTGGGCGACGGCGGTATTGGGCTTATGGCTACCCGCCTGGTTAGTCCCCTCATATTTATAGAAAATCTTGGCGGGCGTATCCAGGGCTTTCTCCAACCGGTAGGCCCGGTGCAGCACTGTGGGCCGCCAGGTGCGGTAAATCTCCAGCACCTCATCGGGTATTTCAATATAGCGGTCGGCGGTATTTACCTCCTGCAGGATACACTCCATAGGAAACAAGGCATGCATGAACTCCGGGGTCGCCGGCTGTTTGGTCATCGGGTTCAAGGTTGGCGGCAGCGGCTCGGGCAGATCAGCCTGGATATTATACCAGTGGGTCGGCATGTCCTTCTGGTCGAGAAAATACATTGCTCTGTTGAATTTTTTGGCCATTTTTCCTCCTTTGATTTTGAGGTTCTGGTTTATTTAAAAAACCTCGTGCATTTTAAGGGGCAGTTGATGCCGATAATACAACCTGCGGCACCTGACTGTCAACCCCGAACTATATGTGCCGGGCGGTACAGCGGTTGCATAGACAGGCTCACTGACCTATAATTTGCACTGACGGCGATGACAAACACAAAGGAAAAGACCAAAATCACAGAGCAGACCAGGCGTCTGCTGAACCGCTTTAGCCGCAAAAGAGGCAACCTTATCCCCACCCTGCAAAAGGTACAGGAAGAGCTGGGCTACCTGCCCCGCGAAGCCATGCTGGAGGTCGCCCGATTTCTGGATATACCGGAGATAGACGTCTACGGCGTGGTCACCTTCTACAACCAGTTCCGGCTCAACCCTCCGGGAAAGCACTCTATAAGAGTATGCCTGGGCACCGCCTGCCATATGAAGGGCGGTTACATAACACTGGACGCCTGGAAGAGAAGGCTCTCTATTGACCGGGGACAGACCACCGCCGACCGCGAGTTTGACCTGGATACGGTGGCCTGCGTCGGCTGCTGCGTCATGGCGCCGGTAACCGTGGTCGATGACAAGCCCGCAGGTCAGGTGGAGCCTACCAAGGTAGATGGTATTCTTCTCTCGTTCGAGCGGGAGAGGGAGAAACGGGGCAAAGAGAAACGGTGAAAGCAACCGGGCTTCCCAGTGTAGCCTCAACCTTCCAGAAAATAAAGGGACAGGCCGGAGCACGCTGGCAGGAGCTTCAGGACAGCCGGGCGGTGATTATGGTGGGCGCCGCCACCTGCGGCAGGGCCGCCGGGGCGCTGAAGGTGCTCCGGGCATTCAAGGACGAGCTTAAAAAGCAAAATCTGGATTGTCCCGTATTCGAGGTTGGCTGCATGGGGCACTGCTACGCCGAGCCGATAGTTATCATAGCCAAGCCGGGCTATCCCTCCATCGTCTACCAGCAGGTCAACCCGGTCATCGCCCAGAGGCTGGTCAGGGAATTTATCCTGGGTGATGACTCCTGCCTTGAGTTCGTCCTCGGCGCTCTGGAGGAAAATGAGCTGGTCCCCGGCCTGGCTGATTTCCCCCGCGCCCGATTCGAGCAAAAGGTCATCCTTAAAAACTGCGGGCATATAGACCCGGAAGATATAGACCACTATATCGCCGGCGGCGGCTATTCGGCTTTTGTAAAGGCGCTCCAGCTAAAGCCGGAACAAATTATTAACGAGGTCAAAAAATCGGGCTTAAGGGGGCGGGGCGGGGCCGGCTTTGCCACCGGGGAAAAGTGGGCAACCTGCCGTAATGCCCCCGGTAAGCCCAGGTATGTAATCTGTAATGGGGACGAGGGCGACCCCGGCGCCTTTATGGACCGGGCTATCCTGGAGAGCGACCCCCACTCCGTAATTGAGGGCATGCTCATTGCCGGCTACGCCGTCGGCGCCGGCCACGGCTATATCTATGTCCGCGCCGAGTACCCCCTGGCGGTGCATAGGACCCGGCTGGCCCTCAGCCAGGCGAGAAAGCTCAACCTGCTGGGCAAAAATATACTGGGCAGCGATTTCAGCTTTGATATTAAACTCTTTCAGGGATCGGGCGCCTTCGTCTGCGGCGAAGAGACCGCCCTCATCGCCTCGCTGGAGGGGAAAGCGGGCACCCCCGGCCACCGCCCCCCCTATCCCGCCGTCAGCGGCCTGGAGGGCAAGCCCACCCTTATCAACAATGTCAAGACGCTGGCTTTTATCCGCCACATAATTGATAAGGGAGCCAGATGGTTTACCGGCATCGGCACTAAAAATAGCCCCGGTACGGCCGTTTTCGCTCTGGCCGGCAAGGTGGTCAACACCGGGCTGACCGAGGTGCCCATGGGCACCACATTGCGCCAGGTCATCTTTGATGTGGGCAGCGGCATCCCCGGCGGCAAGCCCTTCAAGGCGGTGCAGATAGGCGGCCCCTCCGGCGGCTGCCTGCCCGAATCGGCGCTGGATTTGCCCATTGACTTTGACTCCCTGACTCAAGCCGGGGCGATGATGGGTTCCGGCGGCATGATTGTCCTTGACGAAGACGACTGCATGGTGGAGATAGCCCGCTATTTTCTGGAGTTCACCCAGCGCGAGTCCTGCGGCAAGTGCACCTTCTGCCGCCTGGGGACGAAGCAGATGCTGGAAATGCTGGCCGAATTTACCCGGGGCAAGGGCAAAATCAAAGACCTGGATACCCTCACCGAGCTGGCCGAGGACGTCAGGGCGGGCTCGCTCTGCGGGCTGGGCAGGACGGCGCCCAACCCGGTGCTGACCAACCTGCGCTATTTCCGCGATGAGTACGAAGCCCACATCAGGGAGGGGCGGTGCCCGGCGCTGATGTGCCAAGAGCTTATCGCCTTCTACATTATCCCGGACAAGTGCGAACTCACCTGCGACGCCTGTGTCGGCAACTGCACTGTGGAAGCCATATACAGCCACCCCAAAAAGAGATATAAAATCATTGACCAGGAAAAGTGCGTCAAGTGCGGCACCTGCCTTACCGCCTGCCCACCGCAGTACAACGCTATAGTCAAGCTGTCACCGCCAACCGAGGTGCCGAAATGAAAACGGTATCTTTAACCATTGACGGCAAGGAAATAAAAGCCCCTGTAGGAGAGAAAGTCCTCTGGGCAGCGCTGGACAATGATATTTATATACCCCACCTCTGCGCCCGGCATGATAATTCAGCGCCGGATGCCTCCTGCCGACTGTGCTGGGTGGAAATAGAGGGCAAGAGCCGGCCGGTCACCGCCTGCACCGAAACGGTAGAAGCAGGCATGGTGGTAAACACTAAAGGTCAAGCGGCTCTGAGGCTGGCGCGCACCGCCATTGAGCTGCTTCTGGCCAGCAACGAGGTGGACTGCGCCAGCTGTGCCAAGAGCGGCGCCTGCGAGCTGCAAAAGATAGCCGCCCATCTCAAGGTCAAGCTTAAAACAAGACGTTTTAAGAAGATTTTACGCCACCTGCCGGTGGACTCCAGCAGCCCGCTGTTTACCTACGACCCCAACAAGTGTGTCCTCTGCGGCCAGTGTATCCAGGTCTGCCGCCAGCGTCTGGGCATCGGCGCCCTCGGTTTCGCCCACCGCGGCTTTAACCGCAGAATGACCACCTTTGGCGACCAGCCCATCGGCCAGTCAGAATGCCAGAACTGCGGTGATTGCGTAGCCGCCTGCCCCACCGGCGCCCTCTGCTTCAAGTAAGCAGCGTTAAATCAGACCCCGGCCAGCCCCCGGCCCAGTTCCAGCAGCTTTTCCACCCTTTTCAGGCTGTCGCTTTCGGCATAGATACGGAGCACCGGCTCGGTGCCGGAGAACCTGATGAGCAGCCAGCTGGTATCGGCCAGGGTAAGGTGAAAGCCGTCGGTAGTGTTTACCTTTACCACCCTAACCCCACCAATAGATTGGGGCAAATTACCGCTGATGCGCTTGATTATCGTCTGGCGCTGGTCTTCGGGGAAGCTTAAATCCCGGCGCTGGTAGTAGTGAGGGCCGACCTGGCTGTAGAGGTAGTCCAGCAGCTGCGAAGGCGTCTTGCCGGTCTGGCGCATAAAGTCCAGGAAATAGATACCGGCCAGTATGCCGTCCCGCTCCGGCATATGCCCGCGGAAGCCGTAGCCCCCGCTCTCCTCCCCCCCGATGAGGGCTTTTTCGGCCATCATTACGGGTGCGACGTATTTAAAGCCCACCGGCGTCTCATAAACGGGCAGCTTATATATTTCGCCCAGGCGGTCAATCATGGTGGTGCTGGTGAGCGTCCTGACTAAAGCCCCCCGCTGCCCCCGAATCTCAAGCAGGTAGAGGCAGAGCAGGGCAAAGACCTGGAGCTGGGTGAGGAACTGCCCATTCTCGTCGATGATGCCGATGCGGTCGGCATCGCCGTCGGTAGCCAGGCCAACGTCCGCCTTTTGCTCCCTGACGGTTGCCGATAGCTTGGCCAGGTTAGCCGCAATCGGCTCGGGCTGTATGCCGGCGAATTGAGGGTCGCGTTCGCCGTTTATCTCGATAAGCTGGAGATGTTCCCCGCCCAGGAGCCGGTTAAAGTAGCCAATACCGGCCCCGTACATGGGGTCGGTAACTACCTTGAGCCTGGCCTGGCGCAGCCGCTCCAGGTCGGTGAGCCTGTCCAGATGGTGGGCATATACGGGGGCAAGGTCGAGGTACTCTACCATCCCCTGTTCTAAGGCTCTGTACAACGGCGCTTGCTCTACCTCTCCCGTGGTCAGGGCGCGGGCGATAAGCCTTTCTATCTCGGTAGTAACCTCGGTTGAGGCGCTGGCGCCCTCTCCAGTCTTGAACTTAAAGCCGTTCCACATCGCCGTGTTATGGCTGGCGGTTATGACGATAGCCCCACCCACTCCCTTACTCACAACGCCGTAGCTGACCACCGGCGTGGGGGTAGCCTTGGGACAGAGGTAGACCTTTATACCACTGGCAGCGGCGACCTCGGCAGCGGCGGCGGCGAAGTCCTCCGAGGCAAGGCGGGTGTCGTAGCCGATTATCAGCCCTCTATCGGCCAGCCCCACCCCTATCAGGTAGTCGGCCACACCTTTGGCGCAGGCGCGCACATTATCCAGGGTAAAGTCCTGGCCGATAATGCCCCGCCAGCCGTCGGTGCCGAACTTTATAGGATTTTTTATTTGGGAACCCTCCCCCTGTATCCCCCTCCCTTAGATAAGGGAGGGGGAATTATTTCTTAGAAGAGGGGCTTGGCCCCTCTTAAACACCCCGTAATGCATCTTTGGGCTCCGTCCCTCTAAAACTCCCCCCTCTTTTGACCCCCATTCTAGCACGAAAAACCACCGCCCGCACTTGAACTTTTTCCCCAATGAGCGCATTGCCTTGACGCTACCTTCTGGAGTTTCTATAATGGGTCTTACCGCAGGAGTTAGTTGGAAAGGGGAGATTATAATGGCAAAGAATGTTGCTGAGAGGGCTTATGAACTGGGCAAGGAATACGAAAAGAAATACATGGGCTGCAGCCAGTGCTGCGTAGCCGCGCTCCAGGATGCCCTTGACATCAGGAACGATGATATTTTCAAGGCATCCACCGGCCTGGCCGGCGGGGGCTGTGGGACTATTGACGGCAGTTGCGGGGCTTATGTAGGGGCTATCATGGTTCTGAGCTCCCTGTTAGGCAGGGAGAGGGACAAATTTGACGACTTTGAGAGTATTGCTCCCGATTCCCGAGCCTTTAAACTGATGAGGAAGTTCCGCGAGAAATACATCCAGGAATACGGCTCTGTTATCTGCCGCAATATCCAGACCAAAACCCTGGGACGGCCCTACTACATCATTGACCCGGACGAGTTCAAGAAATTTGAAGCTATCGGCGGCCATGATGATAAAGGCTGCCCAGTGGTGGTAGGCAAAGCCGCTAAATGGATGGCGGAGCTTATAGAGGAAGAGGGACTGCTTTAGGTAATTTAGGTAACCCCATCCCCTTTATCCCCTTCCCCTTAACAAGGGGAAGGGGAAATTATTCTTTAGAAGAGGGGCGGAGCCCCTCTTAAACACCCCTTTACTTCCCCACCTCTCTCTTTAACACCTCCGCCTTATCGGTCTTTTCCCAGGGCAGATTCAGGTCGTCGCGGCCGAAGTGGCCGTAGCAGGCGGTCTGCCGGTAGATGGGGCGGCGGAGGTCGAAGTGGCGGATTATAGCCTCCGGCCTGAGGTCGAAGTGCTTATCTATCAGCCCGAGCAAGACCTTGTAATCAACCTTGCCGGTGCCGAAGGTCTCCACCGAAATAGATAGCGGGCGGGCAACGCCGATAGAATACGAAATCTGGATTTCCAGCCGCTCGGCCAGACCGGCGGCGACGATATTCTTGGCTATATAGCGGGCCATGTAAGCCGCCGAGCGGTCGACCTTGGTCGGGTCTTTGCCCGAAAAGGCGCCACCGCCATGGCGGGCCACGCTGCCGTAGGTATCGACCAGCAGCTTGCGGCCGGTAAAGCCGGTATCGGATACCGGCCCGCCCATCACGAAGCGCCCGGTGGCATTAACATAGAATTTGGTCCTGTCATCTATGAAAGAAGCCGGGATGACAGCTTTGATTACCTGCCCAGTGATGTCCTGTTCAATTTTAGGCTGGCTGACATCAGGGTTGTGCTGGGCTCCTATCACGATGCTGTCTATGCGCCGGGGGGTGCCATTGCTGTATTCAACGGTTACCTGCGATTTGCCGTCGGGGCGGAGGTAGGGAAGGGTGCCGTCCTTCCTCACCTGGGCCAGGCGCCGGCAGAGCTTATGGGCCAGGGAGATAGGCAGGGGCATAAGCTCGGGGGTTTCATTACAGGCAAAGCCGACCATCATCCCCTGGTCACCGGCGCCTATCTTATCCAGTTCGTTGCCTGAAGCCGCCCTGGCTTCCCGCGATTTATCCACCCCCAGGGCGATGTCGGAGGACTGCTCCTTGATAGATACCATCACCCCGCAGGACTGATAGTCAAAGCCGTATTCGGGGTAGCTATAGCCGGCGTCGCGGATAACCTCCCGCACCACTCCGGGGATTTCAACATAGCAGTCGGTGGTAATCTCACCCAGCACCATTACCAGGCCGTTGGTTACCGCCGTCTCGCAGGCCACCCGGGCGTAGGGGTCTTTGGCCAGGATAGTGTCGAGGATGGCGTCCGATATCTGGTCACAGAGCTTATCGGGGTGCCCCTCGGTAACCGATTCTGAAGTAAGCATATAGGCTGGCGAACTGCTAAAGCTGCTTGGCATTTTATCTCCTTCTAGGTACCCTGCTCCCAGCTGGTAAGATATCGCTTTTGCTCCGGGGTCAGCTGGTCGATAGTGATGCCCATGGACTGGAGTTTCAAGCGGGCTACCTGTTTATCTATCTCTTCGGGCACGGGGTGGACCTTAATATCCAGGCTTCCCCGGTTTTTCACCATATACTCCAGACAGAGGGCCTGGTTGGCAAAGCTCATGTCCATGACGCTGGCGGGGTGTCCTTCGGCGGCGGACAGGTTAACCAGACGGCCCTCGGCCAGCAGATAGAGGCGCCGGCCATCTTCCAAGGTGTACTCGTCAACCAGGGGCTTTACCTGGCGCTTGCTGGCGGCATAACTTTCCAGGAAGGGAATATTTATCTCCACGTTAAAATGCCCGCTGTTGGCGATGATGGCGCCGTCCTTCATCACCTCCAGGGAGGCCTTATCGATGACATTTATATCGCCGGTAATGGTAATAAAAATATCGCCCACTCTGGCGGCTTCGGCGATGGGCATCACCCCATAACCATCCATGACCGCCTCCAGGGCGCGCACCGGCTCAACCTCGGCCACGATTACCTGCGAGCCCAGCCCCTTGGCCCTCAGGGCGACGCCGTGCCCGCACCAGCCGTAGCCGCAGACCACCACTTTTTTTCCCGCCCAGAGGATATTGGTCGCCCGGGTGATGCCGTCAATGGTGCTCTGGCCGGTGCCGTATCTATTATCAAACAGGTACTTGGTCTGGGCGTCGTTGACGGCGATTATGGGGTACTTTAGCTTCCCGGCCCCCTCCAGGCTGCGCAGGCGGATAACGCCGGTGGTGGTCTCCTCGGTGCCACCGATGACGTTAGCAATTAAGTCGGCCCGTTTGGTGTGCAGGGTGGCCACCAGGTCGGCGCCGTCGTCAACGGTGAGCTGGGGTTTATTATCCAGGACGGTATTGATGTGCTTGTAGTAGGTCTCGTCATCCTCCCCCCTGATGGCGTTAACCGGAATATCGTACTCCACCAGTGCGGCGGTGACGTCGTCCTGGGTGCTTAAGGGGTTGGAGGCGCAGAGGATAACATCGGCTCCACCCTTTTTCAGGGTCAGCGCCAGGTTGGCTGTCTCGGTGGTGATGTGGAGGCAGCCCGAAATCCGGATGTCTTTTAGCGGCTTCTCTTGAGCGAACCGCTCGCTGATTATCTTGATTACCGGCATCTCGCGGGCAGCCCACTCTATGCGCTGCTTACCGGCTTCGGCCAGCGAAGGGTCTTTTATATCGTAGTTATTTTTAGTCAACCTCACCCCCTTAATCCCCCTCTCCACTCTTGGAGAGGGGGGAAGAGACTTTAGAGAGGGGGCTTCGCCCCCTCTTAAACTTCCCCCCTTTAATAAACCTTATCTAAAATCTGTCTTATATTTTCCTCTATGGGCTTGGAGGTATCAATTATAGCATGTTTTTGTGGCGCTGCCTCCACCGGGTCAAAGGCTTTTTTCTGCGGCCGGTAAATCTCCCAGCGCCCATCTGAAACCGAGCCCTGCTTCAGCCGCCGCGCCAGCCGCTTCTTAATATTCGCCTCGTCTAAAGTGCACTCTATGATGAAAAAGTCGGCGCCTGTCTCTTCGGCCAGCCGTTTGGCTTTAAGCCGCTCTTCAGCCTTGATAAAAGAAGCGTCCAGAACCACCGAGCCGCCATCGCTTAAAATATCCCCCGCCCCGAAGAACAGTTTATCATAAGTCTTACGGGAAAGCTCAGCCGAGTAAATCCCACCATCAAATCCCTCAAAGCGGTGCTCGTTTAAGGGAACGCCGCCAAGCTGTTTTCGGGTTATATCAGAAGATATTACCGCCAGCCCCAGCCTCCCGGCCAGCGCCTTAGCCAGGGTGCTCTTGCCTGTACCCACCAGCCCCACGGTAATGAACAGTACGGGTTTCGCTCTGGTGTAGGCGCGGGCCAGGTCAAAGTAGCTGGCGGCTATCTCCAGTGTCTTTTCCTTTTCCCCTTTTGAGATATAGGGGTCGTCCAGCTTAAAGCTCTCCACTTTACCCCGCACGTAAGCCCGGTAGCCCTTGTAGAAGCCGAGCAGCTCTAATAAGTCCTTATCCCCGCTCTCGGCAACATAGGCATTAATTAGACTGCGAGAGAGGTCGGCCCGCCCGTAGTGGTCTAAATCCATGGCCAGGAAGGCCATCTCCGAGGCGACATCGCAGTACCGGAATCTATCATTAAACTCAATGCAGTCGTAGATGCAGATACTGTCGCTAAAGCAGATATGGGCGGCGTGGAGGTCACCGTGGCAGTCCCTTATTCGGCCCTCTTTTATCCGCTTATTAAATAAAGGGGCATTCTTCTCAACAAAGCTATTAGTATAATTCTTGATATGCCGGTAGCTATCTTTAGAAATTGTCCTGCCGATGTATTTCTCGGTCTGGTCAAAGTTTTCGTCGGTGTTGCGGGTGATGGCTTTAATCTCGCCGAAGGCGCTGATTTCAGCGTTAGTTTCCGCTTCCTTGTGAAACGCCGCCAGCTTTTGCGCCACCCCGGTTATCATCTCCGTTGATACCCCATCATTAGCCAGCAGCACGTCCATCATCGCTTTCTGAGGCAGGCGGCGCATCTTGACGGCGTACTCTATAGTTTCCCCCCTCCCCCCGATACGAATAGTCCCCCTATCGTTGGTTATGGGCACCACCCCCAGGTAGGCCTCGGGGCAGAGGCGGCGGTTAAGCTCAACCTCTTTCTGACAAAAGAACCGGCGCTTTTCCAGGGATGTATAGTCCAGGTAGCCCAGGTCCACCGCCTTCTTCACTTTGTAGACAAATTCTTTGGCAAGAAAGACGAAGGACATCTGGGTCTGCATAAGCTCTATTTTGCCCGTGGCTTCGGGGTAGGCTTCGGGCTTTAGTAATGCTTTAACCAGCTCCGGTAGCATCAGAGTTTATTTGTGAGATTGTTTTTCAACCTCACCCCCTTAATCCCCCTCTCCACTCTCGGAGAGGGGGAGGATTGTTTGAAAAGAGGGGCTTCGCCCCTCTTAGACACCCCCTCACCCTGTTTAACCTCTTTACCACCTCGTTTTTCTCAGCTAAGCCAAGTTTACTTTTATCTTAAACGGCAAGTCAATCCTGCCAGGCAACCCTGCCGTCGATGATAGTCATCTCCACCCGGATATCTTTAATCAGCTCCGGCGGCGATTTTAAGGGGTCGTCACTCAAGACCGCCATATCGGCCAGCTTACCGGGAGCGATAGCGCCCTTTATATCCTCCTCGAACGAAGCGTAAGCGGCATTAGTCGTATACATCGCCAGCGCCTGCTGCGGTGAAATGGCTTCCTGCGGTAACAATTCCTGCCCCGATTCCGCCCGCCGGGTGACGGCGGCGTATATTCCCATCAATGGATTATCCGGGGCCACCGGCGCATCCGAGCTGCCGGCAACTGTTAGGCCGCTATCCAGGAAAGACTTAATCCGGTATAGCCACCGCTGCCGTTCGGTGGGAATGGTCGCCAGGTATCTCTCCCCGCTGTAGTAGAGAAACGGCGGCTGGGTGACCACCATAGCTTCCAGTTTCTTTAGCCGCTCCAGTAATTGAGGGGGGCACTCGGAG
Organism: Deltaproteobacteria bacterium; assembly: GCA_030603275.1. GTDB lineage: Bacteria > Chloroflexota > Dehalococcoidia > Dehalococcoidales > BS750m-G39 > JABMRW01. The sequence goes on along the minus strand of JAUVYB010000002.1, from coordinate 13,051 downwards.
CAATGCTCCAGGCGGTGCCGCCGCCCCGCCACAGACGACTTGCCTGCGATATACTCCAAAGCCGTGATAGCCGCCGCCACCGTGCCCGGCTCAACGCAGTGGATAGCCAGCTGAAAGCCCGCCCGGTGGCTTTCTAATGCCTGCTGGTTTAATTCCTCCTGCGGCGGCTGCAGCCGTCCCCTGGTCTCAGTTAGAATTATCTTTACCCCACCCAGCCGCAGCTGCTCGTCGCCCGAGCCAAACGCCAGACCTCTTTCTTGAAATTGGGGTAAAGCGTCAAAACCAGACATCATCGATACCCGGCTCTTTAGTTCGCTGCTATCTTTAAACCTCTGTAATGTCTGCCAGCGGGAGTAATCGTTATTAGCCGAAGCCTCCTGCAGCGAGGTTATGCCCATAGACAGGTAGTGCCGGTTGGCCAGGGCCATGCCCTCAGCCAGCTCCTCATCGGATAGAGGCGGCAGCACCTGCTGCCGGATATAGCTCACCATCTCAAAAAGCAGCCCGCTGGGCTCCCCGCTGTCGAGCTCCCTATCGATAACCGCCCCCGGCGGCTCCGGCGTCTCTCTGGTAATACCCGCCATTGACAGCGCCAGGCTGTTAAGCACACAGGCGTGCAGCGAGCGGTGGGCCAGCACCAGCGGGTGCTCCGGCGCCGCCTCGTCCAAATCGCGGCGGTTGGGGTGCCGCTTCTCCGCCAGATAGAACTCGTTATAGTCGGTACCGGTGACCCAGTTACCTGCTGGAATACTACGGGCGCGCTTAAGGACAGCCGCCTTTATGTCGGCGATAGAGCTGACCGCCAGCGGGCTGAGGTCGATACTGCCCAGCTTTCTGATGAAGGCAAAGATATGGCAGTGGGCGTCGTTGAAGCCGGGAACTACGGTCTTGCCCCGGCAGTCGATTATTTTAGTCTTTGCTCCCCTCGCCTCCCCCAGCCGGTCGCTACCGCCAACCAGCAATATCTTATTACCCTTAATTGCCACCAGCGTAGCTGTGGGATTAGCCGGGTTCATGGTTATTACATTGGCATTAGTCAGAATAATGTCGGCTGACATTTTAAATCCTTTGACCGGATAGCTAAAGAGTAGTATACTACTGGCAACCTCAAGGCAACAACCGGATAGCGATGAACTGGCAGCAGATAACTGAGAAACTGGTCTCCTGGATAAGAGAAAGGGTAGCGGCGGCCGGGAGCAAAGGGGTGGTGGTGGGCTTAAGCGGCGGGCTGGACTCCTCGGTAGCGGCGGCTCTCTGTCACCACGCCTTCCCCCAGGACATGCTGGCACTGATTTTACCCTGCCACAGCAGCGATGAGGATGTTGAGCATGCCCGGATGGTGGCTGACCAGTTCTCTATCCCGGTCAAGATGGTGACTCTTGACGACACTTATGACACCATGCTCAAGGCACTGCCCGACGACAGGGCAGCCGCCGAGGTCAGCCGCCTGGCTCAAGCCAACCTCAAAGCCAGATTGAGAATGCTCACCCTTTATTATTTCGCCAACCGGCTTAACTATCTGGTGGTCGGCTCAAGCAACCGGGACGAGCTTTCAATCGGCTACTTCACCAAGTACGGCGACGGAGGGGTGGATATCCTCCCGCTGGGCAACCTGCTCAAAGGGCAGGTAAGAGAACTGGCTCAATTTTTCGGCATCCCTCAGGCCATCATCAACAAGCCCCCCTCAGCTGGCTTATGGGAGGGTCAGACCGATGAAGAGGAGCTCGGGCTGGGTTACGACGAACTTGACCGTTATCTGGCTTCTGGTGAAGCCTCAGGGGCACTTAAAAAAAGGATTGAGTCGATGATAGCCTTAAGCAAGCATAAGCGCCAGCCGCCGCCGGTGGCCGACCTGCTGGAAGGGGATTAAGGGTTGAAGCCTGAGGTCAAAATCGTTACCGATAGCACCGCCTACCTCCTCCCCAAGACACTGGCCGAACACGATATCCGCGTCGTGCCCATCAAGATTGCCTTCGGCACCGAGGTCTTCTCCGAGGGGGTGGATATTACCAACGAGGAGTTCTACCGGAGGCTGGCGGAATCAAGCCGACCCCCCACCACCTCCCAACCCCCCGTCAGCGATTTCGCCGAGGTCTATTCCCAGCTCAGCTCTTCGGGTCACCCCATTTTCTCTATCCACCCCTCAGCCAAGCTCAGCGGCACCTTTAACGCGGCGCTGGCCGCCAGAGAGAAATTCCCCAAAGCCCGGATTGAGGTGGTAGACTGGCTTTCGATGGGGATGGGACTGCTGGTGGTGGCGGCCGCCCGGGCCGCCGCGGCCGGCGAGAGTCTAACCCAGATTAAGACAAAAGTCGGCCAGCTTGCCCCCGGCGTCAGCATTTTTGCCATGGTTGATACCCTTAAATACGCCTGGCGGGGAGGCCGCATTGGGGCGGCCAAGGCTTTAGTCGGCTCGCTGCTTAACGTCAAGCCGATTGTAGCCATGGAGAATGCCGAGGTCAAGCCCCTGGCCAGAGCCAGAAGCCGGGCTAAAGGCGCAGAGTATATACTGAACCTTCTGGAAAAACGGGTGGGCCGGGGCGGTTCTATCCGTCACGGCGCCGTTATCCACTCCCGCGTCCTTGAGGAAGCTCTGGCCCTGGAACAGGAGGTACGTGCCCGCTGTGACTGCACCGAGCTTGACGTTGTCGAGGTGGGCCCGGTGTTCGGCGCCCACACCGGCCCGGGAGTGCTGGGGCTGGCTTTCTACACCGAAGAGGACTGGCGGCGCGCCAATGGCAAATAATGGTAAAACAATGAAATTAACCGTAGAACAACTCCGCATAGACCCGGAGGCGGCCAGCCGGAAACTGCAAAGCTTTATCAAGACCAGCCTGGCTGATTTCAACCGGGAAGGGGCCGTCATCGGCTTAAGCGGCGGGCTGGACTCCAGCGTGGTACTGGCGCTGGCGACGGCCGCCCTCGGCGCCGATAAGGTGCTGGGGCTGATTATGCCGGAAAGGGACAGCAGCCCCCAGAGCGAGATAGATGCCCGCCAGCAGGCCGAAACGCTGGGCGTCAGGGTGGAAAGGGTTGACCTCACCCCCATTCTGGAAGAAATGGGCATCTACCGCCACATACCGCGCAATTTTTTTGCCAACCAGAAGATTGCCGGCCCGGCTATTAAGGCCAGCTACAAGCTCTATACCGCTCTCACCGGGGAAAGACCTTTACTCAGCGGTCTGGAAGGGACCAGTTCCGGGATTATCCGGCGGGCCAATGCCTACTACCGGATGAAGCACCGGCTGCGGATGGTGGAACTGTATTCTTTCGCCGAGCATGAAAACCGGCTGGTGCTGGGCACGGCCAACAAGACCGAAATGCTGACCGGCTTTTTCGTTAAATACGGCGATAGCGCCGCCGATATCATGCCCCTCCAACCCCTGTACAAAACGCAGGTAAAACAGCTGGCTGAGTTTCTTAACGTTCCCCAAAAGATTATAGATAAAGCCCCCAGCCCCGACCTTATCCCCGGCATCACCGACGAGTTCGCTTTAGGCATCACCTATGATAAGCTCGATCTTATCCTGCTGGGACTTGAGAAAAAGCTGGCAGTAAAAGAGATAGCCGGGATAGGGGCCAAGGCAAAAACTATAGAATATGTCAAAGAGCTGATTAAGCGGTCGGGGCATATGAGGGGTCTGCCCCTTGCCCCGGACTAGGGTCGTTACCCCACCCCCCAAACGGGCCAATTCAAGCCAGCTCCAAGGTACCAGGACGAAAATAACTTATTGTTTTGGCAGGGTATCTGTGCTATGATTCACTTGAGGCGAATATGACCACGGAGAAAGTTAAGGCGCTGGAATTAGCTCTCAGCCAGATAGAAAAGCGCTTTGGCATAGGCTCAGTGATGAAGCTGGGGGAAGCCCCACCCCACAACGTGCAGGCTATTCCCAGCGGCTCACTGGCACTGGACCTGGCATTAGGTATAGGTGGCATCCCCAGAGGACGGATTACCGAGATATTCGGTCCCGAATCGTCGGGGAAAACCACCCTGGCCCAACATATAATTGCTGAAGCGCAAAAACTGGGAGGCACGGTTGCCTACATTGACGCCGAGCATGCTCTGGACCCCAAATATGCCGCCAACTGCGGAGTCAATATTGATGACCTGCTCATCTCTCAACCCGATACCGGTGAGCAGGCCCTTGAAATCACGGAAGCCCTGGTCAGGAGCGGGGCGGTTGATGTTATCGTAATTGACAGTGTAGCGGCACTGGTACCCCAGGCTGAGATTGAAGGCGAGATGGGCGATGTCCATGTCGGCCTGCAGGCCCGCCTGATGTCCCAAGCTCTGAGGAAGCTGGCGGCCGCTATCGGCAAGTCGGGCACAGCGGTAATATTCATCAACCAGCTAAGAGAAAAGGTTGGTATCATCTTCGGTAATCCCGAGGTGACACCGGGGGGCAGGGCTCTCAAATTCTACAGCTCGGTAAGGATAGACCTGCGGCGCGTTGAGGCCATCAAGCAGGGAGACAGAACTATAGGCAATCTTGTCAGGGCCAAGGTGGTTAAAAATAAGACTGCCCCCCCCTTCCGAATTGCTCAGTTTGACATCATGTTTGACCACGGCATAAGCAAGGAGGGCAATATCTTAGACCTTGGTGTAGAGCTGGGGCTGGTAAAAAAGAGCGGCGCTTTCTTCTCCTATGGTGACATTCGTCTGGGGCAAGGCAGGGAAAATGCCAAACACTACCTGAGGCAAAATCCCGAGCCTGCCCAGGAGATTGAGCAGCAGGTTAGAGCCTCAGCCAACACCGACCATAATAATTCAGCTTAACACTACTCTAAACGGAACAGGTTAATAAGCGGATAATTAAGGCTGGGGCTTTAAGCTTCGGCCTTTTGTTTTGGAAAGGGACTGGATGAAAAAGGTCACCGCCATCCGTAGCGGCAAGCGAGGCAAGCGGGTCAATATATTCTTAAACGAAAAGTTTGCCTTCAGCCTGGAAGCCGAGGTAGCTCTCAAAGAGGGCTTAAAGGCAGAGAAGGCAATCTCTGAAGACGAGATTGAGGCGCTAAAAAAAGCCGACCTCTTCCAGCGCTGCCTCAACGCCGCCTTCCGCCTCCTCAGCTACCGCCCGCGCAGCCAAGCCGAGCTAAGACAGCGCCTCCAACAGCGCGGCTTTGACGGCGATAACGTGGCGGCGGTACTGGCCAGGCTAAAGGAACGGGGGCTGGTGGATGACCTGGCCTTTGCCCAATTCTGGAAAGACAACCGCCAGTCATTTCGTCCCCGCAGCCAGTGGCTCACCCGGCTGGAACTCAGGCAAAAAGGGGTGCCTGAAGAAATCATTGACCGGGTAGCCGCTCAGGTCGACGACGAAGACTGTGCCTACCGGGCGGCGGTGAGCAAAGCTCGCCGTCTCTCCACGGCTGACTACGAAGGCTTTAGCCGCCGGTTAGGCGAACATCTCAAACGCCGCGGTTTTGGCTACGGAGTAATAAAACCAACGGTGGAACGGGTGTGGCAGGAGCGTGGGGTGGAATGTAATAAGTGAAAGGGAGGAGAAAATGGGAATAACGGGAGCAGTCGGAACATATTTAGGTATATTCTTCACTTTCGTCATCGGTGTCGTCTTCGGCGGCATGGCCACCTTCCTCTTCAGGAGGATAATGGTAAACCGCCAGCTCCGCATTGCCCAGCGAAAAGCGGCCAAGATAACGAGCGAGGCCACCGCGGAGTACAAGAAAACCCTTGACGAAGCCAAAAAAGAAGCCGACAAAATCAAGGCAGGCGCCGACGCCGAATACAAGGAACGGCGGGGGGAACTACAGCGCCAGGAAAACCGCGTTTCGCAAAAGCTGGAATCACTGGAGCGCAAGATAGAAGGCGTGGAGCAGCGCGAGCGCAACCTGACCAACAGGGAAAAGGAGATGGAGTCCATCCGCAGCGGCCTGGAGGAGGTCAGGGACAAGCAGATAAAGCAGCTGGAGCTGATTTCGGGCATGTCCACCGAAGAGGCCAAGCAAAACCTGCTGGACGCCGTAGAGACCGAACTGCAGGATGAGCACTCGCGGCGCCTCCGGGAATGGGAAACCAAGCTAAAAGAGGAAGCCGATAAGAAATCTCAGGATATTCTGGCCATAGCCATCCAGCGCAGCGCCTCGGATGTGGTATCGGAAACCACGGTATCCACCGTGCCCCTGCCCAGTGATGAAATGAAGGGCCGGCTCATCGGCCGGGAGGGGCGCAATATCCGGGCCCTGGAGCAGGCCACCGGGGTTGACCTGATAGTTGACGATACCCCGGAAGCGGTGACCCTCTCCAGCTTCGACCCGGTACGGCGGGAGATAGCCCGCCTGGCTTTAACCAAGCTCATCCTCGATGGTCGCATCCACCCCGCCCGCATCGAGGAGGTGGTAAACAAGACCAAGGAGGAGGTAGATGCGGCTATCTTCACCGCCGGAGAGCAGGCCGCCTACCAGGTAGGGGTGCAGGCACTGCGCCCCGAGCTAATCAAGCTGCTGGGCCGCCTCAAGTACCGCACCAGCTACGGGCAGAACGTGTTAAACCACTCCATTGAATCCGCCCACCTGGCCGGCATGATCGCCGGGGAGCTGGGGGCCAATGTTGCTTTAGCCAAGAAAGCGGGGCTGCTCCACGATATCGGCAAAGCGGTAGACCGGGAGGTAGAAGGCGCCCACGCCCCCCTCGGCGCCGAGTTGGTCAAGCAATGGGATAAATCCCCGGAGGTTGTCCAGGGCATCGCCGAACACCACTTCGAGACTGACTCTATCAGCATCTGGGGCTTCATAGTCGCCGCCGCCGATGCCATCAGCGGCGCCCGCCCCGGCGCCCGGCGCGAGTCTCTGGAACACTACCTCAAGCGGCTGAAGGCGCTGGAAGACATCTCCAACAGCTTCAATGGGGTGGAAAAATCCTACGCCATTCAGGCCGGCCGCGAGGTCCGCATCCTGGTCAAGCCCGAAGAGATTGACGACCTGGGGGCGATGAGGCTGGCCCGGGACATCGTTAAGAAGATAGAAGATAGCCTGCAGTACCCGGGGCAGATTAAGGTTACCGTGCTCAGGGAGACCAGGGCGGTGGACTATGCCAAATAGGAACGAACAGTGCTGATACTGGCCATAGGCGATGTAATCGGTAAGCCGGGCAGGAAAGCTTTAAGCCAGCTTTTACCCGGCCTCCGCCGGCAATACGGCATAGACCTGATTATAGTCAACGGCGAAAACGCCGCCGGCGGCATCGGGCTGACCCTGGCTACAGCCCGGGAGATGCTGTACGCCGGCGGCGATGTGCTGACATCGGGTAACCACATCTGGATGCACCGGGAAATTTACCCCTACCTGGATAGTGAAATGCCCATCCTGCGCCCGTTAAACTACCCCGCCGGCGTGCCCGGCCGTGGGCATTTAGTCATCGGCAAGGTAGCCGTGGTCAATCTAATCGGCCGGGTCTTCATCGGCGATTTTGACTGCCCCTTCCATGCCGTAGACAAACTGCTGGCGGAGCTAGAGCAACGGGTTATCATCGTTGACTTCCACGCCGAGGCCACCTCGGAAAAGGTAGCCCTGGGAAGGTATCTGGACGGGCGGGTCAGCGCCGTGCTCGGTACCCACACCCACGTCGGCACCACCGACGCCCAGGTTCTCCCCGGCGGCACCGCCTATGTCAGCGATATCGGCATGACCGGCCCCCTGGATTCAGTCATCGGTGACGATGCCGATGCGGCCATTGCGCGCTTCCTGACCAGTATGCCCCACCGCCTGTCGGTGGGCAAGGGCAAAGCCGCCCTAAACGGCATACTGGTAGAGGTGGACGGCGATACCGGCAAGGCGCTGAGCATAGAGCGAATCTACCGGGAGGTAGAATAAGCAGTGGGGCAGGCCGACCTCCACATTCACTCCACCGCCTCCGATGGTCAGCTCACCCCGGCCGAGGTGGTAAAGGAGGCGGCCAGGCGGGGCTTAAAATTCATGTCCCTTACTGACCACGATACCGTCGACGGGATTGCCCCGGCTAAAGCGGCGGTACAAAGCTTCCCCGGGCTAAAGCTGATACCCGGTGTTGAAATAAGCACCGATATTCCCCAGGGCGAAGCCCACGTCCTCGGCTATTTTATAGACTATGCCAGCCGGGAACTGTTGAAAAAACTGGACCGGTTCCGCAACTCCCGGCTCAAGCGGGCTCAGGGGATGGTGGCCAAGCTGGACAAGCTTGGCATCCACCTGAACTGGCCGCGGGTGCAGCAGATAGCCGGCGCCAGCGTTATGGGGCGTCCCCATATCGCCCAGGCCATACTGGAAAAGGGCTATATAGACTCTTTTAAGCAGGCCTTCACCGACTATATCGGCCACGACCGCCCCGCCTACGTAGAGCGGGAAAAGATAACCCCCGCCGAGGCGGTGGCGCTAATTATCAAAGCCCGGGGACTGGCGGTGCTGGCCCACCCCTTCACCATCAACGAGCCGGAGGCGATAATTATAGAACTAAAGGCGGCCGGCCTGGCCGGCATAGAAGCCTATTATAATAACTACACCGCCGAAGATGTCGGCCGTCTGGTAGCTATAGCCAAAAAACACAATCTTATTGCCACCGGCGGCAGCGACTATCACGGCCTGGACTCCAGCGAGACAGCTATCGGCGGCATTGATTTACCGCTGGCATCGGTTGAAAAACTCATAGCTAAAGCCAAAAAGATAAACCCGGAGCTTAATTTTTAAGGGGAGCTTATGGCTATTGCCTTTATCTTGCTGCTGGTGAGTGCCTACCTTGTAGGCTCAATACCCACCGCCTACATCGCCGGCCGGTGGCGGCGGGGGATAGACATCCGCCAACACGGCAGCGGCAACGTCGGCGCCTCCAACCTGCTCCGGTCATCGGGCAAAGGGCTGGCCATAGTGGTCATCATCGTTGACATCGGCAAGGGCATACTGATGGTCTGGGCGGCTCAAGCCGCCGGTCTGGGTATCGCCCAGCAGGTAGCGGTAGGCCTGGCCACCATTATCGGTCATAACTGGCCGGTATTTCTACGCTTCAACGGCGGCCGGGGGGTGTTAACCACTCTGGGCGTCGCCTTCTTCCTGCCCCTGGCCAACGGCCCGCTGGTGCCCTGGCCACTGATTATCTCTCTCGCCCTGGCCACAATCTTTATCTTCGGCTTCCACAACCTGCCCGTAGGCACCGCCGTCGGCATGGCCGCCTTGCCCCTGGTCAGCTGGCTGGCTGGCGAGCCGCTGGCGCTGACCCTTGGCTTCTTAGCCATGTTTTTATTGATGGTTATCCGGCGGCTGACGGTGCCCAAATCCTCGCTTACCGCCTCGGTGCCCACCGGGGAGCTGGTAATTAACCGGCTGCTTTTCGACCGCGATATAAGAGACAAGGAAGCCTGGATATACCGGAAACCGGCCGAAAAAAAGAAGAAGGGGTGACCCCAAAAAATGAAATGCGCCTATCATCCTGATACCGAAACCAATTTAAGGTGCGGCAAGTGCGATAAGCCGATATGCCCCAAATGCATGGTGCAGACACCGGTGGGCGCCCGCTGCCGCGATTGCGCCGGGCTGGATAAACTGCCCACCTTCAGCGTTTCCACCAGGCATTATCTAATAGCCGCCGGGACGGCGCTGGGCATGGCTATCGCCTGCGGGGCCGCCTGGGGGGTGATTGAATTGCTGGTGCCTATCTTCTCCCTTAATCTGCTGCTGGCGCCGGCGGTGGGCTACGCCATCGGGGAGGTAGTCAGCATCTCGGTCAACCGCAAGCGGGGCAACGGGCTGGCCGTGGTCGGTGGCATCGCCGTTGCCATAAGCTACGCCGTCACCTTTTTCTTCCCCGGCGCGCTTCCTTTTGGCATATTTAGTGTCGTTTATCATATAATAGCAGTGGCTCTGGGTATCTTTATCGCCGTTACCCGGTTGCGCTAAAATATTAGTGTCCTAATTGGATCCGGATAGGAGATACTATGTCAATGGATAGCTTTATGCCAGGAACACCTCTCTTTTACGTGCTGTTCTGGGGAGTATTCTTAATCACCCTCGGGCTGTTCGCCTACCGCCTCAGGCAGCTCTGGCAGTACATGTTCCTGGGACAGAAGGAGACCGGTTCGAAAAGCTGGATTAAACAGATACTGGATACGCTAGTCTATGTTTTCAGCCAGCTCTGCCAGCTCAAGAACTTCCGGGTGAAGGACTGGGCGCCGTTGGGGCATGCCCTGATGGTCTGGGGTTTCTTTGTCTCCGTCGTTTTCTACTTCTTCTTCATCATCTTAACTGAGGGCTTTGGCTTGATTGCCATAGAAGAGACCCAGTTTTATTTCTACTCGGTCTGGGTAATGGACTTCATGGCGGTCTTCATTTTCGTAGGTGCCTCATGGGGTATTATCAGGCGCTATATCATCAGGCCCGACCGGCTCAAGGGGGAACAGACCACCGAGGCCATGATTATCCTCGTGTCCGTGCTCACCCATCCGGTGACATACGTATTTGAAATAGGTGCCAAGATTACGCTGGGACACCCGCCGGCGGGGCTGGGGCATACCCTTCTGCCCCCGGTGAGCGCCTGGGTCAGTAACCTGTTCACCGCCGGTGCGGGCACCGAAGGCTGGTACCTCGGCTTCCTCTGGGCACACTGGATTACCGTGGTCTTCGTTCTGGCAATCATCCCTTACACCCGGTACCTGCACATCATCGCCTCCATATTCAACGGCATCCTGCGCAACCAGCCTCGCAGTGCCCTGAAGCCCATCGACCTGGAGACGGCGGAATCTTTCGGTGTCGCTACCATTGACCAATTTACCTGGAAACAGAACCTGGACCTGTACGCCTGCGTGGTCTGCGGTAACTGCCAGGAGCTTTGTCCGGCTACCATCAGCGGCAAACAGCTTAACCCCAAGAAGCTGATACAGGACCTGAAGAACCATCTCCTCAAGGTAGGCCCCGAACTGGTGGCGGCCAAGGCTAAGGGAGAACCGGCCCCGGCCAACCCCAATGTTGCTCTGGCGGACAATGTCATCCTGCTGGATGAAATCTGGGCGTGCACTACCTGTGGTGCCTGTGATGAAGTCTGCCCGGTGTGGGTAGACCACATTGACAAAATAGTAGACCTGAGGCGAAACCTGGTGATGGAGCAGTCGTCCATGCCGGAAACAGCCGAAGGAGCGCTGCGCAGTATTGAGGATAGGGGCCACCCCTGGCGTGGAACTACCCTGTCGCGGACGGACTGGGCCGAGGGGCTGGATATCAAGGTCCTGGCCGATGACCAGGATGTAGACATCCTCTTCTGGGTCGGTTGCACCGGGGCACTGGAGGAAAGGAGCACTAAAGTAGCTCAGGCAACAGCCAAGCTGCTCAAAGCGGCCGGGGTCAACTTCGGCATACTGGGGGCGGAGGAAAGCTGCTGCGGCGAGCCGGCCCGGCGCCTGGGCAACGAATACCTCTTCCAGATGCAGGCAGAGAAAAACATTGAGATACTAAAGAACTACGGGGTGAAGCGGATAGTCACCGCCTGCCCCCACGGCTATAACATGCTCAAGAACGAGTACCCCCAGTTCGGCGGTAATTTTGAGGTTATTCACCATACCGAGCTCATCGCCCAGCTAATCAAAGAGGGCAAGCTAAAAATTAAAAAGGGCTTAAACGAGGTGGTGACCTACCACGACGCCTGCTACCTGGGGCGATATAATAATATCTACCAGCCGCCGCGGCAGATTATAAAAGCCGTCCCCGGTATCAAGATGGTGGAGATGGAGAGGAACAAGCGGCGGGGGTTCTGCTGTGGAGGAGGCGGCGGGCACATGTGGCTGGAGGAGCAAGAGGGCAACCGCATCAACGAGATGCGCACCGAGCAGGCGATGGAGACTAAAGCTCAAACCGTAATTACCGCCTGCCCCCTCTGCCTGCAGATGTTTGAAGACGGTATTAAAGCCAAGGCGGCCGAAGAACAGCTCAAGGTGATGGATATCGCCGAGCTGCTGGCCGCCCGGATAGAAGAATAAAAGCCCGGAGCAAAGGAAAATGGCAGAAAGCTATAAGGTCAGCGTCAAGGTAATAAGCCAGCAAGGGACTTGTGAGGCGGGGCACAAGGTCGGCGATGAGTGGGTGGTTGGTGAAAAAACACCGGAGGGTTTATGCCTGTTTGCCTTCGGTTCCCTGCTCCCCCTGATGACGCCGCTGATGTTCGGCGGCTCGTTCCCCTGGGAAAAAGACCCGGATATGACCACGGTGGCCTGCCCCGATGCCGAAAACCCGGTGGTCTTTGAAATTCGCCGCCTGCGTACCTAAGGGTTAAGCGTCGCCGTATTGCTCGCGGAGCTTTCGCCGCAGAATTTTGCCGGTGGAGGTCTTGGGCAGCTCCCCGGTGACCAGAACTACTGATGTAGGCCGCTTGAAGCCGGCCAGGCGGGGCCGGCAAAAATCAATTATTTCCTGTTCGCTGGCGGTCTGCCCCTTTTTGAGCCTGACTATCGCCCTGACCTGCTGCCCCCACTCCTCATCCTTGACCCCAATCACCGCCGCCTCCTCGATTTTGGGGTGAGTGGAAAGGACGCTCTCCACCTCATCGGGGCCGATGTTCTCCCCACCCCGGACGATGACATCGTCACCCCGCCCGGTAAGATAGATATAGCCCTCGTCGTCCTTATAGCCCAGGTCGCCGGTGCGGTACCAGCCGTCGGCGGTAAAGGCCTTCTCCGTCCTCTCCTCGTCCTTCCAGTAGCCCTTCATTATTCTCGGCCCGCGGACGACGATTTCCCCCATCTGCCCGGCGGGCAGCTCTTTTCCTTTTTCGTCCCGGACCTGGATTTCCACATCCTCCATGGGCAGGCCGATGGAGGTGGCCAGCCGCTTTAACTTCTTCTCCCTCTCCACCTCGGTTTCTCTGCCGGTGATTATCTGGTCTTCGGCTCTCAGTGCCGCTATGGTTGAAGAGGTCTCCGTCCCGCCGAAGGCATTTATCAAGGCCCGCCCCGGGAAGCGCTCGATGGTTTTCTTTAATACCTCGTAGGGACAGGCGGCGGCGCCGTAGGTTATCACCCGCACGCTGGAAAGGTCGTATTTAGCAAAGTCGGGGTACTCCACGATGCGCTTGAGC
>JAUVYB010000040.1 GCA_030603275.1 Deltaproteobacteria bacterium | reverse complement strand
CCATCACCATCGACCTTCTTGACCCTCGGCGATAGCGTGTAGGGGGTGCCATTTACCTCGATGTTATCGTAGGCCGCGGTGAACGTCTCGATAGTCATACTTTCTACAAATATCTGAGACACAATTCTGGCGTTAGTAAGGTCATCATCGCCAGCGTAGCCCATAGCCACAATTTCCTCAGGCGTGTAATCATTTGTGCCTGAAGGACCATAAAACGCTTCAATGTCGTCTTCAGCATACTTGTACAGCTTCCAGCCTGACCAGGTGCCACCACCACCAAATTCACCTATCCTTAGGTCAAAATTACCACCGCTGGCAGTAACATTATGGTACTTTATCTCATAGTCAAAAGCGGCATTAGGTACCATAAAGTAACCCATACCAGCGTCACCCCAGGTATCGACATAGCCCACCTCGTCACCCAGGTAGTTACCAGTAGTTTGAGGTTGCTGACCCACCACATTTTGCATATGCACTATGTAGCCGGTACCAGTCCAGAGGGCTATCATGTAGACGCCCTTATTGTGGAGCCTTGAATAGCCCAGGTAGGTGGCATCGCTCACCAGGCCCGCCTCGTACCAGACATCATTCCCGATGCCAGCGTCAAAGTTTCCCAGGGTAACTGACCCTGATAATATGGTGTCACCGGCTGAGGCATCTATGGTGTCAGTGGAAAACTGCTGGTCCATTTCAGCAAGAGTAAATCCTCCCGCTCCATCGCCAGCCACCGTTTGGGTTACTGGGGCTGCCGCCACCGGCACTGCCGTCACCAAGCTAAGGGTGAGCAACAGCACCAGGGCAAACAGGATACTAAAGATTTTCCTTTTCAACTTTATGTCTCCTTTACTAGATTTTCGTTCCTCCTCCACCGCCCCGTTTATTGTTTATAGCCTTCACCTCCTTTCATAAGGTTAATTATGTTGGGAGCGGGGGTCGGAATCGAACCAACGTAGACGGGTTTATGAGGCCCGTCAGGCAACCAACAGCCTCCCCGCATCATCGCTTTTTATAGCGCCGAAGTATAGCCCCCACCCTGGCTATTAATTCTCGGTTATGGGGAGGCTTGGTAAAGTAGAAATCGGCTCCGGCGTCGAGGGCTCGTATCATTGCCTCACCAACGGAATCCTTGCCAAGCAGGATAACGGGGATGCTAAAAACGGTGTGTAGTTTAGAGCAAGCCCCCTTACCATCTCCGCTGGGCAGTACCTCATCGACAATAGCAATGTCAGGATTGAGCTCTCTGATTACATTAGACTCCGGCATATCCGACACATCAGCTACAACAAAGCCAGCTTCAGTTAGAGCTGAAGCAAGCTCCCTTCTTAACCCGGGCTCACCCTCGATAATGAGAATCCTGGTAATATCCGTCATCTCTTCCTGTTCACCATCTCCCTGGCCTTATCCAGCCACTCCAGGTCGAAATACCGGGTGCCGTTGTGATCGGTGAAGCTTGGCGGCGGCAGGGCCTCGCGCTGCACCCAGCTTGTCAGCTGGCCCGCCGACATACCGAGCTCCCTGGCCACTTGTGTTGTCGTCATCTGAGAGGTCACCATCGGTCTAGCCATCTTACCTCCCTGTCGCTAATTGATAGCACATTGTTCAGGGGTTGTCAAGGGTTTTATAGAAAAAACTTTTACCGACATCAACCTTTTGTAAATCCCAGTGTCAATAACGCCCGTTCACTCGACCCTCCAGAAGAAGTGCCTGGTCCTAAGACCAGCGATCATTCCCGGCACTTCCACAACCGGCTCCTCCTCGAAGAAGGCCCGGCACCAGAACTCTACCTCCTCCGGCGTGAGACTACGCCCACCTGGCGGGCGAATACTCAGATGCCAGAATTTACCCCCCTCACCTAATGCTTTGGTAAATTTGGGGAAAATGTCCAGGGTAAGGCAGAGGCTCAGCCCATCGGGGAAATGGTGATAGCTCTCCCGCGGCGCCACCCCAAGCGGCACCCAGGGGGCCCCCCGGGCCCAGATCTTCATCCTGGTTACAATAGCAACTACATCTGGATCTCGCCTGTCCATCTTAAGTCGCTTTCCTCCTTATTTCTTGTAGTGGCGCACTATAATAGTCGGCCCATGTTTATAGGGGGGCTTTATGCTGGCCAGGATTTCGTGGCACTCCTCTTTAGAGAGCTCCGGTACTTCAATCAGCATAAATATTTCCTTATCCGGGAATGAGGCTTGCTCACAAGTGCGAATGGCCTGGATTAAGGTCCGCAGCTCCTCCCTGGTTAGCTGTTGGCTCTCAATGGTAAGTTTAACATTTTTCATCTCCCTCAGCCCTCCCTCTCCAAGCGTATTAGCTCGGCCTCGTATTCGGCTCCCCGGCCGCAGACCTGCCAGAGTTTCTTACCGGCCAAGAAAGCGAAGCCCAGCAGGTCTTCAGGCTCCTCCTGTTGGTATATGATGCCCTTCAAATCGTCGGGACCGCTGGCTCGTTTCCTCGGAATCATGGCGGTGATATCGAGCTTTATCATATCGAAGACTACCCGGAGCGTCCTGGCTGCCTCTTCCTGTGTCCAATTCCCTAAAACTTCTATAAAGAAGTCGCCCCGGCTCGTCTTAACCAGCCAGAGGTATTCTTTCCAATCATTCATCCTTCTGTATACCGATATTAACCTTTTGTCAACCTGGGTGTCAATAGCTCCAGCCCCAGCTATTTTCGCATTGCATTCCACCAGGGACAAACCCGACGATACTCCTCAGTTCTATGCGAAAGAAGCTCCCTACACACATAGAGAATCCCTTTCCCTTTTCCCCGAGTAGCCAGCCTTTTCACCTCGGCTTTCAAGTCAGGCGGCAACTTGCAACCTCTAGGAAAACCCTTATTAGCCATTATGATAACCTCCTTTATTTTAGTAGCTAAAGCGCCGGGTGTTAATGTCCCCCTTAAGGAGCCGGTCGAGCGGGTCGAACTGGGGGTGCTGGGCAAGGGCTCTGGCGGTGGAGGCGTACCTTGAATAGCGCAGCACCATGGCCAGGGTGGCGTGTCCCAGCAGGAGCCGGAGCGAGTTCAGGTCGCCCCCGCCCTCGAGGTAGCGGGTGGCGAAGTAGTGGCGGAAGCGGTGGGCGCCGCCTTCGGCATCGACCCCGGCCCGCCGCTTCAAGCGGCCCACCATGGTCCTCACCCCGTAGAAGGTCACCGGCTGCCCGTCCGGGGAAAGCCAGAGCGCCTCCCCCTGCTTGGGGCGGTTATCCAGGTAGCGCCGCAGCGCCTTCTTGGCCTCCCCGTTCAAGGGTACCACCCTGGCCTTCTGGCCCTTGCCCATCACCCGGAGCTGCTGCAGCCGGGGGTCCAGGTCAGAGAGGCCGATACCGGAGAGCTCTTCCAAGCGTAGGCCGGTGGAGATAAACAGGCAGATAATGGCCTTGTTGCGGATGCCCAGGTAGCGGTAGCCGAAGCTGATATCGTCCGAGCACACCTGGAGCATGGCCTTGACCTCGTCGTCGGTGTAGGGGTGGACCTCCTTGTAGCGGGGGGGCGGCACCTTCAAGCGGGCCAGGGGGTTATCCTCGAGGTACTCCTCGGCTTCGGCCCAGTTAAAGAGGGTCTTGACCGCCTTCTGGTAGTGGTAGACGGTGGCCGGGGTGGCCGCCTTGTAGGTCAGGCGCCCCGACTGGGGCCAGCGGTGCTTCTCGGTGGCCACGTAGTCGATGAAGTCGCGGATGTGGTCCCGGGTGATTTCGGCCAGCTCCCCGGGCCAGTCGCTCTTGCGAGAGAACCAGTCGAGCTTATCGAAGATGTTCCGGTAGTAGTCCCGGCCTTTTAGAGATAGGTCGGGGCGGGAGAGGAATCGGGAGATGATCCCTGGAAGGGTCTGGGTTCCTGTCCGTGTTTCTGCAACCATTTTTCACTTTTTGCCCGTCCGCCGTTTTTTGCTTCTTTAGTACACAACCGGTGTACTTTTCTTTATTTTGAAGCTGGCATTAGCCAGTTTCCGGGGGAGTGGTTGGAAGGCAGGGACTCTGCCAACTGAGTTACTCCCGCCCTCAAACAAGCTGGCGGAGGGCATTTTCCTCCTTTTTAGCCTTGAAATCCTGTATTGATATATTGACAATGTGGATGGACATTCTGACGATTCACATAGATTTTTATCAAAGCAGGGACTCAAGCTGAGTTCCTGCTTTTGTCCTATCACCCCCTTTCTGTATATTCCTATTGACATTTTGGTAATAACTCCTTACAATCCAGTCAGGGCAGAGCTCAAATTATAGTAAAGGAGGATTGCCCGTCCGCCTTATTCTAATCAAGGCTCTGCCTATCTTCTTTTCTCCTAAGCTCTTTAATGCATTCGGCAAACTTGTATATGGGCTCCTCCGAGGTGCGGTCCACCAAAGAATCCTGGTCTAATATTTTATTTAATAGCTCCCCCGCTGTCCCGCTTACTGGTTTAACCCCTTTCCCCAATCGGAGAATGAAATCGATGAAATGCCCTACCATCTCCAGGTCCGGCTCAGTAAACCCAGTTAGCTTATCTAACACATGGGCCAGGTGCCCACTAGGCTTCTCTTCATCAGGTCGAGAGGAGCGGTAACCGGCAAGTGTAAGTAGTGTATCCTCTAATTCCAGCTTGTGGCGGGCACCATCTTCACTAAAGGCCTGAGCCAGCCTTTTTATGGTTTCTGGGAGGGGCCTTTTGCCCTTGATAATGTCGGCAATAGTAGCGTGGCTTAAACCGGTCTTGGTGGCTGCCTGCCGGAGAGACAATCCCTCCTGCCGGCACCTTTCCGCCACCCATATTCCCAACTCCCCATTCCCCTTTTCTTTCACAAATGGCACCTCCTTTATTAATATCTTTAGCATCAATTTTGTGATACTATGGTATCGGTAGTTGATATAATATCACCCACCATTACCAAATGTCAAGCCCCTTCTTGTAAACAGGACTTGACACAATGGTCACCTACGATTTACAATCGGTTACTGCCATTCACTTTGAGGAGGTGAATTATGGAACAGCATCCGGTGTTTATGAAGTATACGCGGGACTGGTTGCACCAGATGACTGGCTTCTCCAAGGGATACCTCAGCCGCGTGGCAACCGGTAAGTGCCCGCTGAGCCGTTCCTTCATCGAGAGGGTCTGCTTCAAGCTTAACACGCCTGAGGAGGAGCTATTTTTGCCTGACGCTGTCGAAGCACAATAGCCACCTAGCCTTTAAGAAAAATAAGAAGAAGAAAAGTAATTAAGCCACCCTGACTGGTGGCTTAATCAAAGGGGACGAGGCCGAGCAACCTCTATTCACTTGTCTTATTTTAGCCCGCCTCAAGTCTCCTGTCAAGGAAAGGAGAACTGTAGAGGTAGGCACATGAAAGACTATTCCCAAGCGGCCGACGTCAGGAGTCATTTACATGACGTCACAGAATCCAAAATTAGCCCCCTTAAGGCTTTTTAGTGACATATTATACCTGGGGTTTTGGCCCCTTTTTAATGCATGGATTGGACAGCAAATGAAGTATTATCTGCCCAAAGGGAGGAGCTATGAGAACCTCTGAAGCTATCGAAGAGTTCATGGTCAGCCGGGGGGGGCTGCGCCCCAGGTCACAGAAGGAGTACCGCAAACACCTGGAGCTCTTCCAGCTGTCCTTCCCCGACCTGCCGGCAACCTCTCCGTTGATCCAGTCATGGCTAAACAATTTCAACAGGACTCCGGAGACAGTCAACGCCCGGTACCGCACCATCAGAACCTTCTACAAGTATTTGCATCTCTTACACGGTATCCCCGACCTAATGCTCCAGGTCAGACCCCCACAGCTAAAGCCCAAGGCAATGAGGACATTCACCGACCAGCAGCTTTTCATCCTCTTCAGTCTCACGCTTACCCCCAGGGTATCTGCCCTGCTCACCCTCCTTCTGGACGTTGGCCCTCGAGCCGGGGAGTTCGCCAACCTGACCTGGGATGACATCACCCCGGACTTTGTCACCCTTCGGGGTAAGACTGGCGAGCGAATCGTCCCGATCAGCGAGACCACCTATCGTCGTCTCGCAGCTCTGTCCAACGGTTCAAGCCACGTCTTTCAGGGTAAGCGCGGCCCCCTGACCTATGAGGGTGTTTACAAGCTGGTGCGGCACCTGTGCCAGAGAGCGGGCATAAGTGGCCGCCGGAGCTCCCCCCATACCTTCCGCCATACCTTCGCCACAAATTACGCTGCTGCAGAGGGCGCCGACCCTAAAGTCTTGCAAGATATTCTTGGTCATAAAGACTTCAGAACGACGCTTCGTTATATCCAGAATAACCCCAAGCGCATGGCGCGGAACCACCAGCGCTGTACCCCGCTCAAGCTAATAACCAGCGCTGCCCAGGGGAGTTTGTTTGATACAACCCAAGGCCTGAAAGAGGCTGAGGCGATACTCATGGATAAGGAGGTAGACCGTGGCGATTGATAGAAAAACTTATCGAAGAACTAAGGAAATTGATTTTGTTGGCCGCAGGGTTAAGAGCTTGAGGGTGATAAGTAATGGGCTATACTGGTTTCCGGCTGGTATGACCTTCACCATTAAACGAAAGGATGGCGGTTTTGTATTATTGAGTGACCCATGTTCTCACTGTGGTATTCAGGCAGTTGTTAACAAAGTGGAACCTCAAGCTGTAGACTTCGCTGATCAACCAAACTTATGGCCTGGAGCTGCGGAAAGAATATGATGGCGGTGCCGCGGGGAGGCTGCTGGTTGCCTGACGGGTCTCAT
>JAUVYB010000017.1 GCA_030603275.1 Deltaproteobacteria bacterium | reverse complement strand
CGACCAATCGGTTATGAGCCGACCGCTCTACCGCTGAGCTACGAGCCCATAGCCATTAAAAACCAAGTTTCTTGAGCTGCTTGGCCACCCTGGCCAGCAGTTCCTCGGGACTGACCGGCTTTTCAATATAATCTTCGGCTTCTAGGGTGAAGCCCCGGCTCACCGGTATAGAGGCTTCTGCATGCTTTTCGGCGAAAGCCGTCAGCATTATAGTCGGGATTCGGCTAAGCTCAGGGTCTTTTTTAAGCTGCTCAGCAGCGGTAAAACCGTCTTTAACCGGCATTATCACGTCAAGGATTATCAGGTCGGGCTTGGCTTCCTTGGCCCTGCGCAACCCCTCATCACCGTTTTTAGCCACGATTACGTCATAGGGCTTGCTTTCCAGGACAATCCTGGTTGACTCTACAAAATCAGCATCGTCGTCAACGAGCAGGATTTTAGCTCTCTTTTCCATCCGAATCCCCCTTTAGCCGCTTCCCTTCCGCTTAATAAGCCTCCCTACCCTCTCCAGCAGGGTATCGGGAGAGACGGGCTTCTCCACATAGTCATCCACATCCAGTTCAAGCCCGGTTTCCAGCTCATAGCGGCGGCGGCTGGCTTCTTCTCTAACCGAGGTTAGAATCAGGATAGGCATATCCTTATACTTTGCCCACCTCGGGTCCTGTAACTCTTTGCATACCGCAAACCCGTCCATCTTTGGCATCATGAGGTCAAGAACCAGCAGGTCCGGTTTTTCCGCCTTGAGGTTAGCCAAACCCTCCACCCCATCCCGGGCGGTAGCCACCTTATAGCCCTGAGATTCCAAAATCATGCTTATCGCCTCCAGGATGTCAGGGTCATCATCAACTACCAGTATCTTATGCGGCATGTCTCCTCCTTCGCCATTATAATATAGGTCTGGGCAATAATCCAGCCCGCTTGGCTATCTCAGAAACGATATCCTCCCAGCTCACGGCCATAATATGGACGCCGTGAACCCCGGGTATTTCCTTGACCTGCTCGATAAGCTCAACGGCTATGGTCGCCCCCTCCTCCTTGGCGTTGGCCGCCTGCTCCATACGGGTAACTACCTCATCGGGGACGCTCACCCCGGAAACATAATCCCTCATGTAGCGCGCCATACCGGCCGACCTGATGGGTATCACCCCCGCCAGAATATGGGTCTTCTTATCCAGCCCCCGGTCGACAGCCATCTCCATCCATTTGGCGAACTTGGCCACATCATAGACCGCCTGGGTCTGGATAAAGTCGGCCCCCGCTTTGACCTTCTTGGCCAGCCGGGTCACCCGGAACTCAAAGGGGTCGGCATAAGGGTTAGCCGCCGCCCCGATATACATGGGCACCTCCCCCGATATGTACTCACCGCAGATGAACTTCTTCTCGTCCCGCATGTTTTTCAGTGTTTGAATCAGCTGAATAGAATCAATATCAAAGACGCTCTTGGCGGTGGGGTGGTTGCCGAACTTCTGGTGGTCGCCGGAAAGGCAGAGGAAATTACCCACCCCCAGGGCTATGGCCCCCAGCACATCGCTTTGAATGGCCAGCCGGTTGCGGTCCCGGCAGACTATCTGCATCACCGGGTCAACGTTCTGCTGCTTTAAGAGCACGCTCCCCGCCAGGCTGGACATCCTCACAATGGCGGTCTGGTTATCGGTCACGTTGGCGGCGTCGCAGCAGTTGCGCAGCGCCTCGCCCTTCTTCAGCATCACGGCGGGACTGGTCCCCTTAGGCGGCCCCGCCTCGGCGGTGACGGCAAACTTTCCGCTCTCCAGGATCTTCTCAAGGTTTGTTCCCGCTTTCATCACCATCACCTCCGTTTGTTTTCAATTTTCCTGGGCAGGGTAAAGGCAAACCTGCTCCCCTTACCTGTTTCCGGACAGGGACTCTCCACCCATATTCTTCCCCCATGAGCCTCCACAATCCTCCTGGATATGGACAGCCCCAGACCCGTGCCCTTGGTCTCTACATTACCGGCCCGGAAGAAGTCCTCAAATAGACGTGGCAGGTCCTCCGCCGGGACGCCAATACCGGTATCCACAACCTCAACCTGTATCTCGTCATCCCCTGCTTTTACCCTTATGGTTATTGAGCCCTCAGGGGTATAGTTGATAGCATTACTCACCAGATTGGTTATCACCTGCTGGAGCCGGGGGGCTGAGCCGTAAATCTTGGGCAGAGCCGGGGGCAATTCCAACTCCAGCTTCAGCTTTTTCTGCTTGGCCGTCTCGCGCAAATCCCCGATAGAAGCCCTGATTACCTGGCCCAGAGAAACCTGCTTCATCTCCTCGACAATCTGCCCGGTCTCAATGCGGGGGATATCCAAAAGGTCGCTGATAAGGTTCATAAGCTCCTTAATCCGGAAGGTGCTCCTCTCCAGCATGTTTCTCTGTTTATCGGTGATATCGCCGGAATAGCCGCCCAGCATTATCCACAGGAATCCCTGAATGGCGGTAAGGGGGGCTTTCAGGTCATGGGCGGCAATCCCCAGAAAGCGCAGAAACCGGTTTTTCTCCTCTTCCAGCTTGGCTATCTCGACGGAAGCCTGCTCCAGCTCCCCGGTCCTCTTCTTGAGCAGACGCTGGCTCAGGCTCACCACCGCCCGCTGGCTCTTCCTCAGCTCGCCGGCCACCGAGGTAGCCATATAGGTGGCAGCGAAGAGGGCCGAGCCCAGGACAATAAGCACCACCAGGATATAGCTTTCTTGCTGGTATAGCGTGGGCGAAGCAAATCCTACCAGATTGATATGGGGGATTCCCCAGCCATATTTCCCCCAAGCATACTCCAGGCCCACCAGCAGCATAACCGCAACAATCTTGGCCGTAGCCAACATATAGACTACCCTATAGTGAAGTATGACGCTGGCCCCGATGATGTGAAGCACAAAATAGAAGACGAAGGGGTTTTCTATCCCCCCGGTGAAGTGAAGCAGCACAATGAATGCCAACAGGTCGAGCAGGAGGTGAACGGTGCCCCAGACCCTGGCCTGGTGGATGGCCTGGCTGGTCGGCATTTTCCTCAGCCTTCTGGCCTGATATAAAAGCGCCAGATTGCACAGGGTGACAAAGACGCAGACGGCATAGGCGGCGGTGGTGGGAAAACCGATATGGAACAGCCGGGACGCCACCAGGGTAGCGGCGAGGATGCCCAGTATGGTAATCCACCTTATGGTGACAAATACCCTGAGCCACATCCGGAAGGCGGCTTTCTCAGGATTGTGCTCCATCTCACCTTCCTCAGCCAGAAATGCCTTGCCCTTACCACTGGTTTTCATCTAAAGCTATCGCCTCGGCTTTATTCTATAGTAATCCGCCGGGGTCCTCCCTCACGGCTGGTGCTCCAGTCCCTAAGAGGCACTATTTCCTCTAATTCATCCAGCTTCCCCAGAGCGGCCAGGCGGTCGTAAATCAGCTGCCAGGCACAGGGTATATCCGGCGATACCTCGCACTTGCCCTCCACCGAGCCGCCGCAGGGGCCGTTGAGCAGGCCCTTGGCGCACCTGACCAGCGGGCATATGCCCGCGGTGGTGGCCAGAACACAGTTCCCGCACTGCATACAGACCTCGATAAACTGCCCCGGCGCCTCCTCCTTACCAACGAACAGGGTGTTCAGGGCCGGGTAAACCGGCTTATCGGTGAACATCGCCAGGGTCTGAACGCCGAAGGCGCAGGTCATAGCCAGAATAGCATCGGCCTTTTTTACCTCCCCGGCCTGCTCCTCCAGTGCATATTTGGTAAGCTCATCGCAGGCGGTGGGCACCACCATCCATCCGGTAACCTTCTTGCCCGCCGCCTCCAGCTTCTCCTTCATATCCAGAACTTCAGACTTGCCGCCGGTATGGCAGATGGTAGAACAGGTGCCGCAGCCGACAAGGTACACCTTTTTAGCTGTGCCCAGGGACTGCATAATTTCTTCTATGGGTTTTTGCTCGGTTATTGTTATCATATTACCCACCCCTAACTTTGGCGAATACGGTTATCATAGGCGCCTCTAAAATGCTGCAGGCTGTCCATTACCGGGATTGGAGCGGCCTGCCCCAGACCGCACATGGAGGCCAGCATCATAGTATCGGCCAGTTCCCCCAGAACGGTAATATCCTTCTCCAGCCCCTCCCCCCTGGAAAACCTCTCCAGTATTCCGGCCATGGCCTCCGTTCCCTCCCGGCAGGGAGCGCACTTGCCGCAGGACTCCTCGGCCAGAAACTCCATAGTCCGGTAGACAATATCGATGATGTCCCGGCTCTCATTAAATACGGTAACGGCGCCGGCGCCCAGAATGGTCTCAAAAGAAAGCGGGGTATCCATCATACTATAGGGTATAATCTTCCCCGTAGCGCCACCAACCTGGACCGCCTGAACTTTTTTGGCTCTGGCCAGGTCCTCAACCAGTCCCTTAAGGCTGCTGCCCAGAACTAATTCATAGACACCGGGCTTAGCCACATCCCCGCTTACCGAAAAGACCTTGGTGCCCTTGCTCTTTTCCGTCCCCATCCCGCTGAACCACTCAGCCCCTTTGAGCACTATGCGGGGTATATTCATCAGGGTCTCTACATTATTAATAATGGTCGGTTTGCCCCATAAGCCTTTGGTCGGCGGGAATGGAGGCCGGTAGCGCACTTCCCCCCGCTTCCCCTCAATGGAGTCCATCAGCGCCGACTCCTCGCCGCAGACGTAGGCACCGGCGCCAAGCCTGACCTCAATATCGAGGTGCTCCAAAAACCCCATCTTCTTCGTCTGGGCGATAGCCCCCTCCAGCAAACCCAGCAGAAAGCGGTATTCGGCGCGGAGGTAGATATAGGCTTTTTTAGCCCCGATGGCATGGCCGGCAATAGCAATCCCCTCGATGAGGCTGAAGGGGTCATTCTCCAGGATATACCTGTCCTTGAATGTCCCAACCTCGCCCTCGTCAGCGTTGCATATAACGTATTTTTCGTCGCCTTGAGCCTTCCGGGCTAAGTCCCATTTCAATCCGCAGGGGAACCCCGCCCCTCCCCGACCCCTCAAGCCGGAGGCTTTTATCTCCCCTATTACCGGCTCAGCCTTTAGCTTCAGGGCTTTCTTTAAGGCTTTAAAACCGTCCCTATTTATATAGGTAGCTATGTCTTCAGGGTCGATAACCCCGCAGTTAGCCAGTACCACCCGCTTCTCCGGCACCCTAAAAGCCTCCTGTTTATTTATACGCCTTTAAAATCTGTGATATTTTCTTCGGTGTCAGGTCACCGTGAACATCGTCATTTATCATCATCGCCGGCGCCTTATCGCAGGCCCCGATGCAGTTGGTCAGCTCAAAAGAGAACCTGCCGTCGGCGGTGGTCTCGCCGGGCTTAATCCCGATTTCCCTCTGCACGCCCTCAATTATGGTCTGGGCATTCTTGAGATAGCAGGGGAGGCTCTTGCAAATCCTGATTACATTCCGCCCCTGCGGCTTTATCGACAGGAAGGAGTAAAAGGTAGCCACCCCGTAGACCTCGCTTATGGAGAGCCCCAGGGATTCGGCCAGCCCGGCGATAGTTCTTTTAGATAAATAACCAGACCTGCTTTGCGCGCGTTCCAGCAGCACCAGCAGGTCTCTCTTTTCCTGGCTCTGGGGGGTAATTCCCTCACCAATTTTACTCATTAGCTTCTATCCTTGGAACTGGCTAATCAACTGGTTATAATCAAGGGCTTCCCTCTTTTCTCTTCTTTCGCTTCTCTCGGCTTGCCCAGCGCTCCCGTCGGGCAAAAAGAGATACATACACCGCAATCACGGCAAACTTCCTTATCTATGGGCTGGTCAAAGTCGACGACCACCTTGGTATCGAAACCGCGGTAGGCAATACCAAACACATTATGCCCGGCCACCTCGCGGCAGGCCCGGGCACAGCGGCGACACATGATGCACTTGGTCAGGTCACGGACAATGTAGGGGCTGATATCCTCCAGGGCGTAGTAATTCTTCCGCATCTGAAAGCGGGGCAGCCCTACCTCCAGGTCGGCGGCAATCTTACGCAGCTCGCAGATATTAGCCTTGTCGCACATATAGCACGAGCCGCAGTGACTGGCAAGTAAAAGCTCGATTATCATCCTTCGGGTGGCTAATACCTTATCGGAGTGGGTATGTATCACCATGCCCCCGGCGATGGGGGTATGGCAGGAACCGACCAGCGTCCGCGAGCCCTCCACCTCGACCACGCAGATACGGCAGGCGCCGATAGGGACAAGCTCCGGCCGGTGGCACAGGGTGGGAATATCGATGCCGCTTTCCAGGGCGGCTTCGAGGATGGTCATCCCCTCTTTCGCTTTAACCTGGCGTCCGTTTATTGTCGCCGTTATCTCAGCCATTTACTTTTTCTCAACCCTGACTGCGCAGACCTTGAACTCCGGTATTTTAGCCACCGGGTCGAGGGCGGGATTGGTCAGCATATTGGCCGGGCTCTCGGCAAAGTGGAAGGTCATAAAGACCACCCCCGCCGGTGAAACCCCGGTTACTTTAGCTCTGGCGGTCACCTTACCCCGCCGGGAGCTGACCTTGACCATCTCACCGTCGGCAATACCCAGCCTGGCGGCATCTTCGGGGTTTATCTCCACCGTCCCCTCCCCTTTCAGCACATTAAGCCCCGCCACCTTTCGGGTCATGGTGCCGGTGTGGAAGTGATACAGGCTGCGCCCGGTAGTCAGTACCAGCGGATAATCTTTATCGGGCAGCTCCATCGGCGGCCTGTACTCCAGAGGGATAAACCGCCCCCTGCCCCGGGTGAACTGCTGGGTGTGCAAAATGGGCGTGCCGGGGTGCTCCGGGGTGGGGCAGGGCCACTGCAGGCCGCCCTCTTCCAGCCGCCGGTAACTGATACCGCCGTAGCTGGGGGTGAGCATGGCAATCTCGTCCATAATCTGGGATGGATGGGCAAAGTCAAAGCCGCCGTTTCCCATCTTCTTCCCCAGCTGGCAGGTAATCTGCCAGTCAGACCGGGAATCGCCTACCGGTTCAACCGCCTTCCTCACCCGCTGCACCCTTCTCTCGGTGTTGGTGAAGGTGCCGTCCTTCTCGGCAAAGCTCACCCCGGGCAGAACCACGTCGGCCAGCTCCGCCGTCTCGGATAAAAATATGTCCTGCACCACCAGGAACTCCAGCTTCTCCAGCGCTTCTTTGGCATGAGTGATATTCGGCTCACTTAAAAGCGGGTTCTCCCCGATAATATAAATAGCCTTTATCTTCTTACTGTCGGCGGCGTCAACAATCTCGGTGATGGTCAGGCCGGGCTTATCCGGCAGCCTGGCGCCCCAGGCCGCCTCAAATTTTCGCTTAATATCGGCGTCGGCCACCGCCTGGTAGCCGGGATAGACGTTGGGCAGGGCGCCCATGTCGCAGGCCCCCTGGACGTTATTCTGCCCCCGCAGCGGGTTAACCCCCGCCGCCGGCCTGCCAATATTGCCGGTGAGCATGGCCAGATTGGCGGTGGAAATAACATTGTCGGTGCCGTGAGAGTGCTGGGTGATGCCCATGGCGTAGAAGATGGCCGACGGCTTTTCGGTGGCGTATATCCTGGCCGCCTCGACTAGCTTATCCTTGGGCACGCCGGTGGTCTTCTCCACAAATTCAAGCCCGAAGTTTTTCAGTGACTTCTTAAACTCGTTAAAGTTCTCACACCTCTCGTCAATAAAGGCCTGGTCGGCCAATCCTTCATCAACGATGACCTTCATCATCCCCATAAGCAGGGCGACGTCGCTCCCCGGCTTATGCTGGAGCCACAGGTAGGCCCAGCGCACCATGTCAATCTCGCGGGGGTTGGCCACAATCAGCTTGCCGCCGTTATCCACCGCCCGCTTTATCTCCTGGCTGATTATAGGATGGGCTTCGGTGGTATTAGTGCCGATGGCAAGGATACACATGGAATCGCGGAACTCGTTGATGGAGTTAGTCATGGCCCCGCTGCCGAAGCTCTGCAAAAGCCCGGCGACGGTGGGGGCATGGCACAGGCGGGCGCAGTGGTCAATATTAGCCGTTCCCAGAACCGCCCGGGCAAACTTCTGGGCTATATAGTTCTCCTCGTTGGTGCACTTGGCCGAGGATACTACCGCCAGTTCCTCCGGCTTATAACCGCCCAGCTTCTTACTGACCAGCTCTAAGGCCTCGTCCCAGCCCGCCTTAACCAGTTTGCCGTTCTTCCTTATAAGCGGGTATTTTAGCCGGTCGGGGTGATGAATAAAGTCAAAACCAAACCTGCCCTTGACGCATAAGAAACCGTTGTTAACCGTGTTTTCCCGGCTACCCCGGACGCTTATTACCCGCCCGTCGCGCACCCCCAGATACATGCCGCAGCCCACCCCGCAGTAGGCGCAGGTGGTGGGCACCTCCTCGGTGGGCAGTCTATTCTCTTTAGGCATCAGCGCCCCCACCGGGCAGTGGACAACGCACTCCCCGCAGGACACGCAGTTTGAAGAATCTAATATCGGCTTATCGGCAAAGGTAGCCACCTTGCTGGCATAGCCGCGGTTGATTATGGCGATGGCGCTAGCCCCGACCACCTCTTCGCATACCCGCACGCACTTGGCACAGAGAATGCACTTGTTCAGGTCGCGGTAGAAGAAGGGATTGCTGTCGTCAACCGGGTACGACCTCAGTGTCCGGCGGAAGGGTATCTCGGTAATGCCCAGGTAGTCAACGACTGCCTGCAGCTCGCAGTGCTCGTTCTTGGGGCAGGTGACGCAGCGCTCGGTCACGGCCACACTGCGCAGGCAGATATCATAAGGCCCGCAGCGCTCCCTCCTGTCGCAAATCAAGCACTCGCTGGGGTGGTCGGCCAGGATTAACTCAACATTGGCGCGGCGCACCTTGTTTACCGCCGGGGTATTGGTCTTCACCACCATGCCCTCGGTAACCGGGGTGGTACAGGCGATGGGCAAACCGCGCATCTTCTCGATTTCGACGATGCAGAGACGGCATCCGCCGTATGGTTTCAGGTCGGGGTCGGCGCAGAGGGTGGGGATATAGATACCGGCCGACTGGGCAGCCTCGAGCACGGTCATGCCGGCTCTGGCCTTGACCTCCTGCCTGTCAATAGTCAGCTTGATTATATCCAGATTACTACTCTCGTTCCTCAAGGTCGCACCTCAGGCACCGTTTGGCCTCTTCAATAGCCGCCTTGTCGTCGTAGCCGAGCTCAACCTGGCCGAAGCTGCTTAAGCGCTTCTTAAGCGGCATGGTCGGCATCTTGGGCCGCCACTGCTCCTCGGCTTCTTCCAGCGGCGCTATCTCCCCTTCCGGTGGCGCCAGCGTTTCCTCAATTTCACCCCTGCCGCCCAGGTATTTATCTATGGAAATGGCGGCCTGCCGTCCGGCGGCGATAGCCTCAATCACCGAAGCCGGCCCGCTGGCGGCGTCACCGCCGGCGTAGACCCCCTCCCGGCTGGTGGCCAGGGTATCGGGGTCAACCTCTATGATATTCCCCCACCCCAGTGATATATTAAACCTTTCGGGGACCTCGGGGCGCTGCCCGATGGCGGCGATTATAGTATCATAGCCGGTGGCAAACTCACTGCCTTTAATAGGCTCCGGCCGCCTGCGGCCGCTCGAGTCTATCTCACCCAGCTCCATGCGCAGGCTCTCCAACTCTACCCAGCCGCTGTGGCCCTTGATTCTTGAAGGCGCCACCAGGTAGTCGATACTGGCTCCCTCGGCAATAGCTTCCTCGACCTCCTCCGGGTTGGCCGGCATCTCGGCCTTAGTCCGGCGGTAGACAATGGTTACCTCTTTCGCCCCCAGCCGGAGCGCCGTCCGGGCGGCATCGATAGCGGCGTTGCCACCGCCGATTACGGCTACTTTACCACCCACCTCCACCTTCTTGCCCAGGCTCACCTCCCGCAAAAATTCGGCGCAGTCCATCACCCCGGGGCTACCTTCCCCCTTGACCCCTATCTTCATGCCCTGGTGGGCGCCGGTAGCCAAGAAGGCGGCATTATAGCCCTCATTAAATAGCTCGTCCAGGGAATCCACCCTGGTATTGGTTCTAATCTCAACGCCGGCATCTTCTATCTCTTTAATCTCAGCCTTAAGTATATCCTTGGGCAGGCGGTAGTCGGGTATGCCCACCCGCATCATGCCCCCCGGCTCAGGCAAAGCTTCAAAGACGGTGACCGAATGCCCCAGCCTGGCCAGATAGTAGCCGGCGGTAAGCCCGGCCGGCCCCGCCCCGACAATAGCCACCCTCTTGCCAGTAGGAGAGGCGGCTCTGATATTCTCCTTCCAGAGGCCGTTATCGTGGCTGGCGGCATAGCCTTTCAGCATCCGGATGGCGATGGCTTCCTCCAGCTGGCCCCGGCGGCACTTGGCTTCGCAGGGGTGGAAACAGACCAGCCCGCAGACCGCCGGGAAGGGTATCTTCTCCCGGATAACGGCCACCGCCTCGGCTGGCTTGCCCTCGCCGATAAAGCGGATATAGCGCGGCACATCGATACCCGCCGGGCATGTATGGCTGCAGGGGGCGCTGACCAGCCCCTCGCACACCGCCGCCCGGCAGTGGTGCTTCTTGATGTGCTCTTCATATTCGTCGCGGAAATAGCGGATGGTGGTCAGCACCGGGTTGGGCGCTGTCTGCCCCAGGCCGCAGAGCGAGCCGGCTTTAATCTGCTCGCTTAATTTCAGCAGCAGGTCGATGTCCTCCAATTTGCCCCGGCCGTGGGTAATATCATTGAGGATATCCAGCATCTGCTTGGTGCCCAGGCGGCAGGGGACGCACTTACCGCAGGACTCGTCCTGGGTAAAGGAGAGGAAGTAGCGTGCGACGTCGACTATGCAGGTATCCTCGTCCATGACCACCATGCCCCCCGACCCCACAATGGAGCCGGCCTGGGCCAGCGTCTCGTAGTCGACCGGCAGATTTAGCAGGCTGGCCGGCAGGCAGCCGCCGGAGGGACCGCCGGTCTGGACCGCCTTAAAGCGCTTGCCGTCGGGTATGCCCCCCCCGATGCCGTAGATAATCTCCTGGAGGGGATAACCCATCGGCACCTCAACCAGCCCGCTGTTGGCAATCTTGCCAGTCAGGGCAAAGACGACGGTGCCCTTGCTCTTCTCGGTGCCGATCTGGGCGTACCACTCAGCGCCGTTGGCGATAATAACCGGCACTGTGGCCAGCGATTTTACATTATTGATATTGCTCGGCTTGCCCCATAAGCCGGACTGGGCGGGGAACGGCGGTCGGGGGCGGGGCATGCCCCGCTTCCCCTCGATGGAAGCCATCAGGGCCGTTTCTTCGCCGCAGACAAAGGCGCCGGCGCCCTCCTTGACATGGATGCGGAAATTAAAGCCGGAGCCCAATATATTCTCACCCAGATATCCCTCTTCCTCGGCCTGCTTCAGCGCCAGCAGCACCCGCTTAACCGCCAGCGGGTATTCGGCCCTGATGTAGATATAGCCCTCGGATGCGCCGATGGCGCAGGCAGCGATAGTCATCCCCTCGATAACGGTATGGGGGTCGCCCTCCATAGTGCTACGGTCCATAAACGCCCCGGGGTCACCCTCGTCGGCGTTGCAAATCATATACTTCTGGTCGCCCGGCGCCTTAGCGCAGAACTCCCACTTCTGCCCGGTAGAAAAGCCGGCGCCACCCCTCCCTCGCAGGCCGGAGCGCTTGACCTCGTCGATGACCTGCTCCGGGGTCATATCCAGCAGTGCCTTGCGCAGAGATTTATAGCCGCCGGCGGCGATGTAGTCCCCGATTCTCTCCGGGTTGATGCGCCCGCAGTTGCGCAGGATGATACGCTTCTGACGATTATAAAAGGGGACATCTTTATATAGGGGTATAGCCTCATCGCTGACCGGGTCGTGGTAGAACAGGCGGGCTACCGGTTTACCATCACGGAGGTGGGACTCGACAATCTCAGGCACATCGTCAACGGTGACCTTGGTATAGAAGATGCCCTCCGGCTCAACCACGGCGATAGGCCCCTGCTGGCAGAAGCCGTGGCAGCCGGTAAAGTCCACCGCCACCCCCTTCAAGCCCAGCTCGGCTACCTTCTTCTCCAGGGCTTCCCGGATTTCAAAAGCCTTACCGGAAACACACCCCGTCCCGTGACAGACCAGGATGGTGCAACTATTAACCACCTGGCTAGCTGGCTTTTTCTTTGGCACCAAGGACCTCCGCAGCTTTCATGGTCGTCATCTGACCATAGGTCTCATTACCTATCTTCATTGTCGGCGCCAGGGCGCAGGCACCGATGCAGGCCACCGTCTCCAGAGTATACTCCATGTCTTCGGTGGTCTCCCCCGGCTTGATACCCAGCCGCCTCTCAATCTCTTTGAGGATGCGTGCTCCGCCCCGCACGTGGCAGGCTGTCCCCCGGCACACAGTTATCTTATTGCGGCCGGTGGGTGTAAAACTGAACTGGGCGTAGAAGGTGCTCACCCCGTAGACCATGTTGTCGGTCAGGCGCAGGAACCGGGCCACCCTCTGCATCACCTCTTCCGGCAGGTAGCCAAACTTCTCCTGGGCTTCCTGCAGTATCGGGATGAGGTCGCTGCTGGCGCCGCTGTAGCGGGACAGGATTTCTTTCAGCTCCCGTGTAACATCAGGTTCCGCCGGCATTAACTGCCCCCTTCTCTCAAAAATCTGACCAGCCTCCAGATAATGGCGTCACAGAGCACGGTTATATCATAGGTAGAAAGATATTCAGGAATGGTGGAATCAAATAATATATTACCCCGAGGCGGAAATTCCTCATCGCCCCCCCACAGGACCAGCGTCACCGGCACCAGCTTGAAACCGTTAATGGTTACCGCCGCATCGCCGTAATCAGCTTTACGGCCACCCAATCTTTTAGCCACCTCCACCAGCCGCTCAGGCTCCCCACCGAAGTGCTTTACCAAAGGCTCTATCGACCGCTTGGAAAAGGTGCGCATGTAGCCAGCTCCCTCGGGAAGCTCCTGGAAGGCAATCGGCTTATTGCTTAAGGGGACGCCGCTGGCCAGGGTTAAATAGTGCAGGATTAGAATCTTATCGCTTGTGGGGACTTCGGCTCCACCCCCCACCAGCGATATATCAATATCGGGCAGGGTGACCTGATACGCCTGGTTTAGAAATTCAACGGTGATTATCTCTTTAGAATCTACCCGCTTGTACCCGGCGCCGCTTTTTCGGCACCGCTCCTCCAGATCGCCGGTAGCGGCCAGCTGCTCGCCGGCCAGCTTATAAGCAAGGTTATAGCCGTATTCATAGTTCTTATATTCGGGTACAGACAATGAGCCATTTTTCATTATGATTAACAGGTTACCACAGTCTTAGGGATGGGTTAAAGTCCGGCGGCGTCCAGCACCAGCGGCACTTTCTTCTCCCAGCCGATAGCCATGATATGCACCCCCTGGCACATATCCTTAAGCTGTTTGATTAGCTCGGCGGCAATCTCTATCCCGGTCTTGACTTTATCCTCAGCCGCCCCCATCTTCTCAATCAGCCCTTCCGGCACAAAGACCCCGGCCACATTCTTATTCATAAACCGGGCCATACCAACCGATTTCAGGGGTATTACTCCGGCCAGGACGGGGACTTTAAAGCCCTCCACCCTTTTCATGAACCTGGCGAAGGACTCCGGCTCATAAACAGCCTGGGTCTGGAAAAATCGGGCGCCGGCCTTAATCTTTTTCTCCATCTTTATTATCTGCAGCTCCAGTGCGGCTTCGGTATTGGCTCCGGGGTTGACCACCGCCCCGGGGAAGAGGTTGGTCTTCCCCTTAAGCTCGTTACCGGCCATATCATGACCCTCGTTCAGCTTGCCTATTACCTCCAGGAGCTGCACCGAGTCCAGGTCATAGACGGGCTTGGCCTGGGGGTGGTCGCCGAGGGCGGGCAAATCGCCGGTGATGGACAGCACGTTCTCCACGCCCAGCACGTATGCGCTCAGCAAATCGGATTGCAACGCCAGACGGTTTCTATCGCGGCAGGTTATCTGAAATACCGGGTCCAGCCCCTTACTTTTTAGCATATGGCAGACCGGCAGTGAGCCCAGTCTCATCACCGAGCTCTGCTGGTCGGTGACATTAGCCGCATCCACCCTGCCCCGCAGCAGCTCGGCCGCCTCCTCCAGTTCGGTAATATCGGTTCCCTTGGGCGGGCCGACCTCGGTGGTGATGACAAACTTGCCGGCTTCAAGCAGCGGCTGCAGGCTCATTCTATATTTCCCCTTCTAGACTATACATCAAGCCAGGAATGAGAGTAAAGGTTTTCGCCGGTAATAACCCTTACCGTCTTGACATACTTAGCTTCTTCCTCGCTCAGAGAGGCCATATCAGGTTTCTCGCCGTCCATCACCCGATGCACCAGCTCCGCGATTTCCGGTTTCCGGCCGCGGGCGATGCTTATCAGCTCGGCGTCAAAAGCGTCAACTATGGCCGAATACAGCCCGTACCTCATTAGCATTATCAGGCAGGTGCGGTTAAGGTAGGGGCGCAGGTTAGTGGGAGTGCCGTTGGAGATATTTGACAGCCCGATGGTGGATTTGCACTCAGGAGCAATGTCTTTCAGCATGCTCATAAACTCAAAGCAGGACTTCACCTGGTTTATCTCCACCGATACCGGAGTCAGGATGGGGTCTATCCAGATATCCCCCTGGGGAATACCCGCCTCATCGGCTCTATACATAAAATCGGCCACCAGGACACCCCTTTCGGCGGCATCGCGGGGCATTCCCTCGGCCCCCCACAGCAGCCCCACCATGGAGGCATTATACTTCTTGACCAGTGGCAGCCCCTGCTCCAGCCGTCCCGGCTGCAGAGAGACGGAGTTAATCAGCGCCTTGCCCTTGCAGACTTTAAGCCCGGCTTCCATGGCTACCGGGTTGGTGGTGTCCAGAGACAGCGATTTACCGGTAACCCCCTGCACCGTCTTTACCACCCACTCCATCATCTCATCCCCGGCCTTCCGGGCGGGGCCGATGTTAAGGTCAATATAATCAACGTCGGTCTCGGCCTTAGCCATTTCCTGGATAGGCCCCGGGTTTCTCTCCCTCAGCGCCGGGCCGATGGTCTGGGACATTATATTTAGATTTTCGCCAATAAGGATCATCTTCCCCCCTTCATGGCTTTAAACTTTATGGTTTCCACGCCTTGAGATAAGCCGGTATGTTAGACCCTTCCCTGGGGCCGACCTGAATCTCCCACCCCTCCAGCTCTTCCTCCAGGCCTCCGCTCTCGGCGGCGGCGTAGCCGGGAATTATCAATTTGTGATGTTTAACCTTGTCGACGATACCGCACTTCTTAACGAAGGGGGCCAGGACATCGGATACGAACTTTCCCGCCGCCCAGGCGGTCATCACCGAAAGCCCCTCGGTATCCTTGACCAGCAGGTAGCTGGGAACGCGGCTGGTCTCTATCTCCCCGGAAACGATAAAATAGGTGAGGGAGAAATTGGAGGTAATAAGCACCGGCGAGTTCTCGTCGGGCTTGCCAATCTCGTATATACCCTCCTTGGTGGCCAGCGGCCGCTGGGGGTCGGTATAGACATTCAGCCGCTCCACCAGCAAGGGGAACAGGCTCTCTCCGTAGAAATCGGAGAGGACAATAATAGCGCCGTATTTAGCCACAAACATAGAGGCAATCACCGCCTCCTTCATCGGGTCATCAGTCATCTCGTTGGGGAAAACGATGGTGGGAAAGCCCAGGGGGCGGAACTTCTTGACCAGGGCGGAGCTCCGGATAGCCACCTGGTCTTCAAACGCCTGGCGCAAAGTTCTGGAGCCGGAATCGATAACCATCTCCTTAACCCCGGCCTCGGTCAGCTTGCTGGTCAGCTCGGCCAGCTTCTCCAGGTCGGCCGCTTTCACCGCCAGGGGGCAGGAGTTGGCCTTGGCTAGCTCGGCCATCTTCTCCCGGTTCTCCTCGGTAGCCGCGTAGAGCAGCGGTTTGCGGTCGGCGCAGGCCGCCAGCCCGGCGGCCATGATATCGGCATTATCGCTCATCAGGATAATGCCGCCGTCGCTGCCCTGCTTCACCCTGCCAACCAGGGCTTCGAACCTGGCTTTATCCCCGGAATCGCACTTGACCGCTATCAAATCGGGGCGCAGGGTAAGCCCTATCCGCTCGTACTCAAGCTGTTTAAACTTCCCCAGCCTTCGGTCAACCTCGGCTTCATCCATGCTGTCGCTGATGAGGATGGCAAAACCGGGGGGATTCTCAAACCTCTTCTCATGGCGGAACATGACCGTCTCGCCGCCCACTTTCAGCGCCCTGTCGCCCACGCCGATAGTGACCGGCATAATCGGCGGCGCCGAAGCCTCGGATAGCCTGGCTTTGGCCTCATCGGAGACGTAGGGGCAGGCCGTTAGCTCCGCCTTACCGGCGGCCAGTTTCATGGCAAAGGCAAGGCAGGTAGGGTCCCCGCACTCCTTACAGTTGGTCTTGGGCAGTAACTTAAATATCTCTATACCGGTAAGCGCCATGTTTTACACACTCCTTTCCCAGCCTCTTATCATATCCACTCTAAAAACGGTTTACTATTCACTATCGCTGTCAAGCCAGCGTTTAGCTCCAGTTAGCCCAGCAACGGGTCCATCTTAAGCGCCGGGTGCCCCTTTTCCTCCAGGAAGGGGAGAATCTCCTCCTCGGTGACGCCTATAGTCTCATCGGCAATCATATCGGGCAGGCCGGGGATGCCAATCTCCTCTGCCCGCGCTTTAATCCGGTCGGCAATCTCTTCCTTCAATGACTTGGGCATCCAGACCAGCCGTTCGAAGCCACCGTCGCCGCTGATGAACTTCCTCTGGCAGACATTGTACTTGCTGTGCCCGATGAAGCCGGGGGTGCTTAAGCCCCCGCCGATAGTCCCGGCCAGGGTGGTGAACTTCATCCCGCAGGGGGTCTCTCCGGTATACTCTCTATTTACCGTCATTATCCCGTTGCACATGGGCAAGATGGCGGCGATGCACTCACAGCAGCCGCAGGTGGTCATGGGGTCATAGACTATGCTGTAGAAGTTATAGTGGTCTATCTTCTGGCGGGAGGCCTTATAGATAAACTCGTTTACCCCCTTCCACTGCCCCAGCTTGGGGTCGAGGCACTCTCCCTTTTCCACCGGTTGATTGGGGCCGGTGGGGTTAATCTCGAAAGAGGCTTTGCAGTCCATCCAGTTATAAGAGCCACATAAGCCCGTCCTCTCCGGGCTGATGGTGCAAACGTGGCCCGGGGCAAAGGACTGGCATAGGGTGCAGGAATAGTAGGTTTCGACACCCTCGTCGGTCATGCCCTCGATGCGGGTATCCCGGGTCTTGTATACCGCCCTCGCCTTTTCCTCTATCTCCTTTACCTTATCTTCCTCGGTATATATCCTTACCTGTACTTTATCGAATATCCCGCCGAAGTCCTGGTGTAGCTTGGCGTGCAGGATGTCGCCGATGTGGTGCAGGGTAAAGCCCTTGTCCACCGCCTGTTTGGCCAATCGTATCCAGGCGATATCCCTCTGCCCGATGTGCATCAAGCCCTGGGCGTAGTTTAACAGGTGGTGAATCTGGCGTTCCAGGATAGGCTCAAAGTCATCCTGCATCTCCCTGCCGGCCACCTCAACGGTGATAGCCATGGGCAGCCGTGAGCCGGCGGTTATATCGGCTGTATCCGGCCCGATAATCTCTACCTTGCCGTCCTCAATCTCGTCCATGCGCTTGGTGGTAACCCACTCCACCATCGGGGTCCGGCCGCCGCCGCATTCCAGGTAAATATCCTCCCCCCGCACCCTCTCCCCCTCAAAGGCGGGGCCATAGGCAACCGGCACCGGCACTTCGGCCACGGCAACCTTGAGTCCCCTCACCTCTACCGCTCTGGATACTATCTTATCGTGGGGAACATTGGAAACAACATGCTCGTAGGTGCAAACCCCTGTGGGTAAAATCTCAGGTATCGGGGTATCGGCAATAACAGGGAAGCCATAGTTGACACAACCCAAGGCGTTGGCATACCACTCATCGGTAACATAGCCCAGTGGTATACCAAAGGCAAAGATGCGGTCTTTGTTATAGATAAGGACCTTTCGGTAATCGCCGGGTTCAACGCCGCCGAAGGTAAGGGCTGCCCTGGTGGCAAAGCCAGCGGCGAAGATGGCGGCGCTGATATCTGGACCGAAGGAGACCAAACGAGTTGACCATCCGACCTGTACTCCCGCCTCTACAAGCTGCTCCGAGAATCTCTTCCCGTTATACTCCGCACACATGAAGACATAAAGGTTCTTCTGCTGAAGTTCCTGGGCAATACTGGCGGCTATCTCACTGGTAGGTGCCGCACCAAGGACAGCGGCAAAACCGGGGGCGGTGCCGTCAACAAACTCAACCCCCCGCTTCCTCAGGATAACGTCGTCGGCGGCGCCCAGCCAGATATTATCACCGATGGGGTCTTCCGTCTTGGTGTAAAAGTCGGGCTGCTCCAGGTACCTTATGGCCTCTATCAGCTCCCCGGCAAAGAAGGTGGCCATGCCAGCGTCAAGGGCCGGCGCCAGATAGGGCAAGGGGTATTTTTCCCTCACCGGGGGCGGCAGAAGAGCCTTGCACCTTTTCAGCACCGGCTCCATATCGCCCAGCTTTTCCACTTTGGCGCCTAAAATCCCGTAGATTACCGGCAGATAATAGGCGGTATTGGGAAAGCCCACCGGCTCCTTGGCTCCCCACTTATCCATCGCCTCCTGCCACTTCTTCTCCGCATTGCCGATAATCTTGTAAGCCCCTCTGATAGCTGCTGATGCTATAATTTTAGACATATCTTTAAGTCCTCCATTATCTTAACTAGAGCGCTTAAACTGCGTCCAGCTCTCTTCTCATCTCCATATCGTAGAGCACCCGCTCCCTGGCCTTATCAATGCCCAGAGCCTTGCGCTTCTTATCGATGTGGGCAATCATAAGGTGAGCGGCTCTGATCGGGTCGGGCTCAAAATCCCACATCCCGCCGTACATCTCCTCCATCTCCTTGAAGAGGAAGTCGGTCACCTCTTTGCTGCCGGTGGTGGGCCAGGTAACGCCGAATACGGTGTAGACGCCGGAAGCGACGAAGTACTGCCCGATGGATATAGCCTTCTCGCTCATCCACTCGGGGGCGGCTCCGGCCACCGGCAGTTCGCTGATGTCATCGCCCAGGCCCCCGTCTTTAACCACGGCGGTAGCGGCTATCAGGATTCGGCTGTTATCAACACAGGAACCCAAGTGCAGCACCGGCGGTATGCCTACGGTCTCGCAGACCTCGGCCAGCCCCTTACCGGCAAACTCCCTGGCCGCTTCGGGAACCAGCAGCCCGGCCTCGGCGCAGGCGATGGCGTTACAGCCGGTGGTAAGCACCAGCACATCATTTTTTATCAGCTCCTTAACCATATTGACATGGCCCTCATTATGCTTGACCCGGGCGTTATTGCAGCCGACAACGCCGGCCACCCCCCTTATTCTCCCGTTGATGATATTGTCATTCAGCGGCCGGTAGGAAGCCCGGAAAAGCCCGCCCAGCAGGTAGTTGATGGTCTCATGGCTGAAACCGGCAATCTGGTTGACCGGCTCGCCGGGGATATAAACACCCCCCTTACGGTTGGGGAAGTTCTCAATAGCCGTCTTAACTATCTCCCGCGCCGACTTCAGGGCATCGTGCTCATCAAACTCAATATGAACCGCCCCCGGTATCTTGGCCTTGGGGGAGGTAGTAATAATCTTGGTATGGTAGCACTCGGCTACAGTTTGAATGGACTGCATAATGCACTGTACGTCCACCACCATGGCATCCACGGCCCCGGTGACTATGGCCAGTTCCTGCTGCAGGAAATTACCGGCGATAGCCACTCCGTGGCGCATCAGTATCTCGTTGGCGGTGCAGCACATGCCGGAAAGGTTTATCCCCTTGGCACCCTTGGACTTGGCCAGCTCTATCATCTCCGGTTCCTGGGCCACGGCCACGATCATCTCGGAAAGCAGCGGCTCATGGCCGTGAATGATGATATTGACCTTATCCTTTTCCAGCACTCCCAGGTTGGCTTTGCCCAGAACCGGGGCCGGGGTGCCGAAAAGGATGTCCTGGAGCTCGGTGGCAATCATACTGCCGCCCCATCCATCCCCTATGGCTGCCCTGACCCCCTGCTTGAGCAGGTTTTTGTAGTCCTGGTCAACCCCGATGTGGGTACGGTGCATTATCTCCACTATTTCTCTGTCTATGCCCCGCGGGGAGACGCCCTGCTGCCGCCACAACTCCTGGCGCTTCAGCGGCGCCTTCCTCAGGGTTATAAGCTCGCCTTCTTGCCTGCCGAACTCCGCCAGCGCCTTCTCGCCGATATCAACGGCTATCTCGTTGTTGCTGCGGTCGCCAATCTCAATGCCCCAGTCCAGGGCTACCTGCATTAGCTTCTGCTCATCCTTAATCTCGTAGCCCGGCGCCTTGCCTTTAGCCACCGCCAGGAAAAGCTCGGCCACCCCCCTCCCGTGGTCGGAGTGGGCCGCCGCCCCGCCGGCCACCATCCTGATGAAATTACGGGCGGCGATAGTCTCGGCAGTAGCCCCGCAGACTCCCCTTCGCTTCTGTTTATCCTCGGGAGTCTCCTCCCTGCCCTTGGGCAGCGGCACCCGGCAGGGTCCCATGCTACAGTTCTTACAGCAACTGCCCACGGAACCTATAGGACAGGGCTTCATTGCGTCCGCCCGGTCAAAAACGGTATTAACCCCGTCTTTAGCCGCTTTTTCAATCAGCTCAATACTGGCTTGGTCAATGCTCTTGGTTTCCTTCTCTTCTGCCATACTTCGGTCACCTCTTTTAATGTCTATTATTTCAGGAAGCCGTCAGCTCGGCTATCATCTCCCGGACCAGCTTTATGGCTTCGGGATGCCGCATAATCATCACATCCCCACCGGCCATAAGCAGCACCGTGGCTGAAATCGCTTCCACCAGAATTCCCCGCTTCCTAGCATCCCCCATATTTAGCTCATCATCGGCCATATGCACTTCCTTGGTCTTCCAGGCTTCCTTGGATATATTACAAATAAGCGGATATTGCAGCTTGTCGTCCTGCTGGGTCAAGCCCGCCATCCTCATTCGCTCCATCACCGAGTAACAATACTCTATGCCGTAGCCGATACAGCTGACGGTGGGGTCCATTACAATCAAATCATCGGGAACGCCCAGGTTACCCAGCAGAATATTAAGCTGCTTGGCCAGGTTGATATCTATCGGCGTCGACGCCATCACGATGTGGCGGTAGCCGATAGCGGCGGCGCCAATCTTCTTATAGTCGCCCTCCTCCACCGGCCCCATAATCAGGTCCCTCCCCTGGCAGACCTCGGCCACCAGCCGCAGGACCTCGGTATCCTTGTCATGGTTAGCCGTCCCCCAGACAATCAGGGGAACATCAACAGCGTCGGCCACCTTCTTGACCACCGCGGCGGCTTCCTCAGCCCCCCGGTCAAGCCCGTTGGGGTCGGTGCTCAACAGCTGCAGGCAAACCATCTCGGCGCCGTAGTCGTCAACGCACTTTCTGGCCCAGGCAGCCGGGTCGTCGGTCACCCCCTTAAACGGCTCCAGTGCGGCCGGGGCCCAGTCTTCGGGCTGCATGTCCCAGACCTCCATGGCTATCCGGGGCGGATGCGGCATCTCCCCCTCAAAGAGGTAAAACGGGTAGGCTGTCTCGCCGCCGACGGTCACCGCTTTGTCACCGCCGCCCAGCTTCATCTCTCTTATTTTTCCGCTGTAGGCTGTCTTGGGGATTTCTAAAGCCATAATCATCCCTCCTTACTTTTAAGCCGGGGTCTTCCGCTTCTCGCTGCCGAACCACTCCTCGCTGAACCAGTAGCGCTCGCCGCTCTGCAGGTACCTGAGCTTATCCTCCCGGCTGTCCAGTTTCTGCCGCCACTTCCCCAGCTCCTCGCCTTCGGGAGTACCCTCCTCGAAGGTATCCCCCAGCACCTCCACCTCATCCCGGCCCGGCGCCGGCTTTTTCTCAATCTTATATTCCATCCTGTTATACCTCCTTTAAGCCAGTCCGGCGGCGACTTTTGCCGCCCTGACCGTGTTCATCATCAGCATGGTTATGGTCATCGGCCCCACCCCACCCGGAACCGGGGTTATAGCGCTGGCCTTTTCTTTAACCGTCTCAAAATCAACGTCACCGGCCAGTATTCTCTTGCCCTCGGCCGTCCGGCCGATTTCATTCACGCCGACATCAATGACTACAACACCCTCTTTCACCATATCGGCGGTGATATACTTGGGCTTTCCCGCGGCCACTATTAATATATCGGCCCTCCTGGTATGGAAGACCATATCGCGGGTTTTGGTATGGCAGATGGTGACGGTGGCGTTGGCCCCCGGCGCCTTCTGCATCAGGATGTTGGCGATTGGTTTGCCGACGATATTGCTCCGCCCCACCACGACCACCTCGGCGCCCTCAATCTGGGTGCCGGAGTGAATCAAGAGCTGCTGGATGCCGGCCGGGGTGCAGGGCATATAGTCCGGCTCGCCTATCATCAGCTTGCCCACGTTCACCGGGTGGAAGCCGTCAACATCCTTCTTGGGGTCGATGGCGAAGAGGACTTCCCCCTCGTTGAGGTGTTTGGGCAGGGGCAGCTGCACCAGGATGCCGTTAATCTTGGGGTCTTTATTTAGCTTGTCAATCAATTCCAAAAGCTCTTGCTGGGTGGTCTTCTCCGGGAGGTCATACCTCTCCGAGTAGATACCCAGCTCCTTGGAGGTCTTCTCCTTGGCGCCGACGTAGACCTGCGAAGCCGGGTCGGCGCCGACCAGCACCGTTACCAGTCCAGGCACGACGTTGTGCTTCGCCTTTAGCTCGGCAACCTCTTTTTGCAATTCCTCGCGAATCTGCGCGGCCACTTCCGCGCCTCTAATAAGTTGTGCTGTCATTTTCCCCCCTTTACACCGATAAGTTTGGCCATCAGATTATTAACTGCCTGCACCGCCCTGGAGCTATCGGGCAGGTCAAGTAGCGGCTTCAGCTGTATGTCATAGTTCAATATCGTCTCATCTAGAGGTATGATAGCGGCCGGCTCAATCCCCAACCGGGCTAACTCGCTGGCCACCATAGGGTCAAGCCCGTCGGGAACCATGTTGATGATCACCGACTGCCGCTTCACCTCCAGTTTCAGCTCGTCCACCAGCTCCCTTATCCGGGCTATAGTCCGCACCCCCTTCACCGAGTGGTCGGAAACCAGCAGCAGCTCGTCGACATTCTGGGTGGTTCTCCGCGAAAGGTGCTCCATCCCCGCCTCGTTATCCATAACCATGTAGGGGTAGTTCCCGGAAAGGTTGTCGGCAA
The DNA here is from genome assembly GCA_030603275.1 of Deltaproteobacteria bacterium. Classification (GTDB taxonomy): domain Bacteria; phylum Chloroflexota; class Dehalococcoidia; order Dehalococcoidales; family BS750m-G39; genus JABMRW01. The sequence continues at coordinate 5,861 of JAUVYB010000017.1, read as the reverse complement.
ACTTCCTCAGGATAACATTGGGGTAGCAGTAGCAGGCCGGCCCTTCCCCCCGGCCCATGGTCACCAGGTCAATACCCTTGGCCTCGACTATAGCCTCGTTCATCTTGAGGTCCAGGTAGGCTTCCTTGGTCATCCCGGGAGAAATGTTTATCTTCTCCTCGTTAAAAGAGGCGATTAGGGAGCCAAGCGTCTGTTTTATGTCAAGTCCTAAACTCTCCCCCAGATTGGCGTTGGGGTCGGCATCAACAGCCAGAATCGGCCCCGCTCCCTTCTTCATCAGGTAACGGATAACCAGGCTGGTCACTGAGGTCTTCCCGGTGCCGCCTTTTCCGGCCACGGCTATATTAAAGCTCAAATAGTTCTCCTTAAACCTAGAATAACCCGGAAACCTTACCTGTCTTTACGTCAACATCCACCTTCCTGAAGGCCGGGCTGGAACTGGTGCCTGGCATCAGGGTAATAGTCCCCGCAACGGGACACAGGAACTTGGCGCCGGAATAAATAAGGATGTCGCGGATGGGCAGCGTCCAGCCCTTGGGGACACCCTTGAGCACCGGGTCATGAGTGAGGGACAGGTGGGTCTTGACCATCATGGTGGCGTACTCGTCATATTTATCATCGGCCTCGAAAGCCTTGGCTTTGGCCTCGGCTTCCGGCGTCCAGGAGACGCCGTCGGCGCCGTAGACTTCCTTGGCGACCATGGCCACGCGCTCCCGCAGCTTCATCTCATTGGGATAGAGGAACTTGAACTTGCTCTCTTCTTCGCAGGCCTCCTTGACAACATCGGCAAACTCCAGTGCGCCGTCGCCGCCGTCAGCCCAGTGGGTTGATACTGCGCAGCGGGCGCCGGCTGCCTCAGCCGCCTTCCTGACTATGGCTATCTCGGCCTTGGTATCGGTGTGGAAGCAGTTGATGCACACTACCGGGTTGATACCGGACTTCCGGATAACACCGATGAGGTGCTGCATATTGGGCAGGCCCTTCTCCACCAGGCCAACATCTTCTTTGGTGTAGGCCTCGGGCAACGGCAGGCCGGCCACCACCTTGGGGCCGCCGCCGTGCATCTTTAGCGCTCTTATAGTGGTGGTCAGCACCGATACGTGGGGCTTAAGCCCGCTGTAGCGGCACTTTACATTCCAGAACTTCTCAAAGCCGATATCAGCGGCAAATCCGCTCTCGGTAATATGGTAATCGAACATCTTAAGGCCGATGCGGTCGGCTATAATCGAAGACTGGCCGACGGCGATATTGGCGAAAGGCCCGGCGTGCACCATGCAGGGCTGGTATTCGGCGGTGCACATCAGGGTGGGGTTGATAGTGTTGCGCATCCAGGCGGTCATGGCGCCGCCCACCTCCAGGTCGCCGGTGGTAACCGGTTTACCCTTCTTGTTGTAGGCCACGGTGATGTTGTCCATCCGTTCCCGCATGTCGGCCAGGTCATTGACGATGGACAGCATGGCCATCAGCTCCGAACTGACGGCGATGCCGAACTTGGACTGCATGGTAAAGCCGTCCATGCGCCCGCCGATGCCGATAATGATATTGCGCAGGCTCTGGGCACAGTAGTCGATTATCCAGCCCATCTCCACCCGGGTGGGGTCGATATCCAGGCGGGGCATCCTGGTCAGCCTGGCTAATTGCTCATCGTCATAGTTGCGCTCGTGCTGCATCCGGGCGGTCATCGCCACCATGGCCAGGTTATGGGCGTTCATAATATCGTTGATGTCGCCGGTAAGCCCCATAGAAAACTCGGTCATGGGGATGAGCAGGGAGTTGCCGCCGCCGGCGGCCGTGCCCTTGATGTTCATCGTCGGCCCGCCCGAAGGCTGCCGCAAAGCGCCGCCGACATTCAGCCCGCGCTTGCCCATACCCTCCATCAGGCCGCAGGAGGTGGTGCTCTTCCCCTCCCCCAGCGGCGTGGGCGTGATGGCCGTTACCTCGATGTACTTGCCGTCCGGTTTAGCCTTTAGACGCTCGATAATCTTCAGGAAATCGAGCCGGCATAACCTGCCGTAGGGGACAACCTCGTCCTTCTGCAGATTCAGCTTCTCCCGCCACTCGTCGGGGGTGGGCATGTTCTCCTCAGCCGCCTCTGAAATTTGCCAGTCCTTTAGTTTCGTTGCGTCGTAAGCCACTGCAACCTCCTTGTTAAATTTAACAGCTTTTTATCTTAATGCTCATGCCTGAGCAGTCGCTAACAGGGCCTTGTAGATATTTCTAACTTCACCAATAATCCTGGGGCTGGCTTCGAAGAGGGGTCGGTTGGCCAGATCGGCGTCGACTATGGCCTGGTCATAGGGGATAAAACCGAGGAACTCAAAATCGGGCAGGCTGGAGGTCAGGAAGTCCCGCTCGGACTGGCTCCTCACTTTACTGCCTACAGCGGCAATATTATGTAAATCAATCTCCTCGGCCAGTTTTTTGATTCTGCGGGCAGTCTCAACGCTGCGCCGTCCCGGTTCTACAACCACAATCAATCTATCCACCGCTCTGGCGGTGGCTCTCCCCAGGTGCTCCACGCCGGCCTCCATATCCATAATCACCACCTCGTCCCTACCCAGGAGTAAATGGGTGACCAGGGATTTTAACAGGGCATTCTCCGGGCAATAGCAGCCAGTGCCGCCCTGCTTTATCCGCCCCATTACCATTAATCTAATTCCATTATATTTGAGAGCGTACTTCTCTGGCAAATCGTCAACCTTGGGATTGAGCTTGAAAAAGCCCCCCGACTTACCCGGCTTGGCTCCGGTACGTTCCTCAATAAGAGCCTCCATCTCGGAGATGGGGGTTATGTCATCGGTATTGGGAATACCCAGAGTAGCAGCCAGATTGGAATTAGGGTCGGCATCTATAGCTAAAACGGAGTAGCCCGCCTCGGCGAAAATCCTGGAAAGCAGAGAGGCTAGTGTCGTCTTACCTACGCCGCCTTTTCCGCTAATGGCAATCTTCATGTGAATCGTGCTTTTTCCGCAATAAAGCTGAGACTTCGGGGGAAAGTTCTCAGCTTAAAATCGGTCCTGTTACCTGAAAGCGCCCAGTACCTAGTTTATCTCATGGGGTATGAGAAGTCAAGCAATTTTAGCCTGTTGATATGTAATTTAACCTAGGTTAATTTACCCATCCCCGGCTCAGTCGGTCAGGTATTACTTCTCTTCGGTAGCCATTATCAGATAGACGCTGACCCCGGGCTTTTCCACCAGAAGGGGCTCGATTTTCTCATACAGCTTAACTCGCTGCTCTGACTTTTCCCAGGCCTTCCATTCCTCCAGACTTTGCCAGGTGCTCAGCACCGAGATTACCGACGGGTCTTCGGTACGGACCAGGGACTCCCCGTGTATATAGCCCGAGTGACTCATAGCCGCCGCCCTCAGTGCCCTGAGCAGCGGCAGCAGGTCTCCCTTCTTACCTTCCTTCAGCTTACGCTGTATTACCACTCTTATCATCACCGGCCTCCTTTTATATTAATGTATATTGAAGGTTTTAAGAACCTGTATTCTGCTCCTGGATAAGCCTCTCGCCATATTCTAGTAAGAGTTTGACTCGCTCCGGGCTTACATCCCTTCTGGATTCCAGGTAGGTCTTCAGTGCGTCGAGCGGGCTTATCTCCTCGGCGGCCAGCCCCCCCAGCCTCAGGCGGGCTTCCCGCTTAATATCCTTGGCGATGGTAAAGTAGTGGGCTTCCCCCAGTGCGTTCCTGATTTCGCTGTCCCTCAGCTCGCCCTCGACCTCCGCCGGCAGGCTGATGCTCATCCGCACCACAGCATCTTTAACCTCGCCCTCCCGTTCGGCGATAGCCTTGAGCACGGTGGCGGTCGGTTCAATATCCGCCGGTTCAATATCAACACTAACAGTAATAAAACGCCTCCCCGCCACCGGGTGGAAGTCAAAGGAAACCGCCCTCTTTCCCGCCTCCTCCCCCGTCCCTATTTCCACCAGGTAAAAACCCTTGTCGTCATCGGCCTCGCCGAAATCCAGCCGCTCCAGGCTGCCGGCATAAACCACCGGCGGGTTCTCATTCAGCACCTGGTGACGGTGGATATGCCCCAGGGCGATATAGTCAAAGGCGGGATGGGTAACATTGCCCAGCATCAGGACATGCTCCTGCCCTATGGTCATCGACTTCTCCGAGCCTACCTTAGAGCCGGCCACCCAGACATGGGCCGCCAGTACCGCCGGCAGTTCGGGGTCAAGCTCTTCAGCCTTGGCGGCGATGACATCGGTTAATATCTGCTGCAATCTCTGGTTTATCTGCTCAAAGGTGAGGTTCTTGGTCTCCTCCCTGGTCAGCAGGGCGCTGCGCCGCAGCCAGGGCAGGGAGACGATTTGAACTTGGCCGCTATTAGTCGGTATGGTGTAAACCCTGGGGCGGTTGGAGACGTAGACATTTTTCACCGCCAGGGTGTCGAAGATTTCGGTGCTGGTAGCCCTGCCGACAGCGTTCGGCAGGTCGTGGTTGCCGATTAAAAGAAAGACGGGGATGCCGTTAGTGGCCAGGCGGTTAATTCTTTTAGCGAATTCCCGCTGCTGGGTCTGGGTCGGCTCGCGGCTGCGGTAGGCGTCGCCGCAGAAGAGAACCAGGTCAACCTTACTCTCCAGGGCATAGTCCACCAGCTTATCAAGGGCATTTAAAAAATCACCCAGCCGCGTGGACAGGCCGGTAGTCGGGTCAAGACGGCCGTAGTTCTCCACCCCAAGGTGAAGATCGGCAAAGTGGAGGATTTTCATTAGGTTAACCCCTCCCCGTTTTATATCTTTCCCCGCCCGCCGCCCTTAATGGTGAGGGCTAAAGCCCTTTTTGCCCCACCCCTGTTTCCCCCTGCCTGGCAATTAACGGAGGAAACCCCTTCTCCATTGAATTATAGCTTGCTAACCATATGCAATCAACAAGCGGGGATTAATTGTTACATCGGGTGAATTCCCTCATAAAATATTATATAATAGCCCCAGCGCTGACAGTCTTAAGAGGCCGATATGACTGAAATAGAAAATCCGGTACCGGAAAAGAAAATATGGGGGCCCTGGGCCACGGTAGGCCTGGGGCTGGTTATTTTTCTTGTCTTTTTTGTAGCCCAGGCACTGGCGTCAATGGTGGTTGCTTTCCCAGCGCTGCTCTCTTTTATGCAGTCTTCAGCCGGCCAGCTTGACCCCTTTGAGCTGATGCGTGCCATTGAAGAGCTGTTTTCCACCCAGATGGGGCTTATTATCTCTGTTTCCGTATGCGTTTCGGCGGTTTTCGGCTTCGGCTTCATTATGTTATTCGCCGGGGTTAGAAAGGGCGTAAGCATTGCCGAATACCTGGGACTGAAGCGGATAACGGCCAAGCAAATTCTGGGCGCCCTGTGTCTTGTGGTGGTATTTATGTTTCTTGCCGACTTCGCGGGTATATTTGTGGACAGTTCGACTTCCAACGAATTTATGTTAAATATATATAATACCAGCGTCTGGCCGGTGCTGCTCTGGGTATCCCTGATAATATTTGCCCCAATCTTTGAGGAGGCTTTTTTTCGTGGCTTTTTGCTGGAGGGCTTCCGGCAGTCCCGGCTCGGCCCTATCGGGGCGGTGGGGCTGACGTCACTTGCATGGGCATCACTCCATATTCAATACGGTATTTATGAAATAGTGCTGATATTCCTGATGGGGGTATTGTTTGGCATAGTCCGCATCAAAACGGGCTCGCTGTGGAGCACGATAATAATGCATGCCTTCGTTAATATGGTTTCGCTGGTTCTGATAGCCTTACAGGTGGAAGGGTTCATCACTTGGCCGGGGTAGTCTTCCCCACCCCTTTTATATCTTTTCCCACCACCCCACTTCCAACAGTTCTCTATCTTCCCATACCCACCCCCCCCAAAGGCCGAGCC
>JAUVYB010000023.1 GCA_030603275.1 Deltaproteobacteria bacterium | reverse complement strand
AAGCCGAAGATTATATTGAAAAGCCGGTCAGTCCCGAGGAACTGCTGGCCAGGGTGGCCAAGCAGCTCAAGAAACTTGGTTTTTAATGGCTATGGGCTCGTAGCTCAGCGGTAGAGCGGTCGGCTCATAACCGATTGGTCGTAGGTTCGAACCCTACCGAGCCCACTTCTGAAGCTATATTCCCTCAAAATGCGACTGATTCTTTCAAAAAGTCGCATGTTCTCCCCGAGCTGTCTGAACTATTGCAACTCAGAGAATTATTGCATATACTCTTGGGTAGCAAGGGGAGGCGGCAGTTGGAGTTGAGGCAAAAAACAAACCAGGAGCTGTTTGCTTTATATGATGGTGAATTAGCTTTTCACCATCGTTCAGCCAGGGGTATTCACGAAGCAAAACGGATTCTTAATCACTTCCATAATTACCTAGGAGAGTTCCCGCCAACTCCAGAACTAGCTAAATCCTTTCTTTCCCCATTCAGTGATAGAAAACCAACCACACTTGCCCGTTATGCAGCCATTATCAAGGTGTTTCTCAAGTGGTACGGGGAGGAACTTGACATAAATATAAGGGTTCCCAAAATACTGCCTTCTTATGTCGAGAGAACGGATATAGAGAAACTCCTGGAAGCCATGAGAACCAAAAGGAGCCATAGAAATACTATCGAGAGGGATATTCTACTTGTTGACCTTGCTATCCATTCTGGATTAAGGCGTAGTGAACTTGCCAATTTGAGGGTAGGGGATATTGATATCGAGAGGCAAGTTCTTGTTGTTCGCCAGGGTAAAGGTGCCAAGGATCGGGTAATATCGTTATCCGCCAATATGAGCAGTAAGCTCGCTGCCTATATAAGGGGCAAGGAAAAAGATGACAGCCTATTTGCTCTGGCACCGGCGACAATAAGTGGTAAGATCAGAATATTCGCTCGGAAGGCGGGAGTTGATATCCACACCCATTAAATAGACCTGGCCTGTACTTTAAGCTAGCCATTTAGCTACCCCGTACATATAAATTACCTTTTACATAGGCCTCAGGTGTACATGCAGCTAGCCATGCAGCTAGCCATGTAGCTACCCCGTTTTATTTGTCCTTCATGCTGTTTAACGATCAAAATATCTTTATGCCCAAAATTATTCTACACTACCTCAGGACATACCAGTTCGGGTCATGGTACCTCACTGGCAAAAACGCTTCTGACTGAAGACCAATCGCTCCACCCTCCAGTATTACCAGCCTTCACCCGCCAGTAGTACGTAGTGCCAAGGGTAAGGCCGGTTACCTCTTTTGAGGTAACATTGCCTACCTCGCCATCAAACATGCTCGTTCCGGTGAAAGAAGAATTGGTATTCACTTGCAAATGGTAATTCGTTGCCCCGCTGGAGGTGCTCCACTTAAAAGTGATAGCTGTCCCCGGAGATACAGGGGTTGGGGGATTGGGTGGTCCTACCGCTGTCCGGAAATACCTTGAGCCTGACCAGGTGGAGGTGCTACCAAAGCTATTACTGGCATTGGCCCGCCAGTAATAGCGCGTGTTCCAGCTAAGATTCCCTCCCGGTATATCATAATAGAGGTCGGTGATACCGGTCTGGTCGACGACCAGGGTGGTGAAGCTGGAGTTGGTGGCGACCTGCAGCCCGTAGTCGGTAGCCCCGGTTGAGGCGTTCCACTCAAGCCTTGGGGTCAGGGTCGATACCGTTTCTCCATAAGACGGTGATGTTAAGACTGGTGCCGGCGGTGGCGGGGGCAGGGTGGTGTCATCATCTTCGTTGGAATAGTCTGAATTACCGGCAGCACTATAGGCCCTCACCCGGTAATAGTAGGTGGTGTCGGCAGAAAGGCCGGTATTGTTATAACTGGTGACATTGGCACCAACGGTGGCTCTCTGAACATATGTTCCACCGGAGCCGGTCTTTCTCTCTATCTTAAAGCCGGTCTCATCACCGGAGTTGTCCGTCCAGGAGAGGTTAATCTGGGATGAGGATACGGCGGTGGCAACGAGGTCGGAGGGTGTGGTGGGGGGTATTAAAAAGGTAGCACTGAGGGTATCCCAGTAGAAACTATAGTAACCATCAGGATAAGGATAATAAAAATAGCAATCGTAGTCCATATGCATATCCACGCGGAAAAGCCCGTTGGGGCGGCTGGCCGTCGTTCCCCAGCTGTTCAACATAATCCAGTAGTCGTTGTCCGTGCCGGGGTCATCGTTGTAACCCACGCAGAGAACGGCATGACCACCGAAACCGGCGTCCGCTGTATGACCGCAAGAAGAATCCGGGTCCCAGATTACGTCTTCCCCCTGGGTTCCCCAGAAACTTTGAAAAGCGCTCCAATCAGCACTTTCAGCCAGATAGAAGCCGAAAAATATCGCTTTATCCTGATTGAGAATATTCTGTATATTGGCGATAGCTGTGGCTTCACCCACCCCCTTGGTAGGGATTGTCTGCGCCGTGATGGAACTGATAGCGTAATAAGGCGTGGTGGAGATAGTACCGGCAGGTACGGTAGTAGAGCCGGGACACCCCTGGCCGTCGTCCTGCCAGTCAGCGTTGGTGTTGGACCACGGGATGGCTTTTTTCTTAGTATTATAGAAGCTTGTAAAATCTGATAGGGTACCCCCGCAGCAGGCAAAATCAGGACCACTTCCCCCCCCGTAGTTGGAGTTCAGGTATTGTATTGAGAGCCGGTCTTTGATTGAGTGCTGGACATCAAGGGCAATCCCCATAACGCCGGTACCCGCCCATGCCCAGCAGTTGCCGCAATTTCCCTGGTCACGCTCAGACGGGGTGTACTGCAAATGGTCCAGAAGGCTAAGAGGCACTCCGTATATTTCGGGCGATTGCTCAAGCTGGCGCTGAATTTGTGGGCTGATATAAGCCTCGGGGAAATTCTTCTCTTCTTCCATCCATCTCCGAAGGGTCTCTGGAGAGGGTCTCATTATGGGATATTGGAGTTCACCTTCAGCTTGGCTCTGCTGGCACTCGTCGCAGGGCTCATCCTCAGCGGCTACTGCCAGCCCCATGAATGGAATACTGCTTACAAGCAGTGCCAAAATAATAATTACACCTAATACCCGTTTAATCTTTATCATCATCGCCCTCCTAATTAATATTGAAGGGCACCGGCAGCCGATAAATTAGTCGGTGATTCCAGTGCCCTTGTTATATTGCCCCCTCCTAAACTAATCATGTTTTAATGGCGTTTTATGTTTTGTGACTTGAGTTTAGTTCTCATTTATGTGTGTTGTCAATAGTACGGACGTAACAAAAAGTCATTCTGAACTATTGCAACTCAGAGAATTACTGCATACCGCCGGCACTAGTCGGCCCGTTCCGACTGCATCCTGTATACTTGTGACCACCTGTCGGGTTTCTGCCACTACACGCCGGGGCGAACAAAAAGCAGGAGGCGGCAAGCTTATTCCTATCCGGAGGTCTTTGCCGACAGGTTTCCGTTGCACCTGCCGATGAATCGTTACCGGAGACTAAATTAGTGTTATAATTGGGTGAGGTCGCTTTCTTGGCGACTACCGCGATAAATTAGCTATGGGAGGTAAACGCCTTGGATACACTCGAAGAGCTGGCACAAATTGCCCGCACCCGACCGGAAAAACTAAAGGAACAGAAGGAAAAGGGTGTTAAAGTAGTTGGATATGTGGGCAGGTTTGTTCCCGAGGAATTAATCTACGCATCCGGAGCACTGCCATATTTGCTCTGCCGGGGAGGACAGCCTGAACCCCCGGATGCAGTAATACCTTACATGCTTCGTTTCATGAGCCCTTATTCCAGGTCGCAAATCGGATATCACCTTTTAGGTATAGACCCGGTAATCCCCCTGCTTGACCTCATAGTTGTGCAATGCAGTGATTGTCATGAGTCGAGGTTAGCTGACCTGTTTGAATACTTTAAATTACCAGCGGTAAGACTGGGCGTTCCACCTGACTGGGAAAAATCGCTCTCCCGGGACTACTATCATAAAGGATTAACTCAGCTAATAGAGAAATTAGAAGCTCTCACCGGCAATAAAGTATCAGACCGAAAGCTCAAGGAATCAACCGACTCTATTAATAAGATTAGAGACATTCTAAGTAAGATTAATCTGCTAAGAAAGAAGCAGCCTCCACCTATAGGCGGTGCTGACTTCATTCTGCTAAATCACTATTCCTTCTATGGCGACCCGGAGAAGCTACTGCCAAAACTCAATGACCTGTATGGGCAGCTGCAAAAAGGCAAGAGCCCTTTCCCTAAAGAGGCGCCCAGGCTACTTCTGGCCGGTCATGTAGTAGGCGTAGGTGACTATGTTGTTCCCAGGTTGATTGAAGAATCTGGTGGAGTAATAGCTGCTGAATTTCTAGACGAAGGGATGAGACATTATGAATGGAATGTAAAAACAGACGGTGATTTGATGAGAAACCTGGGAGAAACCTATTACTTAGAAAGGACGCCACCATCTATATTTCAGCCGGCCTGGGAAGAAAGAGCCGAAATTATGAAGAAGCTCATAAGAGATTTTAACATTGATGGCGTGATATGGTACGAGCTAGCTTTTGAGGAAGTATATGATATAGAGTACTCCATAATTACAAAAGCAATGGCTGAGATGAACATCCCCATCTTAAAACTTGAATCCTCATACGAATATTCAAGAGAGGCTATGGGCCCACTAACAACACGGATTGAGAGCTTTATTGAATCGGTCAAGCAGAGGAGGAGCTAAGATGGCCAAAGATATATATGAGGATTTTCTAAGATTAACCGGCTTTGAAGAAGATGAAATGTCAAAATACCTGCCCGAATGGCGTAAAGCATCGCAAAAGCTTGGCTTAACCGAAGAGGATGTTAAATTCGCCGTCGAAGAACAGCTTCCCACCTACTTTGCCATAGAATTGGAAGGTATCAGGAAATTACTGGGCTGCTTCGTAAGGGAAGCGATAGATTTAACCAAAGCCAGTGAGTATAAAGAGAGGGGAGTAAAGATAGTATATGGCATTCTGCCCGCCCTCTTGCACTTTTATTATGCCCTCAAACTAACGGCACCTGACAAGGTATTCGTTTCTTTTCCCGATATATTCCTGACCTTTGTATTGAACAGTTTCTTCCACAAGCTTGCCCCTTACCTGGAAGAAGCCGAAAAAAACGGAATCTCATACGGGTGCCGCCACTGCGCTCTGAACAAGACAAGATATGCCGCTCGCCGGCTGGGTGTTATTCCCTCCCCTGATATAAACTGGATATGGGGTTTTATTTGCGACGAAGCCCCCAAGACCGATGAATTCATTAGCATCTACTACGACCCCGAGTGGAAAACGTATATTACCCGTTTACCTCACGACCAGCCTCTGGGTACTGTGGAAGACGAGGTCGCCAGCCGGGTTGAGTACCTGGCCGCTCAAATGAAAGACGGCTTCGAGTTTGTCCAGAACGAAATCGGTATCAAGGTCTCGGAAGAGAAAATAAATGAGGTAATTGCTACCTGGCAGAAGTATGCGGCCAAACTAGCGGAGTTAGCCCGGCTCATGGCTGCCGACCCGCAACCTGTGGGCGCAGTAAGTGTGCGCCTGTTCTGGGAGGGTTTGTTCACACCATTTAACACCGGTATGGAAGCAATGGAGAAGGCGTTAGATATTACGATTAAAGAGATTAAACAAAGGGTGGACAATAAAAAGGGTGTATTGCCTGAGGGGGCACCAAAATTGCTGATTTATAGTCTTCATCCCACCGTTCCCTGGGTAGCCAAAACCTTTGAGGACAATGGCGTGGGAATACCCTTGAGCGAGTTTTTTATACTTACCAGGAAGCAACTAATGCCGCCTACATTTAAAGACCCTTATATGGCTGCGGCTGAAGGCTGGCTCAGGACGTCCGGGATGGTCAATCCTGGCTATCAGGCAGAACAAATATGTGAAAAGATAGAAACACATAAGTTCGATGGTATGGTCTTTGGTTTGATGGATTTTGACCGCTGGCTGGGCAGCAGTCACAGGCTATTGTCTAGAATGGTGGAGGAAAAGACCAAATTACCCGTATTCTACATTGAGGGAGACAACTGGGATGATAGAGACTATAGCCTGGAAGCTTTGAGGACAAGAATTGAAAGCATATGCGAAATAATGAAAATGCGGAAAGCTTGACCGAATGATGTTTGCCGGTATTGACATAGGTTCAGTAGTTACCAAAGCAGTGATAATTAACCAGCGGGAAGAAATCATGGCCTTTTCACTGATACCAACCAGCTATGACCGCCAGCAAAGTGGAGTCGAGGTCCTCAACCTGGCCTTGGAAAAGAGCCGGAAGTCGGCAGAGGACATAGAGTATATTGTGTCAACCGGTTACGGCCGTAGAGCCTTTACCTCTTCGGACAAGGTGCTACCCGAGATAATCTGCCACGCCAGGGGAACAAAGTCACTGTTCCCGGCAGTTAGAACCATTATTGATATCGGTGGCCAGGACAGCAAGGTAATTCAACTGGATGAAGAGGGCATGGTTATCCGATTTGAGATGAACGATAAGTGCGCTGCCGGGACGGGAAGATTTTTAGAAGTCTTAACCGAGAGAATACTAAACCTCCCCATCGAAGAGCTTGGCCCATTATCGTTAAAGTCTAAAAACCCTTGCGTTCTCAGTAGTATCTGCACCGTGTTTGCTGAGTCAGAGATAATCTCTCTCCTATCAGGGCATAAAGCAAAGGAAGATATAGTTTATGGTATGAGTAAATCAATTGCCAGGAGGGTGATTGCTATGGGAGTTGGGGGACAAATTATCTTTGAGGAGCCCATAGTTTTCTCCGGAGGAGTAGCTAGGAACATCGGGGTAGTTAAGGCGATTGAAGAGGAATTAGGCAAGAAAGTAATAATTCCCGAGGAACCCCAAATAACGGCTGCCCTGGGCGCGGCTATTTTTGCTAAAGAGCACAGCTAGTAAGTCATGCAGGCCGGTCAGGTTCTTATTCACTGTAGCCCACCAGATCAAAAACGGGGGCCTGCTTAAAGAGAGAAGAAAGACTTGCTTTATATGCCGGAAGGGAACCGGGAGATAGACGACCTCTTTTAGGCGGTAAAATTATAATGTCATTTGGGGGGGGGCTGAAAAAGCCTACTTTTTTATTACCCGTAAATTAGTTTACATAATATTACGGGGTAGCAAAAGGGCTATTATGATGTATAATTACTCGGAAATCTGAATAAGGTGGTGAGCACGATGTCAGATAAACTGATTCCAGAGATAGCGGCACGACAGATGGCAAAGGAGCTTTTAGACGAGTTTGGCATAACTGCCGGGTTAAAGAAACAGTTTTCCAAACAGCCGGAAGAAGCGGAGGAACTAATTGATAGATACGGCAGGTTTTACTGGATGGTCCGAGAGACGCTCCGTAAACCTCCCCAGCAAGGAAGAGGCGGTTTCAGGGGTTTGGGTCGTAGGGAGGAAGAATAAGTATTATCTGGCCGGGTTTAGAGCCGGAATGATGATTCGGCAGGGGATTTGGGGAAAAGGGGCGGTTTTAGCCTCCCCGAGACTGCGTTCTCGACATAACGACTATTGTGCGTCGCAAAATATGCAGAGAGGGGTCCGATATGTCTCATAAGAAAACAGGCAGAGAGGCTACAAAGCATCGGGATGACCTTACCGGTGAGCATAGATTAGGTGATGCCGGGCAGCTAATACTCTTTCTTGCCTTTCTTGCGGTTTGGATAACCGATTCTTTCTTTTTTAAATATTCAATCTTTCTGAATAATTATATTCCGCTCGCTGTCCAGATACCGCTTGGGGTTATTATTTTGATTATTGCCGGTTACCTGGCAAAGACCGGTATGACAATAGTGTTCGGTGAAGTAAGGGAAGAGCCTGGCGTTATCAGAAAGGGTGTCTTCGGGATTATTCGACATCCTGTATATATGAGCGAGATATTGCTGTACCTGGGTCTGCTATTCTTAAGCACATCGCTGGCGGCCATCGGGGTATGGATTGTTGTTATAGCCTTTTTGCATTATATTTCACGCCATGAAGAAAAACTGCTACTTGAGCGATTTGGTGATGAGTACCGACAATATATGAAAGATGTGCCGATGTATATCCCACGACTCTGCAGGCGGAAAAGAAAGTAACGGCTTAAAATAACACCTTAATTACAGTGCGACGCAGAACCATAATAATATGATGGCTTAGAAGCTAGCTATGATACTACCGGCCTTAGTCAGCAAAATATTAGCATATCTACTTTTTTCTTCAGTATATTCGTCCAACAGTTCTGGGAGCGCTTTTTCATTAAGTCGTTTTTCAACCGTTTCTATTATTTTAATCGCTGTCCCTTTAAAAACCTTCCCATGATTTTCCCTGCCAAAGGATTTCCCCTTGAGGAACAAGAAAGCAGTAAAAGCCATAATCATATTCTCAACATCTTGTAGTAATTCGTCTTTGAATGCCTCTCTGGCAATTGCTTTTATGTAGTCATTTTTTCCAAAGGGAATTGCATATCTCAGCATAATATTAGCTTCTCTCACTCTTATCTGGTCTATAGATGCCGGAATATCTACTTCGAGACTAGCATTTTGGATGTCTGTTACCCAATCTACAATTTTATCCAGTAATCTTTCTTTGCGCTCTCTTTTCTGAGATTGGTAGTTTTGCCAAATAGCCCAGAAGGCTGCTAAAGCAAGTAGAAATGTGGCTCCGGCACTAATGGCTAACCAGGTATCTATGGTCATACCCCCATTATAGCACAAGTTTTTACCCACAAATATTATGTAAACTTATCACCTACTTATTTACAGGGGTGTTTAAGAGGGTGCGAAGCACCCTCTTCTTAAAAAAACTCTCCCCCTCCCTTTCTAAGGGAGGGGGATTAAGGGGGTGGGTTTCCTAAAAGCCCTATTCGGGGACTTCCGGCCAGGGGCGCGTGAACTTGACCGAACTGAACTTCCATTTACCGTCTATCTTAACGTATTCGCAGTCATGCTTGCCCTGCCACCAGGTCATCGGCTCGGTAAAAGGAAAGAGATAAAGTATCCAGTAGCCGCTGGCCCGGTCCCCATCAACCGATATGACCGGCTGGGCCACCAGGTGCCCGGGGGTCTTTTCCAGTTTATCAAAAACATCATAGACCAGCTCCGTAATTTCCTTCTTGCCCCGGCGCAACCCGTGCTTCCAGATTTCGGCGGTGGCGTCTTCGGCAAAGCAGTCCAGCAAATCATCCCATGCCCGGCTGGAAAGGTAAAAAACATAATTTCGGTGCAGCTCTTTAATCGCCTCTATGTCCTCCAGAACCCCGATTCTTTTTTCCAGTTCCTCTAAAGACATCGAAATCTCCTAAAAAGTTTCTTTGATGTTTTTATTATGACGGATAAACCGCGTCCTGACAAGGACAAAAAATAACAATAATCAGGGGGGATAAGGTGGGGTAAAGCCAGGCCGCATACCCGTCAAGGTATCAAACCATTAGGGAAAATTTTTAGGGGTCTAGATTTTGATTTGAGAGCGTCATTTTTAGACCGGCTGTTTTGAGCGGTTTAGCACCTGTCCGACCAGCTCCAAAAGCCTGCCCAGACCCCAACCCCGGACCGCCGACACCAGCACCGTGTCCTCATTGGCCGGGGCCTGGTCGGAAAGATGTTTCAGCGCTTTCTTCTCGTCCCAACTTTGGTCATCCGGCAGCAAAAGGTCAATCTTGTTCAGCACCGTAATCCGGGGCTTGTCCTGAAGTTCCAGGTCGGCCAGAATATTCTCCACCACCTGGCACTGCTCGGCGGCGTTATGTGATGTTAAATCGACGACGTGCAGCAGAAGGCTTGCCTCGGTCAGTTCCTCCAGTGTTGCCTTAAAGGCGGTGATGATGGTCGGCGGTAATTTTCGGATAAAGCCGACGGTATCGGTCAGCAGCACCGCGCTTTTATCGGGGAGGGTCAGCCGCCGGGTGGTGGGGTCTAAAGTGGCGAAGAGCTTATCTTCGACAAAGACATCGGCGTGGCTTAAAGCATTGAGCAGGGTGCTCTTGCCGGCGTTGGTATAGCCGACTATAGCCACTATGGGGATGCCGGTCTTCTTGCGCTGCTGGCGGTAAAGCTGGCGGTGTTTTCTTATATCGTCAATCTGGTTTTTGAGGCGGTGTATCTTTCTCTGGATAAGGCGCCTGTCGGTCTCGATCTGGGTTTCGCCGGGGCCCCTGGTGCCGATGCCGCCCCCCAGCCTTTCCAGGTGGCTCCACTGCCCGGCCAGGCGCGGCAGCAAATACTGGTGCTGTGCCAGTTCTACCTGCAGCTGCCCTTCGCGGGTCCGTGCCCTTCTGGTAAAGATATCCAAAATTAAAGCCGCCCGATCAATCACCTTGACCTGGAGGGCGTCTTCCAGGTTTCTCTGCTGGAGTGGCGAAAGCTCATCGTCAAAGATTACCACGCTGTAGCCAGTGCTTTCCTTGAGTGCTATCAGCTCTTCCAGCTTACCTTTGCCCACATAGTGCGTTTTGGAAGCCCGGGGCAAGCGCTGTATCAGTTTGCTCACCACATCGGCCCCTGCCGTAGCCGCCAATTGGGCCAGCTCGTCCAGTGAGTCTTCCACCGGCCATCTATCGGCGCTGCCTTTAGCGCCTATAGCCACCAGTAGTGCCCGCTCCGGCGAAGGGCGGGTAACAATTGCGCCTCTAATAATAATGCCCCTTTTATTATGTAAACTATAAATACGCCTTCAGTCTTCTCTTAGGGTCGCGCCAGGCTGATATCCGGGACAGGCCCTTGACCACGGCGGCATCGGGGATGGTTAAAGATACCCGGATGTAACCCTCGCCCTGCTTGCCGTAGCCTACCCCCGGGGTGACTACCACCCCGACCTTTTCCAGCAGGTCGGTGGCGAAGTCCACCGAGTTATAGTCCGGGGGGACTTTAGCCCATATGTACAGGCTTGCCCGGGGGGGCCTGGCTTCAAGACCGATGTTATTGAGTACCTCGATAATCAGGTCACGGCGCTTCTGGTAGATGGAGTTATGCTCCGGGATGCAGGCCTGCGGACCGTTTAAAGCCTCAATGGCGGCATACTGGATGGCCTGGGGAATACCTGAGTCAATGTTTGACTTAACCCTCTTCAGGGCGTCTATCACGTCCGCATTGCCCACCACCATGCCTATCCGCCAGCCGGTCATATTGTAGGTCTTGGACAGTGAGTGAAACTCAACCCCTACCTCCTTAGCCCCGTCGGCCTGCATAAAGCTGACCGGCTGGTAGCCGTCAAAAGCGACCTCGGAATACGGCCCGTCATGGCAGACAACGAAGTCATGCTGCCGGGCCAGTTCGGCTACCTTGTTGAAGAAGTCGAGGTCAGCCACGGCGCCGGTGGGGTTATTGGGGTAGTTTATCCACAGCAGCTTGGCCCCTTTCATGGCGTAGGCCGGTATGGCATCGAAATTGGGTAGAAAATCATTTTCTTCGGTAAGGGGAAAATAGTGGGGGCTGCCGCCGGCCAGCATGGTGCTTACCGCATAAACGGGGTAGGCTGGGTCTGGCACCAGGGCGATGTCCCGGTAGTCAATCAGGCAAAGGGCGATGTGGGCAATGCCTTCCTTGGAGCCGATGAGGGGCAGAACCTCTGTATCAGGGTCAAGGGTAACGCCAAAGCGCTTCTGGTACCACTCGGCTATGGCCTGGCGCAGTTTGGGCAGGCCCTCAGTCTCCGGGTAGTGGTGGTTAGCCGGGTCCCTGGCCGCCTGGCAGAGCCGCTCGATTATATTGGGTGGCGTGGGGATATCGGGATCGCCTATGGCAAAGCTGACTACGTCTTCGCCCTTGGCCTTTTTTTCGGCAATCTTTTTACTGATTTCTGCGAAAAGATAAGGTGGTAAATGTTCAACACGTCTTGACATTTTCATCTGACCATTCTCCATTAAATACTATTTCAGCCGGACCGCTGAGGAATACCTCCCCTGCCCCATCCCACTCCACACCCAGTACGCCTCCCGGTAATTTTATGTCAACTTTATTATCTATGTAGCCGTATAGATGGGCCGCTACCGCTATGGCACAAGCGCCGCTGCCGCAGGCCAGCGTCTCCCCTGCCCCCCGCTCCCAGACCTGGGCTTCTATCTCCCTGCGGCTTATCACCCTGGCGACCTCGAAATTTACCCGGTTGGGAAATATTGGCAGGTTTTCCACCCTTGGTCCCAGCCTGGATAACGGGAACTCGGATACCGGGTGTTGCCAGAAATAAACGGCGTGCGGGTTGCCCATCGATACCAGGTTTAAGAGCAGGTTGGTATTTGCTATAGTCAAAGGATAGCCCAGCATCTTCTTTATGTCAACTAATTCCCCACCCGGCTCTATTACTACCGGGATATCGCCAGTGCCGAACTTGGGCTCTCCCATACTGACCTTAATGCTGGCCACCCCCCTCTCTTTTCCCTCAGCCTCCGCCTTTCTGACGCCGGCGATTGTTTCCACCGTCATCTTACGGGTTGTTTTCTTAATCAGCCCCTTCTCCAGCACATATTTAACCAGGCACCTTAAGCCGTTACCGCAGGCTTCGGCCTCAGAGCCGTCCGGGTCAATCATCCGCATCTTGAAGTCGGCCTTATTTGAAGGTAAAACAAGTAACAGCCCGTCGGCGCCAATGCCGAAGTGGCGGTCGCACATGGCTATCGCCAGCTCTGCCCAGTCACGCCGGGATTCATCAGCCTCCAAAAGCACAAAATCGTTTCCGGAACCCTGTAGCTTGGTGAACTTCACGCTTGCTCCTGATAGCTCTTTTTAAGCCGATTTAAGATTTTTGCCTCTTTATCCCGCTGTATATCAAACCACCCTATTCTATCATCTTTTAGCCTAAACCAGCTATACTGGTGGCGGACAAGGCGGTGGGTCTCAAACTTTGTCTGCTGGACGGCAGCCTCCAGGGGCAACTCGCCCTTTATGAACATAGTAATTTGCTTGTAACCGATGCCGGACATGGCCGGCAGACTGGCCTCATAGCCCCTGCCTAATAACTGCTTTACTTCATCCACTAGGCCCCGCTTTATCATCTCGTCCACTCTCAGGTCAATGAGGCGGTACAGCTCCGTTCTCTCGGCGGTCAGGCCGATGATAAGGGTCTGGAACGACGGCGTCGCCTTGCCCTGCAGTTGGGAGATGGGTGCCTCGGCATTGCGGTGTACTTCAAGAGCCCTTATAGTACGGCGCACATTGCGGGGGTCAATCCTCTGCGCCGCCGCCGGGTCCAGGCGGGCCAGCTCCTGATAAAGCTCATCCTTGCCCCCGCCGGCCGCCTTCTCCTCCAGACTACGCCTGAATTCCGGGTCGGGGGCTACGGCGGGTATACTCCAGCCGTCCAGTACCGACCAGACGTACAGCCCGCTGCCGCCGACTAACAGCGCCAGCCTGTGACGCCGATGAATATCTTCAATGGCTTTGTAGGCAAGCTGCTGGTACTGTGCCAGGCTGAAGTCTTCATCGGGGTTGACGATATCGATGAGGTGGTGGGGGACTAATGCCTGCTCCTGCGGAGTGGGTTTGGCCGTGCCGATATCCATATAGCGGTAGACCTGCCGGCTATCGGTGCTGACTATCTCCCCGTCAAGGGCTTGAGCCAGACGGAGGGCCAGATGGCTCTTGCCCACGCCGGTGGGGCCAACTACCGCCAGTAGTCGGTTCATTTTCCCCGCTTAAAGCTTGAGGTTTGCTTGACTATGCTCAAAAATTCGCTTGCCTTAAGGCTGGCTCCACCGACCAGGGCGCCGTCTATCTCCAGCTGGTTTATGAACTCGGCGATATTGGCGGCGGTGACGCTGCCCCCGTAGAGAATGCGCACCGCCTGGGCAATTTCCCGGCCGTGTTGCCCGGCGATATGCCGGCGGATAAAGCCGATGGTCTGGTTGGCCTGCTCACCGCTGGCCGCCCGGCCGGTGCCGATAGCCCAGATTGGCTCGTAGGCTAAAGTCAGGCCACTGAGATAGTAGCTTTGGGCTGAAGGTGAGCTTAGCTGACGGGTTAAGACTGTCTCGGTCTTTCCCGCCTCGTTTTCTTTAAGGGTTTCACCGATGCATAGAATGGGCTTTAGGCCGACTTTAAGCGCCGCCTGCACCTTTTTATCTACCAGCTCTACGGTCTCGTTGAAATGCTGCCTCCGCTCGGAGTGCCCGATAATAACCAGCTGGCAGAGTTCGGCCAGCATCAACGGCGAAATCTCTCCGGTGTAAGCCCCCTTTTCCTCAAAGTACAGATTCTGCGCCCCCAGCTTTATAGAGCTTCCCTTAAGGAGTTCCTTTACCGCGGCCAGGGAGACGAAGGGCGGGCATATTACCTTATCCACGTTGTCTATTTGGTCTAATTCCGGGCGCATCTCTTTGACCAGCGCCACGGCCTCACTAACCGTGGTATTCATCTTCCAGTTTCCAGCAATCATCGGGATGCGCATTTTAACCCCCTAAGCCCCGAATTTAGCCAGCTTTAGAGCGTTAGCCATGGCCAGGGGCATAATCTGGACGGCGGGGAACCTGCCCAGTCCGCCCAGAATACAGGCCGTTTCGGAAAATTCCCCTACCCTGTCGGTGCGGCACCACTTTGAATAGAGCAGTATGGGCACGGGGTGCCAGCTGTGTCCTTTAAGCAGTGCCGGCGTGGAGTGGTCGCCGGTAACCACGATGACATCGGGTTGGAGGCCGGTCAGGGCGGGCAGAGCCTTATCAATTTCTTCAATAACCTTGGCCTTATGGTCGAAATCGCCATCCTCGCCGGCGGAGTCGGTCCCCTTTATATGCAGGAAGAAGAAGTTATAATCGGCGTAGTTTTGCTTCAGGGCGTCAAATTCATCGGTTATAGCGGGGCCGGTCTTCAGAAGCTGCATGCCGACCAGCCTGGCCAGCCCGCGGTACATGGGGTAACAGGCGATGGCGGCCGGCTTTAGTTTATAGACCTCGCCCATGGTGGGAAGCCTCGGTTTCTGGGAGAAGCCGCGTAAAATTACCATGTTGGCCGGCTGGTGCTTGGCCAGAATTATTCTGGCTTGAGCTACGAAATTATTAGCTATGTCCACTGTCATATCAGCCTGCGGGTTAAGGGCTTTAACCGCTTTTGGTGCCACCCCTGTCTGCTGGGGGTCGGAATCACTGACCTCGGGGGATAGCCCTTCCCCCCGGAAGACCACGGCAAAGCGGTGCTCCCTGACCGGGCGCACGAAGAGCTTGACCCCCTCTATCTTTATTTCATCGAGCAGCCGGCACAGCTCGGTGCATTTTTCCGTGGGGATGCGCCTGGCCCGGCGGTCGGTGACCAGTCCCGAACTATCCACAGTGCAGAAGTTGCCCCGGGCGGCTATATCATCCGGTTTTAAATCAAAGTCTATACCCAGCGCCGCCACCACCCCGCGGCCGATATTAAATTTAACCGGCTCGTAGCCGAACAGAGCCAGGTGCCCGGGGGTGCTGCCGGGGGTTATCCCCGGGCCCACCGGGTCGATAAGGCCGCATAGACTTTCGGCTGCCAGCTTATCCAGGTTGGGGGTGCTGGCCGTCTCCAGCTCGGTCTTGCCTGTCCTGGGGTGGGGCAGTCCGCCCAGGCCGTCTATAACCAGCAGCACGATTTTGGTGGGGGAGGTAATAGAAATTTTCTTTATTAAATCTAAATTATCCACTGTAATCAGTCCTCCCTATCGAGCAGTACCTCAATTCCGGGTAAAATTTCGCCACCCAGGAACCGGAGCGAAGCCCCACCCCCGGTAGAGACAAAGGTCATCTTGTCGGCCAGTTTCATAGCCGTTACTACCTCAGCCGTAGAGCCGCCTCCGATAATTATAGTAGTCCTGAGGTCGGCCAGAAGTCCAGCCATGGCCTGCGTCCCTTTAGCAAACCGGGCTACCTCATACACGCCCATGGGCCCGTTCCAGAATATTGTTCGGCACTTCCGTAATTCTTCCGAGAAATTCTTGATGGTCTGGGGGCCGATATCGACAATTCTCCAGTCCGCCGGTATATTTTCTATTGATACCGTCTTAACCTCAGCCTCGGCACTGAGCCTATCGGCGATAACCACGTCAACCGGAAGCATCAGGTAAACCCCCTGCTGAGCCGCATCCTTCATCAGCCCGGTGGCGAAATCCAGCCTGTCATCCTCTACCAGTGATAAGCCCACTTCATAGCCTTTAGCCTTCAGGAAGGTAGCCGCCATGCTGCCGCCGATAAGTAGGGAGTCCACCTTGTCCATGGTGTTTTCCAGAACGCCTATCTTGTCACTAACCTTGGCGCCGCCGGAAAGCTCGGCGAAGGGATGGTGAGGATGGGCTAATATGCCCTCCAGGATTTCGGCTTCCTTCTCCACCAGCAGGCCTGCCACCGCCGGCAGGTAACGGGCCACGCCTACTATCGAGGCATGCGCCCGGTGACAGGTGCTGAAGGCATCGTTTACGTAGATATCGGCTAAACGGGCCAGGCTTTGAGCAAAGGCGGCGTCGTTGGCTTCCTCTTCAGGGTGAAAGCGGATATTCTCCAGCAGTAAAACCTGCCCCGCCTTTAGGTTTCCCACCGCCTTGTCTACCTCGGGACCGATGCCGTCATTAGCCACTTTTACCGTCTGGCCTAAAATTTGTGACAGACGCCGGGCGACGATGGTCAGGCGCAGTTGCTCGACTACCTTCCCTTTAGGCCGTCCCAGATGGGAGCACAGGATGACCCGGGCTTTCCGGTCGGTAAGGTATTTGATGGTGGGTAGAGTGGCCCGGATACGGCTGTCATCGGTAATGGCGCCCGTCTTGGCATCCAGGGGAACATTGAAGTCAACCCTTACCAGTACCCGCTTGTTACCAACCTCTATGTCCCTTATTGTCAATTTATTCATCCTTCCTTCCTATTCAGGGCTTAGAAAAGAAAATATCAGGTGTTTAAGCTGGCACCTGATATTTTAGCCGGGCTTTCACTTATATGCAAAGCCTTATCTCCTTAACCGGCGTTTGGGAAATAGTTCCAGAACCTGCCGGGCGATGCCTTCGGCATTAAGGCCATAGTGAGCCCGGAGCCGGGCCTGGCTGCCATGCTCAACAAATTCGTCAGGGATGGCGATAACCTTTACCTGAATATCGCTGATGCCCGATTGCTGCAGCAGGCCGATTACGCTGTTGCCGAAGCCGCCGCTTAGAGCATTTTCCTCAACGGTTACCAGGCGTTTAATACCGCCGGCCAGTCCTTTTATAAGCTCGGCGTCCAGTGGCTTGGCGAAGCGGGCGTTAGCCACTGTAGCCTCAATGCCCTCCTCAGCCAGCTTGCTGGCGGCCTCAAGGGCCGGGGCCACAGTGGTGCCTATAGCTAGTATGGTGACATCTTTACCCTTTCTTAATATCTCCCCCTTGCCTATGGGAATCTGGTGCAGTTTCTTATCCAGTTCTACCCCCACCCCGGAGCCCCGGGGGTACCGTATGGCCATGGGGTGCTTTGATTGCACCGCCGTGTAGAGCAGGTGCTGAAGCTCGTTCTCGTCCTTGGGTGCAGCTATTATTAAATTAGGTATTAGCATTAGATAGGAAATATCGAAGGTTCCCTGGTGGGTCTTGCCGTCATCGCCGACAATTCCGCTGCGGTCAATGGCAAATGTGACGGGCAGGTCCTGGAGGCAGACATCGTGGATGAGCTGGTCGAAGGCGCGCTGCAGGAAAGTGGAATATATGGCTACGATGGGCTTGAAGCCCTGGGTCGCCAGCCCGGCGGCGAAGGTAACGGCGTGCTGCTCGCAGATTCCCACGTCAAAGACGCGCTGGGGGAATTCCGCCTCGACTATGCTGAGGTAGTTCCCCTCGGGCATGGCCGGGGTAATCGCCACCAGTTTAGGATTTTCCTTAGCCAGGCGGAGCACGGTCTGGGCGAATACCTCACTGTAGCTTGGTATTGTCCCTGAGCCTGAATTCTCGGCGGCTACGCCGTGGAAGTAGACGGCGTCACCCTCCGCCGGTTGATAGCCTTTACCCTTGGTGGTGATAACATGAACGAAGGTCGGCTTGGAGTAGTCCCGTGCCTGGGCAAGGGCTGTCTCCAAAGCGTTAATATCGTGGCCATCAATGGGGCCTATAAAGGTGAGGCCGAGTTCTTCCCAGAGCACGCTGGGCATAATCAGTCCCTTGAATCCCCTGCGGAACCACTGGCCAAATTGCACCAGCTTTTTACCCAGGGGGAGAGCGTCTATTAGCCGTTCGCCTTTTTTTTCTGCCCACTGATAGCGGTAGTCAAACCGAACCCTGTCCAACAGCTTGGCTAGACCCCCGACAGTAGGTGAAATCGACATGCCGTTGTCGTTCAAGACCACGCAAATCCTGGAGCCCAGATGCCCCACCTGGTTTAGCGCTTCGAAAGCCATTCCGCCGGTTATCGCCCCGTCACCGATGATGGCGATTACATGGTAGTCATCGCTGGCAAGGTCGCGGGCGATAGCCATGCCGAGAGCGGCTGAAATCGAGGTGCTGGCGTGGCCGGCGCCGAAGGGGTCGTGTTCGCTTTCACTGCGGCAGGTATAGCCGGACAGACCACCATACTGGCGGAGAGAGGCAAAACGCTGCCTCCGGCCGGTGAGCAGTTTGTGGACATAGCATTGATGTCCCACATCCCAGACGAGCTTATCCCGCGGGCTATCAAATACCCGATGTAAAGCTATGGTAAGCTCAACTACGCCGAGGTTAGAAGCCAGATGACCTCCATTAGCGCTTACTCTGGTCACCAGCTCCTGCCTGATTTCAGCGGCCAGTTGTCCCAGCTCCTGTTTTGTCAGCCCTTTTAAATCGGCGGGGTTATCTATTTTATCTAATAGCCTCGGCATTACCGAACTGCTCATCAGGGAAATGAGGATGCTGACTTCATACTAGCATTTTGGCTAATTTTTAGCAATTATCGTTGATTAGCCCTTGAGTTTGACGCTGGCCCTGTTTATTTGTTACATTAGCTGAAATAGTGCCTTTATCAGAAAATGACGGTGAAAGGCAATCGTGTCCCCTGAAGAGTTGCTCGGCCTGGGTTTTTCTAAAGAACTGGTAGTGCTTATTATCTCGGCGCTGCCTATTTTAGAGCTGCGCGGAGCCATACCGGTAGCCATAAACCTGTTCCATCTCCACTGGTATTATGCTTTTTTGCTGGCTATCATTGGCAATCTGATACCGGTGCCGCTGATTCTATTGTTCCTTAACGCCGTTGTCCGGTTTTTGAGCAGGGTGAGCTTCTTTGACCGGTTTTTCCGGTGGCTTTTTGCATATACCAGGAAGCGGGGAGGTATTATCGAGAGATACGAGCGAATTGGCCTGGCGTTATTTGTGGCTATTCCCCTACCCGTCACCGGTGCCTGGACAGGTTCACTGGCGGCGGTCCTTTTTGGCTTGAAATTCAAGCATGCCATGTTATCTATCTTTATCGGGGTGCTCATTGCCGGTATAATTGTGACCTGTCTTTCCCTGCTCGGCTGGGTGGGAGCGGTAATTGCCGGCATTGGGCTGGGCGCACTGGCTGTCTTTGGCTTGTGGAAAACCTCAGAGAAGGACTAGCCAGGAGTTGTTGTCTTGACCTCTGCCTGTACCTCATGCTACATTGGAGTCACAGGCAACTTGTCCCTGTAGCTCAGGCTGGATAGAGCGGCTGCCTTCTAAGCAGCGGGTCGTGGGTTCGAATCCCTCCAGGGACGCCAGAAGTCCAATTTAGCTTCAGAATAGCTCGGAAACCGTCCTTATACAGGGGCGGTTTCCTGTTTTTGGGAGAAGTTGTAGCGCTGCCTGAAGTTTTTCACCGCTTACCCTTAAGGCCGGATACTTGTCCGGCGGACTCTTAACAAGAGAGGGGGCAAGTAGGATAATGAAAAGCAGAAGAAGAAACTTGAGGTGGCAGGACATGGATAAAGACGATATCAATCTGCAGGACCTGATAAGGTATTTCGATACCTACAACCGCAGCGACGGTAAGTCACCGGCTACATTACGCTGGTACGACCAGACCCTCAACACATTCCTCGGCTGGCTGATAGAAACCGGCCGCCCGGCAAATCTGGGCTCGATTGACGAAAACACCGTCCGCGAGTTTATCCTCTGTTTCCAGGAGCATCTCGTACACGGGCATAAGATAAAAGTACCCTCTGTGAATAACCGGGTACGTGCCTTACGGGCTTTCTTTAACTGGCTATACCGCAAGGGCTATACGGAAACCCATCTGCTCCAGGATGTCAGGCCCCCGCGTATACCGCAGGTGATTGTCAATACGCTGTCGGACGAGGAGATAGCCGCTATCATGTCCGGGCTGGACCACTCAACCATGACCGGTAGCCGCGATACCTCTATCCTGGCCCTTTTTCTCGATACCGGGGTACGACTATCCGAGCTTGTGGGACTGAAAACCCGGGACGTCCACATAGAAGACCAGTATGTGAAGGTCATGGGAAAGGGCTCCAAGGAAAGAATGGTGGCCTTCGGCAACACCACTAGGAATATCCTTCTCCACTACCTTGTCCACTTCCGGGGCGAACCGGCCCTCCCCGGTATAGAAGAGTTCTTCCTGAACATCTACGGTTACGCCATGACCAAGGAAGCAGTGAGAACAATGCTCGGCAGAGTCGGTACCGCGACCGGCGTTCCCCGGTTGCACGCTCATCTCTGCCGCCATACCTACGCTACCGACTTCCTGATCAATGGCGGTAACGTCCTGCTCTTAAAACAAAACCTGGGCCATACGACCCTCGCCATGGTGGACCGCTACGTCCACCTGGCAACCAGCAAGGTGGCCATGTTAAGCAAGGGTTACTCGCCATTGGATAAACTTAATATCCGGGGTTTGCGTCGCGGGAGAAACCGTGGCAACGGGAACCACGGGAGCGGGTTAAAGGTGTTCAACCGGGACTCAGGTAACTTACCGGTTCACAAGAAGAAAAATTTAAGAACAGAATAGGTTAGCGGGAAAGTACTCTCAGCCTGCTGTCTCTCAGGGGGGCAAAACCGGCGGTCAGCAGCAGCTCATCGATATCATCACATGTTATCTCCTTACAGTCATGTACCAGGGCCAGCCCCTGACCCGAAACGGCGTCCAGCAGATGCTGCGCCGCTACGGCAGGAGGGCCGGTATCACCGGCATGAGGTGCTCGCCGCATACATTCCGACATACCTTCGCCAAGAACTATCTCCTCAACGGCGGCGATATCTTAAGCCTGCAGAAAATACTCGGGCACTCAAGCCTGGCCTCGGTGCGTCTCTACCTCAGCCTTTTCGCTGTCGACATCAAGAAGCAGCACCAGCTTTTTTCCCCGGTGGATAACCTGGCCCGGTCATCGGGCAACATTATCTACAGGTCATTGCGCCAGCAGGGTTAATAATTAAAAGGAGGTCAGAGCCATGGGTATTTAGCGTTTTAGGGACCGGTCAAATGGACGGTCAGACGGTCAAATAGTCAAGTAACCATATGAAAATTACCCATGAACAGAGCCTGAATTATACAGGGAGGTAATACCGTGAAAGAACTAACCGTAACCCAGAAGCTGAAGGTCGTCAAGCTTTTCCTGGCCGGGCTATCCTATGATGAAATCGCCGAGCAAACTGGGATAAGCAAGGGGTCGGTGGTGAACATCGTGAACGAGTTCAGGGCAGGAGGCCTTCCCCTGCCGCCGGGGATGACGGAGTACATCGACCAACTCAGGTCCCTGGTGGTCGACATGCTGAAGGCCAACACCACGCGGCTAAAGTATTGCGAGGTCAAGGCTGAAATGACCTTTTCAATTTCGTGGGCTATGACATTTCGTTCAACGAAATCGGGATTATTAAAGACTTTGCGGAAAATGCGTTCGGTAAGTAGGTGTTGAATGAGCATTTCCTCTACAGCCTGGATAGAGATATTAGGATTAATGGTCTCCTGGCAGAGTTGAACCAAATCATTGAATGCCTGAATGAAAAGGCTGTTGGTCTGTCGTTCTTTCTCAATGAGTTGAAGCAAACCAGTGGCTAATTCTCGCACCTTGAGTTTGAATTCTTCGACAGCCTGCTGCCACTGCTCAAAGGCCGGTGCTTCGTATTCAAAAAAGACTTTTAAGCCTTCTATGAGAATTTCTGGCTTAGAGACGTCCTCATCAAAGACCTCTTGCCCATCTTGCCATATGACAATGCGGTTTGGTGCCTGGAATAGAATATTGTTCTTGGGATAGCCGACATCAAACTTCTTTTTTATCTCTTTGTCTAAGTCATCGCTGATATCCTTAGCTTCCCAGAAGCCGTGCACAAGGTTGAACGAATCAACCAGTGCGCCATCTATGAAGAGGGTGTGGTGTGGGATGGCAATAGTGGACACCAAAGTCTTCACCCTGCCAGCACTAATCCAGCGTAGTATTTCTGGGCATATGCTACTGGCGACAGGTAGCCCAGCTTAGCCTGCAACCTTTGTCGGTTATAGAAGATTTCAATG
>JAUVYB010000045.1 GCA_030603275.1 Deltaproteobacteria bacterium | reverse complement strand
GCCGATAAGCACTGTGGGCTGGTTATCACCAATGATTACTTCCTTGCTTGGGCTTGATACTTTTGTTTCCATCAATCTATTTCCTCCCTCTTGCCGTCTATAATCCGGTATCTTCCCAGATAGCTTGCCTGTATAAATGTTAGCTGAAAGCTAGGGGTGCTGCCTAATTCAATATAACTAACTCTGGAGGCGACAGCCTGTGCCTTAGCCCGAGATTTAAGGGAAATCAGAGCCAGCTTGGCTCCCATGCCGGCGGCGTTGCCCACCTGCCGGAAGCGGTTTAGGGGTAGTGGTGGCAACATACCGATTGCCACGGCACTGGATACATCAATGTAGGTGCCAAAAGCTCCGGCAATTATCACCTGCTTGATATCGTCTTCAACGCAGCCGTTCGTTTCCAGAAGCGCCTGGATACCGGTGCGAATGGCTGCTTTAGCCAGCTGCAATTCTCTTATGTCATGCTGGGTGATGGTGATGGCCGGCTTCCCTTTCCGCTCCTCCTTGCTAACCAATATAAACTCACGTTGCCCCTTGTAGGCACGAACGCGAGGTTGATTGTCTATTATCCTGCCACCCTCATCAATAATTTCGGCCACATAAAGCTGAGCCAGTGCATCAAGTATGCCCGATCCGCAAATGCCAACCGGTGGCGCCCCGGCGATGGTCTGGTACTGGATTTTATCGCCGTCTATGCGCAGCCGTTCAATAGCTCCTGTGGCTGCCCGCATGCCATACTTGATATGACCGCCTTCAAAGGCAGGTCCGGAGGCACAGGAGGTGGCAGCTATCTTCCCCTTGTAGATTAGAGAGACCTCGGTATTAGTCCCGATGTCCAGAGCCACCGTTGTTTCTTTCGCTTGCCAGGCATCTGTTGCCAGCAACATGGAGACATGGTCGGCGCCAACGAAGCCGGCGATGTTAGGCAGCAGGTGTACGTATGCCCCGGGGGTAATATTTAACCCCAGCTCCCCGGCCCTGACCTCCAACGCCTGGCTGACGGCAGGCACGAAGGGAGAGAGCACAAGTTGTTTTACCGGCAGGCGGAGGAAAAGGTGGTGCATGGCGGTATTGCCGACGACTACTGCCTCCAGAATTTCTTCAGGCTTGGCACCAGCCTCAGCACAGAGGTCGGCACTCAGCTCGTTGATGGCATCAACCGCCAGCTTCTGTAACGCTGTCGCATTATCCGGCGAGTGAACGACAGTGGTTATACGGCTGATGATGTCTTCTCCATAACTAATTTGGGGATTCATTATCCCCTTGGCGGCCAAAGTCCGGCCGTCTCTGAGGTCAACCAGGTAACCGGCAACCTTGGTGGTGCCCAGATCTATGGCTAGCCCCAGCTGGCGGCTTTTCGGGGGGAGAATGGCTATAACCTCGTCGTTACGGACTACAGCCTGGCCTTTCCACTTCCAGGACCGCAGCTGGTCAGAGATGGTACGCAGGGCACCAATATCAATCTTGGTACATCGCAGCTTGTGCTGCTCGTTTAGTGCCTTAAGCAGGCGGTCGGCATCAGCCTGGGGGGCTTCTAATGAGGGGGCAGCTAGCTGCAGGCGGTAGGCTCGAAGCGGAGACCCGGGGCGGACTTTTACCTCCAGCCCCTCCACCTGGAGCCGTTGCGGGGTGGTCATGGACTCGGCGGGCACAGCTACTTTGCAGTCGCTGGCGGGATAGGTCTGGCAGGCAAGTCGCCACCCCCCTTTGATTTCTCGGCGGGAAAAGGTCTCCAGTTCGTTGGGCGTTGGCTTGGAGACAGTCCCACTTATAACTTGAACCTTGCACGAGTGGCATATTCCCTCGCCCCCACATATGCTGCTTATACCGACACCGAGCTGGCGAGCACAAGCCAGAAGAGACTCTTTCTTGCGGCATTTACCTCTTCGCCCTACCGGCTCAAAATCAATGATGCAATCAGTCATTTTCTTCCTATTCTGTTACTTTATAGTGACAGGTTTCCCTGAGGTTGCAGCGGGCGCAGACTTCAGCCTCTGTCCATCTTGTCATCCTGGGACCGATGCCCATGACCATGGAAGCCGATTTGCGGGGGACCATTATTCCTGAGGAAGTCAGGCTCACGCCGATTTCATCTGCGTTGACCAGTCCCAGCAGGTTCCACTGCTCGGTCAGGGGAAAACCGGGCATACCCGGGTTAACCGGGCTGCTTATCTCATAACCCCGAGACGAGACCTCACTGGCAAGACGCCTGAGGACTTCCGGAGCCATCATGTCCACGGCAGTGCTGCCAATACCGTCCAGAATCATCCCCCGCATAGCCTCGCCGCTTTTACTGTAGTCTGTTACCTGTTTTTCCAGCCTGGGGCCGATGGTGCAGAGGAGAACGACAAGCTCCTTCGCCTCGGGGAAGATTGCCGGTAGTAATGGGCCGTGTATCGCTTTATCACCATCCAGCAATATCTGGCTGCCGTTCATACTGCTTACCGTATAGTATTCGTAAGCCACTGCTGGCTCCAGCAGGTGAACCTTCTTGACACTAGCGAGTAGTTCCTGAATTAAAATTTTTATCTCCGGCCTGACTTTAGCTCCTCCCCCCAGTCCCTGCCGCCGTAGCACCTCCCTGGTCTTCAGGCTCAGGGGGATATCACGGATTACAGGCATAGCCCGGCCTCTCCTCTGCTCTTATGTTACCACCCCAGCCCGTTAAGCAGCTATTTGTAAACGCCGTATTTCTTGACGGTTTCAACCATCGCCTTGAGATTATCCCACTTCACCTCGTCGAAGAAGGCGCCATTGCTCATGATATAGCCACCGCCTTTGCCGGCAACATCGATGCATCTCTTGGTGTGGTCTATGGCTTTCTGGGTGGTGCCTACGGCCAGCAGGTCCGTGGGCATGGTGCCGGCGACACAGGCAATACCATCCAGTGCTTTCTTGGCTTTATCAATATCTACAATGTCGAACAACCAGGCCGTCTTACCTTTGGGTAAGTCCCGGATAACCTCCAGACGTGAGTTATAGCCCCCTTCAGCCCAGATAAACGGGAACACTCCCTCATCAACCATGCCCTGGATTATCTTCTTCAGATAGGGCCAGTAGAATTTCTTGTACTGCTCATCGGACATAAAGCCATCGGCACCTTTATGCAGGGGTATGAATATTATAGGACATCCACCCATCTTGGCCTCAATTACCCCTTTCTGAGTCCAGAACGGCAACATAGCATCCATGGCTTCGATGAGCTTATCGGGCTGGCGGTACATATCCATCATTATACCTTTAGTACCCCTGAGGGTATCAGCTAGTATGTCAAAAGGCGCTTTGGTATAGCCGACTTGACCTGCGGGAAATCCTAACTCTGGCATCTCCTTCATAAAGGCACCGAAATATCCCATCCATTTCAGGGCTTCACTCCCGGCTTCCAGGAGGGCTTTAAAAGCAGCCTGGACATCGGGCAGACCGTAGGGGAAAAAAGTAATGCCTGTTCCGTACATTTCAGCGTAGGTGGTGAGATTGGGCAGCTGCTTGAAGGACTCTAGGGCGCCGAAGATGCGCGGCAGGTAAACGGTGTTAAAGAAATGCGTCGGGTCCTGAATCAAGGCGTCATATTCATCGGCCATCATGTATTCGCCTTCGATGCACTGGTAGGTGGTGTTATTAGGTACACCATGCCCCGGCCACTTGTGTAACTTGTAGTCAAGAATATCAAAGAACCTTCCCGGGCCGGGCGCTACACAGCCAAAGTGTGCATCCGGCTCAATTTCCAGGTAGAATTTTTTCCATGCCTGGTTGGCCTTTTCATAGTCATACATGACTTCACGAGGGGTTAACCCGGAGTAAAAAGCAGGGGCAAAGCTGGGGATTAGAAAGACCGGCACCCTGTCCGGCTTTTTCTTGAGTTGTAAGGCGTCCTTTATTCTGGTTGCCCTTTCCTTGTATAACTTCTTGGCTTCGGGGCTTTTGAACTCCACGCCTTCCGGTGACATCCACTTTTGAAACAGCGCCTCCTGTTTTTCATCCGGTGACATCTCTTGCCATTGTTTTTCCATATTTATTGCCTCCTGTAAATTATCCGGGGATTATTAGCCGACACCGGCCCATTTCTTGGCCAGGGTAACTCCGGCCATGGCGTCCTTGCCGTAGGCATCAGCGCCGGTGTAGTTCTTTACCTCTTCAGTAATCTGACCGCCGCCAATCATGACCTTTACCTTGTCTCTCAGACCGGCGGTTTTTATGGCATCTAGAGTTTGTTTCATGGAATCGAAAGCCAGCGCTAGAAACCCGCTCAGGCCGACAATAGGGGCACCAGTTTCCTTTATCTTATCCACGAATTTCTGCACCGGCACGTCCACGCCGAGGTCGTGAACCTCGAAGCCATTGACATCGAGCATGAAGACGACGATATCCTTGCCGATGTCATGTATATCCCCGGCAACAGTGCCGAAGACAATCTTGCCCAGCTTCTTGCTCTCAGCTGCCTTGGTGAGCTTGGGTTTGACCAGCTCGGTCACTGCTTTCAGTATCTCACCGGAGTAGACCAGGTCGGGTATGAAATATTCGCTGTCGGCAAAGCGCTTGCCCACGATTTCCATGCCCTTTCTGGCATCTCCCATAATCTTGAATGGGTCTTCACCAACGCTCAGCTTATCTTTTACAATCTTAATAACCTCTTGTTCCTTTAAATCAGCTAACGTGTTAACTAGGTCTTGAGCCATCTTTACCTTCCCTCCTTGAACTGTATTAGACTCTATAGTCCGCTCGCGTTAATGTTATCTGA
>JAUVYB010000003.1 GCA_030603275.1 Deltaproteobacteria bacterium | reverse complement strand
GGTCATAAAGTCCCTGCGTGAGCAGGGGATTACTATCCTGTTGATTGAACAAAATGTTCCCCGCACCCTGGAAATAGCCGACCGGGCATACGTACTGGAAAATGGCCGGATAGTCTTGGAAGGGGCCTGTGATAATCTCCTTAAAGATGATTACGTTAGGAAAGCCTACTTAGGGCTTTAGCTTGACTGGCATAATATGTCACCAGAAAGCCAGTGGTGAGGCTTTTGGCTCCTGAGCTCTATGTCCCATGGTCATTTATCTGCTCCCCCGAGCCGCTTCTATAAAATAGTATCATAAAGGAGGCAAGGGGCCTCTGCCTTTTATCTAGGCTACATGGGGTTCAGGTGGTCGCCGGTTCGAATCCGGCCACCCCGACCATAGAAATTACAGGGGGTACAGCTTAAAAATGCTGTGCTTTTTTGTTTAAGCAGGCTAAAAGCGGGCAGGGGCCTGACCTGTCATCATGCGCGACAAGTATTGCAATTGTAAGGGCTTGACAGAAAACGAATTGCTAACTAGAATGCGTCTAGGCGACGCGTTTTGCCGCCTGATTTATGCGGCCAAAAGAGCCGAGCAATGATCGCCGAAGGCAGAATTGCTAAAGTAAAGATAGATGGGGGTGATAGCATGTGAGCAGAATAAGGCCAACAGGGAATTTTCCATCCTTACGGAGGTAAATGATGAAAAAGTTATCACTAATTTTATTAGCGCTTGCCTTGTTAGCGGCGCCCTTGTCCAGTGGCTGCCCTGCCCCTACACCGACTGAAGTCATAGAGCTAACTTACAATAACTTCTTCCCGCCCTGGCATTTCCATTCCGTACTGGCTGATGAATTTTGTAAGGAAATAGAGACGCGCACTGATGGCTGGGTAAAGATTACCTACTATCCGGGCGGTGGACTGGCCCCGGCGCCTGATACATATGACGCGGTGGTCGAGGGTATATGCGATATAGGTATGTCCTGTCTGGCCTACACTATGGGGCGCTTCCCTGCCTGTGAGTTGGTTGACCTGCCTCACGCTTACCCCAATGGTTGGACAGCCACTAAGGTAGCCAATGACTTCTACAATGAGTTCAAGCCTGACGAACTTGCTGATGTTTATCCCCTTTACTTCCATGCCCATGGTCCTGGTGTTATTTTCACCACCGAGAAACCAGTGCGCACGTTAGAGGACATGAAGGGATTGGTATTAAGGTCCACCGGTAACGGGGCTAAGATAGCGGAGGCTCTTGGTGCCACCGGTTATGCTGCATCACAGGGAGAAGCTTATGAGCTCATGTCCAAGGGCGTGATAGACGGCAGTGTGACCCCCCCTGAGGTACTTTTGGGGTGGAAGCAAGCCGAGGTGGTGAAGTATGTCACCATGTGCTACGATGTGGGCTATACCACCGATATGTTCGTGGTCATGAACCAGGCTAAGTGGAATGCCCTGCCTGACCAGTATCAAAAGATTTTCTCCGAGGTCAGTGAAGAGTGGGCGGAAAAACATGGCATGGTCTGGGACTATTATGACAAGGCGGCAATAGACTTCTTCCTGACCTTCGAGGGTAGAGAGGTGATTGACCTTCCGCCGGAGGAGATGGCCAAGTGGGTGGATGCCGCCATGGTGGTAAAAGACACCTACATGACGGAAAAGGCAGCATTGGGATTGCCCGTAGAAGATTATGAGGAATACCTGCTGAAACAGGCTGCCTACTGGGCTGGCAAGGCACCCTCGGCAGATGAGTGT
Source organism: Deltaproteobacteria bacterium (assembly GCA_030603275.1). Classification (GTDB taxonomy): domain Bacteria; phylum Chloroflexota; class Dehalococcoidia; order Dehalococcoidales; family BS750m-G39; genus JABMRW01. Next base: position 88,100 of record JAUVYB010000003.1, on the reverse strand, counting down.
GTAGCCTGGGTTGAGGCTGAGATAGTGCCCATTGCGCCTGCCAAATAGAGAACTCAATAGTTATGAACTAGGCTTATTGGGGGGTGCCCGTGGCGGGTAATCCCGGATTTCGGGCACCCCCTAAGAATGGTTTGCTTTTATGTCGGGCAAAATAGACCGCCTGGAAAAGTTTGCCAATTTTTTCAGCAACTGGCTTAACTGGGTAGCAGGCGCCGGTTTAGTGGCTATGCTCTGCCTGGTTGTAGCTGATATAATCGGAATCAAGCTCTTCAACAATCCCATCCCCGGTGGCATTGAGCTTGTAGCCTTTCTAGGCGTGGTGGTAACCGCTTTCGCCATCGCTTATACCCAGGTTCTGCGGGGGCATATTCAGGTAGAATTTGTGGTAATGCGTCTGCCCCAGCGCGTGCAAGCGGTTGTCCGTGCCTTTGTCTGCCTCCTTGGAGTGGTGCTGTTTGCCCTGCTGGCGTGGCGAAGCGTTGATTATGGGCTGAGCCTTCAGGCTACCGGCACGGTTTCCATGACCCGGGGGATACCCTTCTATCCCTTCGTCCATGCCATAGCTTTTTGCTGCATCCCGGTCTGCCTGCTGCTGGTGGTGGAATTTTTCAGGTCAGTGGCGAAAGCGGTGAAGAAGTGAGCCCGGTTATCATTGGTCTCATAGGCATTATCGTTCTGGTTCTAATTTTCCTCCTTGGCATGCCGGTGGGTTTTGCCATGGCCTTTGTCGGGCTGGCTGGTTTCTGTTACCTGGTTTCACCGGATGCAGGCCTTAGCATTCTGGCTCGGGATGTTTTCAGCAGTTTCTCCTCCTATTCTCTCACTGTTATCCCCATGTTCGTATTCATGGGCTCTATTGCCTTCGCCTCAGGGATGAGCCGAAGGCTTTATACTGCCGGCTATACCATGTTTGGACAAATGCGCGGCGGGTTAGCCATGGCTACCATTGCTGCCTGTGCCGGTTTTGCCGCCATGTGCGGGTCAACCAATGCCACTGCCGCCGCCATGGGGAGGGTATCCCTGCCTGAGATGAAGAGGTATAACTATGATGACTCACTAGCCACCGGCAGTGTTGCCGCCGCCGGAAGCCTGGGCATACTGATTCCCCCCAGCACTATATTTATCATCTATGGAATATTAACCGGAGAGTCTATAGGGAAGCTTTTTATAGCTGGTGTTCTTCCAGGCATACTCCTGGCCATCCTTTTCATCGCGGTGGTGGTTCTTCTCTGCCTGCGCAACCCCGCACTTGCCCCGGCGGGGGCACCGACAAGCTTGAGGGAGAAACTCGCCGGGCTTACCGGAATCATAGAGATGATGGTCTTGTTCGGATTAGTGGTAGGAGGGCTATTTCTCGGCTGGTTCAGCCCGACACAGGCAGGAGCCGCCGGCGCTGCCGGCGCTTTGCTCATAGGGCTGGCCAGACGTCAGCTAAGCTGGCAGGGGTTTCTCTTTGCCGTTAAGGATGCCCTGCGGATAACCTGCATGGTGATGGTCATCGTTACCGGGGCTATCATCTTCGGGCATTTCATGGCGGTAGCCAAGATTCCCCTTGTCCTGGCTGACTGGGTAGGCGGGCTTCCCCTCCCTACTGCGGCTATTATGGGACTTATAGTCCTCCTGTACCTCATAGGCGGCTGTTTTATGGACGCCCTGGCTTTGATTACCCTTACCATCCCCATCATTTTCCCGCTGGTTCTAACACTGGGCTTTGACCCGATATGGTTCGGGGTTATCATAGTACTGGTGACTGAAATGGGAGTAATTACGCCACCTGTGGGGGTAAATGTGTATGTCATCAAGGGAATCGCTAAGGATGTTCCCCTGGAAACCATCTTCAAGGGCATATTCCCCTTCCTGGCAGCATTGATAGTAGCGGTAGCCATACTGATGGCTTTTCCCCAGATTGCCACCTTTTTGCCCAGTTTAATTACCTATTAAGCCGGCTAAAGTGGCAGGAACTGGGTTCTAACCAGCGACCTTTTGTAGCATTGACAAGAAAATAATCGTATGATATAAGATTTTAAAATGGCTGAAGATAACTTAACACTATAATATTTAGAAGAGGTAGAGGGAAAGGAGGAGAGCGAAATGCAGGGAAAGAAAATTAGTGAAAGCAGTGTTATTATGGTACAGCCAATGTCACCTCAAGACGCAAATCTGTCTGGAAACGTACAGGGTGGCGTCATAATGAAGCTGATAGACCTGGCAGGTGCTATAGTTGCGCAACGTCATACTCAAACGAACGTAGTGACGGCTTCCGTTGACCGTATAGATTTTCTGCATCCCGTCTTTATTGGAGACGTTCTCTTTCTTAAGGCTAGTTTAAACTTAGTCGGCAGAACCTCAATGGAGGTCGGTGTACGTGTAGAGTCAGAAAATCCACTAACCGGGGAGATCCGGCATACGGCTTCTGCATTTCTCACCTATGTTGCCCTGGACAAAAGTGGAAAACCCGTGGAGGTGCCTCCCCTTATCCTGGAGACCGATGAGGAGAAACAACGAAACGAGCATGCGCAAGCTCGTAGAGAGGCCAGGCTTCGCGGGAGAAAAAGGGAGGGTAATCAAGACTCGGTATCTCCTTAATACTGCTCGCCGGAGAATCCATCTAGGCCATAGTTGCGCCGCCGTCAACAGCCAGGGTTTGCCCTGTTATAAATGCGGCCTCACCACTGCCAGGTAACAAGAAAGTAGCCTTGCGGCATTGCGAATGCCTGCTGGCAACACAAAGGGTATACAGCCATCGTATATGGCGCTATAATTATAAAAGAAAGCTATTACCCATGGATGATTTGGCTAGATTACGTAGAATAGAATACCTTTTGGGCACATTGTTATCACTGGTAGTAGCGGATGGTATCATAAGCCAATTCCTCATCAAGACTGGACTGGGACGGGAGGGGAACCCTTTTTTAAGGGTTCTGGTTACTGAGAACGATTTCCTGATCATTAAAATGTGCAGCGCTATACTTTGTGTATTAATACTGTGGAACATAGCCAGGAGATTACCAAGGCTGATATTTATATTCAGTGCTTGCTTTGTTGGGCTATATACCGCCATTTTGTTCTGGAATATAGCCGTTTTCCTGTTTTTCAGGGCCTAGGAGGTCCGGGGTTGGCCGCCGGTTAAAATACGGCCACCCCGACTTCTGTTTTATAACCGCTTACTTCTCCGGAGCGTTTACCGAACCGACCCTGTTTTCCTCTACTGCTTTCTTCCCCTCAAGCTTTAACTTCCGGTAGTCCCGGTAGGAAATCTTTTCGTTGGGGCGCCCCCAACCCAGTTCCTTAAGTGCCTCGACGACCTTCTGAAGCTTGGGCGCCATCTCCTGCATGCCCAGGCCCTTCAGGTGCGGCGGAAGCTCCTTGCGCTCCTGAGGTTCCATGACCAGTAAATCGCAGATTGCCTCTACCGCCCAGTACGCCCCCCTCACCGGCGGCGTCTGGTCGCGTCCCCCTTCGAAGTTGTCCGAGGTCATGCCGCATTTATCCTGCTCATACAGGGCAAAGGTCATCTCCAGTATCCGGGCATCGGGGTCCATAAGGTCTAAAGCCCGCTGAACCCGATTATAGCGCACCCTGAGGCAATCTATGGCGCCGTAATCCTCCTCAAACCTATCGATGACGTATTCCACGGCCGGGATAGATGCGGCATAATTAAGATTGCCGTCTTTAGTCAGTTCCTCGGTAGTAACGCCGACCACATAACTGATAATGAAGGTAGAAGCTATAACCGCCCCGCAGGTGCCGACCCCGGTCATGGATACTCCACCATGCAGGCCTATCATTCCCTGGGTCAGCACTTCCTGAGTTTCCGGGGTAAACAGCTCTATATCCTCCGAGCGGAAGGCCTCACATATTGCCGCAAAAGTGGCCGGGGCGCAGGCCATGTATTTTGCCCCGATTTCATCGGCGAGGTGACCCGCTTTGTCTATTATCCTGGCCTTCTTTGCCTGGTCAATTTCGATTTTACCAATCATTTTTCTCTCCCTCTATTTATAAAAGTAATTAAATAAGCTTTTAATCCGGCCAGCTTAGAGCTTAAAGCTCTATTTGCGGCCGGCGTATTTCTCTCTTAATTTAGGCTTTTCTATCTTTCCGGTGGGGTTTCTCGGCACCTTATCAAAGATGATGCGGCGGGGTCTTTTATAGCGGGGCAGGTGCTGTTCGCAGAACTGGCTTATCTCTTCTTCGGTTAAATCCATGCCGGGCTTGGGGTCAATGATGGCGACGGCTATCTCACCCAGCCTCTGGTCCGGGATGCCGATTACGCCGGCATCATAGACCTTGGGATTTCGCCGCAGAACCTCTTCCAGCTCAACCGGGAAAATGTTCTCACCGCCGGTGATGACGACGTCCTTCTTCCTATCAACAATATAGATAAAGCCCTCGTCGTCCTGTTTGGCCATGTCGCCGGTATACAGCCAGCCATCTTTGAGGGCTTCCGCCGTTTTCTCCGGGTTCTTATAGTATTCCTTCATCACCCCGTTGCCCCTGACCAGCAGTTCACCGGCTTGGCCGCGGGGGACATCCACGCCTTTTTCACTAATGATACGGGTCTCCCAGTTGAAGCCGGGCTTGCCGGTAGCGGCCAGTTTATGCTGGTTTTCTATACCCAGGTTAACGCACCCCGGTCCGGTGGATTCGCTTAAGCCGTAACTGGTATCATACTGCATATCGGGGAAATACTGCTTCCAGTGCTTAATCAGGCTGGGGGGGATGGGCTGTGCCCCCATGTGCATCAGCCGCCAGCAACTGAGGTCATAGTCTTCCAGCTTGAGCTCTCCCCCGTCCAGGGCCATCAGGATATCCTGTGCCCAGGGCACCAGCAGCCACACTATCGTCCCCCGCTCCTTATGGATGGCCTCAAAAATATACCGGGGATTGATTTCAGTGAGAATGGTTGCCTTGCCGCCGACAATCAGGCTGCCGAACCAGTGCATCTTGGCGCCGGTGTGGTAAAGGGGTGGGATAAGGATAAAATTATCCTGGCGTGTCTGGTAATGGTGGCGGTTTTCGGTGATGGCGGCACACTCCATATTCTTGTGAGTGAGCAAAATAGGCTTGGGCGCTCCCGTTGTGCCCGAGGTAAAGTAGAGGCCGCATTCGTCTTCGTCTTTTAACCCCACGTCCAGGGGTCTGGGTGAAGCCCCCTCTATTACCTGCTCAAAGTCCTCCATGTAATCGGGGCGGGGCTTGCCGTCGAGGATGTAGTGCTTAATCCCCGGCAGCTCAGCGCGGGCAGATTCTACCCTCTCTGTAAAATGCTCACCCAGAATCATCACCTCAGCCCCGGCAATATCGGCGCAGTATTTGAAATCGGCAGCGGTAAAGCGGAAGTTAAGCGGCACCGCCCACGCCCCTATCCTTACAATGCCAAAATAGGCCTCCAGCCAGTTGATAGAGTTCATCATCCAGTGGAGAACCCTGTCGCCTTTTTTAACCCCGCGTTCGGTAAGAGCGTTAGTCAGCCGGTTTACCCTCTCATCGAACTGCTGCCAGCTAATCTCCCTTCTCGCCCCAGTGCTTGATCCTAGCTCAATAAGCGCCGTATCACCGGGATACATCCGGGCGTTCCTGGCCAGCATCTCACTTATATTCATCTTCTCTCTGGCTCTAAGGTCTATTTATTGAATTTCTCGATGTCGGCCACCACCCAGTCCAGCCCCAGCTCCTTTAGCTTTGCCTCCGAGGGTATGCCCTGGCGGGTGTAGCCGAGGGCATCATAATACTCGTCGAGGAGGCCATCGAGGTTCTTGACTACCTGCCCCGTAGCCGGGCCGGCATTAGCCAGCGGCTCGGTGAGCATCCTCTTGGGGAGGGTGTCGTCCTTGCGGTCAAAGCCATCACGGACATTAAAGCAGCGCTCCAGGCAGAGAATCCTTTCCCCTATCTTTTCCACGTAGGCGGGGTCAGCAAACTCCTTAAAGCCGGTAGCCATTACCAGCAACTCGCTGCGCTGCTGGGCATTAAAGCCGACGGCGGGAGTAAAGCTGCATTGAATAACAGCGTCCTGCGTCGCCTGCGATGACTCAGCGACAGCGATATCTTTCCCCTTGTCCACCTCGGTGAGCCTGTCCTTCTTCCCGGAAAGCTCGTCCCGGGGACGGCCGTACATGTGCTGGGCACCTATGTTGGAGGTGGCAAAAACAAGCCCGTAGCCCTTGACGGCCCGTGGCTCGTAGCCGGGAAGCTCAAGGCCCTTGACCTGGATGGCGTAGTCTTCAGCGCCCTTGCCAATCTGCTCAGCGGCCCGTTTGGTGCCTTCACCGAGGAGCTTGCCAAACCCCTCGCGGCTGCCGATTTTCTCCAGCAGCGCCATCATGGCGGCAGCATCGCCCCAGTTAAGCTCAAGCCCGTCAGTATCTTTCTTGGTGATAATGCCCCTCTGGTATAGCTCGTAGGCAAAGCCGATGGTATTGCCGGCGCTGACGGTATCTATGCCGAGCCTGTCACAGAGGGAGTCGGCGGCTATCAGCGAGTCCTTATCGGTGTTGGCCAGATTGCCCCCCAGCGACCAGATGGTCTCATAGTCGGGGCCTTCGCTGACGGCACCGTCATAGGTGCCCCCGGTGACCTGGCGCACCTGGCCGCACTTGGTCATGCAGCCGTAGCAGCCGTCGTTTTTGGTCTTTATGCTGGCCAGGGCTTCATCGCCTATCTTTTCCACATCCTCAAGGTGCCCCTCCTGGAAATTCTTTACCGGGAAGATGCCCACCTTCTCGAAGCCCAGTGTTAGATAAGAGGTGCCGAAGTCGCTCATATTGATTCGTCCCGGGCTGGTCTTTAAGCCTTCAATAATTTCCCTGGTCAGCTTTTTGAAACCATCGGCGTCGTGCAGGCTTAAAGGCCCTGACGAGTTGACGGCGAAGCCTTTTATTTTCTTGGCGCCCAGCACCGCGCCGACTCCGGTGCGCCCGCCAACACGAAGGTCGCTGATAAGAACGGCGTAGCGGACCAGCTTCTCTCCCGCCGGGCCAATACAGGCCACCTGGGTTGATTTGCCATGCTTTTCGCGCAGTTTCTGCTGCGTCTGCTGGGTATCCAAACCCCAGAGCTCGGCGGCATCCAGGAGATGGATTCCATCTTTATCAATATGGAGATATACCGGTTTGGCTGATTCACCTTCAACGATAATGCCATCGTAGCCGGCGAACTTGAGGAAGGCGCCGAAGCTGCCGCCCATGATTGATTTGGCTACGGCCCCGGTAAGCGGGCTCTTGGTTACCAGCGCCATCCGGGAGACCGACATGGCGGTGGTGGCGCCGAGGGGGCCCATCATCAATATTACCTTGTTGTCCGGTGACAGGGGCTCCACACCGGGCTTAAGCTCTTCGTAGAGGTACCTGACACCAATGCCCCGCCCGCCGAGATAATCCTTCATCCATTTCTGGGGGATTTCCTCGACCTGGCTCTTGCCGGTAGTTAGATTTAGCCTTATCAGCCTGCCATTGTAACTACTCATAATACCCTCCAAAGTTAATATTACCCGGTGGCGGCTAACCTCCCATAAGAAAGTTCAGGATGACAATCTCGTCACCGCCCTGCACCGGCGTATCCAGCTCCACGGGGTGAAGGCCATCGTTATTGAGATAGACGCCAAAGGCGCGCAACAGCTTACCCTGCCTGTCTAACAGGACTTCTTTGATGCCGGGGAATTGCGCCTCAAGCTCTTCAAGGCACTCAGCCACCGTCCGCCCACTCACCTCAAGCGTCTCAACACCGCCGCTGAATTCCTGCAAGATAGGCGGCAGTTTCAGTCTCACGCTCATATCTGTTCGTCTACCGGCCTATTTTACCCGGAAGACCAGCCCCTCATCGGCGTCAACCTTAATCTTTTCGCCTTCCTGAATAACCAGGGTGGCTTTGCCCGTGTTCGAGACCAGTGGGATATCATACTCACGGCAGTGAATGCAGGCATGGCTTAAGGAGCCGCCGCCGCTGGTGACCATACCCTTGGCCAGCGGCAATATCGGCGTCCATCCTGAAGACATCCCCGGGCAGACTATGATATCGCCCGGCTGGGTAGTCAGAATATCCTCGTTGGTTACCACCAGGTGGGCCCTGCCTTCAACGGTGCCCGCCGGACTGCCGCAGAGGCCGAACAGGATGGCGCCGGTCTCCGGCCTTTGGACAGGGGCATCCCCGGCCACAACCTTGGCCACTATGGCATCGTGAGCCGAGACTATATGCTTGTTTATGTCTTCCGGTGTTAACGACCCGGCGGTAACAATATGCGAGCGCGACTTGAATTCCTTCTGGGCCGTCCAGGTGTTCTTTCGTTCGGCGACAATATCCTTGATTTCGTATGAGTCGGGGAAGATTATAAACAGCTCCAGCTCCTCGGGGATAAAGAGGAACATATCATCGGGGTCTTCAATGGTGCCGAACCTTACCAGCGACTCTCCAATCTTCCTTACGCAGTAGCGGAAGGTGGTATGGCAACCCTGCTCCCAGGCGACGTCATGGCTCTCACTGAAAGCGCTTGACCTCTGGGCTACATTAAGGGTGGCCAGGAACCAGTCCATATCCTTGTAACCGCTCGACTTTACCTTGTCGATAAGCTCGCGGGTTAACTGTTCCCGCTCCTTGACCAGGCGGGGCCGGATACTATCCAGCGGGAAGGGGGCATTGATATCTTTGGACAGGGCGAGGTACTGCTGGATGTGAGCGATAGCCGGAGTGGGGTCTTCCCACCACGAGGGAACGATGAACTCCATCATCCGCGGCGAGCGCCAGCCATAGCCTTTTACTATCATGAATTCGTTTAGGTCTTTCTCCAGCCACTCCTTACCCGCCGCCATCTTCTTGAGGGCGGGGATGACATCAGCCGCCGCATTCTCGGTGAAGACATCGGCTATCTTGAGCTGCAGGGCACGGGTGCGCAGTCCCCAGAGCGCTTTGTCCTGAACAAAGAGGTCGTTATCATAGCCGCGGACTATACGGTGCCAGGCGGGGGAAAACTCCTTTATCCCGGCGTATTCCTCGACAATCTCGTTACAATGCCAGTAGGCTTCATAAACAGGATATATCAAATGGAAATGGGTCTCCCATTCCCGGTAGAGCATCTGCACCGCTTCCCGGAAGAGCAGGTACAGGTCGTACTGAGTTGCATTTGCGTAATCATAAGTCCTGAATTTTTTGCACAGCTCTATCAGCTCGTTCTCCATATCTTTATAGAGCTTGTCTCCCTTGGGAGCGTAGGTTTCCGTTATGAACTTTTTGAACTTCTTCTGCCTTTCGGCAATCTCAGCCTCGTCGCTAATCCTTAGGGAGCTGGCCAGGGCGCACCCGTCTATATTGCGAGTCTCGCTGCCCCTGATGGTGGGTATCGAGGACTCATTAATACCATAGACGAGACCGTGGGCCAGGGGGAAACACCACATCCAGTTAAATAGCGGGGTCCACGCCGGGTAGCTGTGACCAAGGTTTACAAACCACAGCGGGTATTTCTTAAGGTCCCGCTGGGGCCAGAATTCTCTGGTATGCAGATTCCAAGTCCAGGGCATCTTCTTGTCCTCCTTAGTTTTTTATATCACTATTTTGCCGACCCTATTATAGCACAGCGCCACTGGTCGGCGTAAATTATTTAGCCTCTAGTTCACCCGGCGGGCGCCGTCAATGAGCAGTGATTGACCACTGATAAAGTCACTGTCATCGCTGGCGAAGAAGACAACGGCACCGACCACGTCATCGGGTTTGCCGAAACGCCCCATGGGCACGGAGCTGGTGTTCATCTTTTCGAAGTCAAGGTAGGTGGCGGTGGCTTCGGTATCAATGACGCCGGGGGCGATGATATTGACGCAGATGTTATACTGCCCCAGCTCGCCGGCCAGGACGCGGGTGAGGCCGATAGCCGCCCACTTGGAAGCGGTGTAGTGAATAAAACCTTTAGTAGGGGCAAAACAGGCCTCGGAGGCGATATTGAGAATCTTGCCTTTGTTCTGTTTTTTCATCTGGGGGAATACCGCCCTGGCGCAGAGCCAGTTTCCCTTGGCGTTAATCAGCATCGCCTTGTCCCACTCTTCCACAGGCACCTCGTAAAAGGGCTGCCTCACCATGCCGTAGTAGTAGCCGGCGTTGTTGATCAGGACATCGATGCTGCCGAATTTCTTGACCGTCTCCTCGGCCATGCGCACGGTCTCTTCCTCGGAGGTGACATCGGTTTTTACGGCTATGGCCTGGCCGCCGGCGGCCTTGATTTCATCGACTACCGCCTGCGCCTCCTTCTCCAGGATATCAGCCACCACTACCCTGGCCCCTTCCTCGGCCAGCCTCAGGCAGTAGACTTTGCCCAGTCCCCGGCTGCCACCGGTGACAATAGCTACCTTATTATCTAATATTCCCATTTTAACCTCCTTCTAGTTTACCCGGCGGGCGCCATTAACCAGCAGTGTCTGGCCGCTGATGAAGTCGCTGTCGTCGCTGGCAAAGAAGATAACGGCACCGACTATGTCCTCCGGCACGCCGATGCGACCCAGCGGGATAGAGCCTACGTCGAACTTAGCCACGTTGCCGATGGTCCAGCTGGCCGGAGTATCGGTGAAGCCGGGGGCGACGGCGTTGACGCAGATATTATACTGCCCCAGCTCGCCGGCCAGGACGCGGGTGATACCGATGACGGCCGCCTTGGAGGTGACATAGTGAATCATGCCCTTGGTGGGGGAGAAGGCTACCTCCGAGGAGAGGTTGATAATCTTGCCCTTCTCCTGCTTTTTCATGTGGGGGAATACCGCCCTGGCGCAGAGCCAGGCGCCCTTGGCGCCTACCGCCAGTGCCCGGTCCCAGTCTTCCGACGAAACCTCGTGGAAAAGCTGCCGGCCCACGCCGTAGTAGAAAGCGGCGTTGTTGACCAGAATATCGATGCGGCCGAACTTCTTGGCGGTCTCCTCAGCCATTTGCAACGTCGATTTTTCATCGGTGACATCAACGGTGACCCCGATGCCGCCCATGGCTTCTATCTCCTTGACCGCCTTGGTCGATTCCTCGTCCATGCGGTGCGCCGCCATCACTACCTTGGCCCCTTCCTTTGCCAGGGCGAAGCAAAAGGCTTTGCCCAGCCCCTTGGCGCCACCGGTGACGATGGCCACCCTGTTGTCTAATCTTCCCATATTAACCCTCCTTGCTATTAATTATTTATTATTTAAAAAGCTTTATACCGCCAGAAAGCCGCCGTCGATGGGGAGAGCAACGCCGGTAATCGAAGCGGCTTTGTCAGAGACGAGGAACAGCGCTGCCTCAATTACCTCCTGCTCGGTGACATACCGGCCCAGGGGTATGCGCTGAATATCCCTCTTTACCCACTCCTCCGGGCTGATGCCCAGTTCCTTGGCTTTCTCCCCGGCGATGGCTATCCTCATCTCGGTTTCCACCCTGCCGGGACAGACACAGTTGACCCGGATATTGTCCCCGGCTAAATCTACCGCCAGCTTCTTGGCCAGCATCACCAGGCCGGTCTTTGCCAGGGAGTAGGTCATGGAGTAGCTGGCCTGCTTCAAGCCGGCGACCGAGCTGGTGAACAGAATGGAGCCGCCTCCGACCTTGCGTATCTGGGGAACAGCGAACTTGGCCCCGAAGACGGCGGCCTTGAGGTGCACCGCCAGCGCATTATCGTATACCTCTTCGGTTATATCTTCGACATTATCGGGGCCGACAATGCCGGCGTTGTGCCAGAAGACGTCCAGCCGGCCGTAGGTATTAACGGCTTTTTCAATCAGGCGCTCAATCTCAGCCACCGCCAGCATATCGGCGGGAATGAAACTTGCCTCACCGCCCTGCTTTTTGATGGCGTCCACCACCGCTTCGCCCCGCTGGCGGTTGCGGCCGCTGACGACGACCTTAGCCCCTTCCCGGGCAAAGCCGATAGCGCCGGCTTTGCCGATACCGGCCGTGGAGCCGGTGATGATGGCTACCTTTCCCTGAAGCGACAGAGGCAAAGAACTTCCCCTTTAATCTCGTCAGGCTGATTTCAAGCGTGGTTAGCAGTTGGAATATCCTTTTGAAGATTAATACATCGGCTGTTAAATGTCAATAATTACGCCCTCTTGACAGGGGGAGGGCGGCACTATAAGATTTTTCTAAGGCGGAGAGAAGGCAAGCGATGAAAGCGGTTATCCTGGTGGGGGGAGAAGGCACCCGGCTGCGCCCCCTGACCTGCAACACTACCAAGGCTATGGTGCCTGTGCTGAATAAACCCTTCTTGGAGCACCTGCTGGGCTACCTCAAGGGGCACGGTATAACCGATATTATCCTGGCTATGAGCTACCTGCCTCACCATATCAAGGACTACTTCGGTGACGGTGTTAAAACAGGCGTGCACCTTTCTTACCTCATCGAGGAGGAGCCGCTGGGAACCGCCGGCGCTGTGAAGAATGCCGAAAGGTATCTGGATGAGACCTTCCTAATGCTAAACGGCGATATTTTTACCGACCTGGATATTACGGCCATGATAGATTTCCATCGGGAAAACACGGCGGCGGCAACTATCGCTGTTACGCCGGTGGATGACCCCACCGCCTACGGCCTGATAGAAACCGACGCCGGGGGTAGAATTACCCGTTTCCTGGAAAAGCCCGGCTGGGAGGAAGTAACCACCAATATGATAAATGCCGGTATCTATGTCCTGGAGCCCGATATCCTGGCTCGGATACCGCCCGGGAAGACAGTCAGTATTGAGAGAGAGACATTTCAACAACTTTTAGCCCGGGGGGAGGCAATGTACGCCTATTCTTCTACGGCTTACTGGCTGGATATGGGAACCCCGGAGAAATACCTGCGCTTGAACCATGACCTGCTGCTGGGTAAAGCCCCCTCCCTGTTCAATACCACCGGCGGTGTTCAAATAGGCGGCGGGAGCCGGATTGACCCCTCGGCTGAGATTGAAGCCCCGGCGCTCATCGGGGAGGGGTGCGTCATCGGGCGGGGGGTAAAGATAAAGGGGCCGGCCGTTTTGGGGCCGGAATGCGAAATAGCCGAAGGAGCTAGCATAGAAGGGGCGGTATTGTGGAACAATGTCAGGGCAGGCAAAAGGGCTATACTGAGAAACTGTATAGCTGCCGACCACTGCCAGATTCATGAGGCAAGCCAGGTTACGGATAATTGCGTCCTGGGAGATAAGGTGGTGGTGGGCAAAAATAACAAACTGGCTCAGGGTACCCGCATCCGGCCGAATAAGCGGATAGCGCCGGGGTCTATAGCTGCTTAAGCAGAATCCTTAAGCGTAACTGTAATCTTCTCCCCCTTGACCTCAACCCCTCCCACCATCGGCATCTCACTGAGTATTCGGGCCAGGGGTGTCGCTTGCGCTACTGAAACAGTGATTAAGGTGCCTTCATCCAGCGAGCCGCCAGTCCAGACTACCTCCACGCCTTCTATTCCCGCCAGGTGCTGGGTAAATTGTTTTACCTGCTTAAAACCGATTGACGACGGCAAAACCAGCTGGTATTTGCCCTCGTAAGTGGCTGAGCTAACATCCGGCGCCGGTTCTTTCTTCACCTGCTGAGCCTGCTCCTTGGCCAGGCTATCGGCTTCTTTTTTAGCCTGCTTGGCTTCTCCGGCTTCTTTCTTGGCCTGCTCTTTGGCTAACTTTTCGGCTTCTTTCTTCGCCTTGGCTTCAGCTTGTTTAGACCTTTTCTCATCTTCAGCCTTTTTCTTCGCTTTTTCTTTAGCCAGGCGCTCTACGTCTTTCTTGGACTGCCTGGCTTCTCCGGCTTCTTTCTTAGCCTGCTCTCTGGCTAGCCGCTCTATTTCTTTCTTGGCTTCTTCGGTATCATTATCAGCCACAGTTCATACCTCCAGGTTTAACCCTCACGCGGCTTATACCTATAACGAGAATAGCCCATCACCTGCCAACATGTCAATATTTCTCCCGCAGTACCTTTTACCTATGACTCCAGCCAAAATATGTCGAAATATGTAGAAACCTGTAGAAATCAGTGCAGATACTGAGTTATACTAAAATTAATCGTGGGCGTCAGTAAAATGAGGCCGATGAGGTAAAGCCTTCATGAGTAAACTGGTGGCCCAGATACTGATAGAGCTCTAGCCAAACGGCGAAATGTGATAACTTTGTAAGATTTATTCCCCCTGATTTTATGATTTTGTCACTGTTTATTGTGTATCATAGTAGCAGCAGCCGGGGCGGGCGAGAAGTTTTGGCGCAATTAAACCGGCAGAGGTAAAGTCTATGACAACCGGAAGCGAGCAGGACAGGACCCTGAAAGCACTCCAGACTGCCATCCAGATGGAAATCGACGGCAAGGCATACTATCTGAAAGCCAGCCAGCAGAGCGGTAACGAGCTGGGCAAGAAGCTGCTCAAAACGCTGGCGGCGGAAGAGGATACCCACCGCCAGAAGTTCGAGCAGATATATAACGCCATACGCAAGGAAAAAGACTGGCCCAAAACCGATTTTGAGCCGGACGGCGGGCGAAGCCTGAGAACTATATTCGCCCGGGCCGCCGGTCAAGGAGGCTCCAAGGCCAAGGCGGCGGCCAGCGAGCTCGACGTGGTCAAGAAAGCCATGGATATGGAGAACGAGACCTACGATTTCTACAGGCAGCAGGAGCAGACGGCCACCTATGACGCCGAGAGAATATTTTACCAGGCCCTGTCCGCCCAGGAGAAGGAGCACCACCTGATTCTACTCGACTACTACGAATACCTCAAAGACCCCGCCGCCTGGTTCGTCTTGAAGGAACATCCCTCCCTGGACGGGGGTTAAATAACCAGTCTGGAGGTAGTAGATGAGAGAGGTTTACCTGGACTACGTTGCCACCACCCCGGTACTGCCCGAGGTGCTCGAGGCCATGCTGCCCTATTTCAGGGACGCCTACGGCAATGTCCAGTCCCTGCACGATTGGGGGGATAAAGCCCGGGAAGCGGTGGAGGAGGCGCGGGGCAAGGTTGCCGATCTCATCGGGGGAGAGGCGGAGGAGATTATCTTCACCGCCAGCGGCACCGAATCAAATAACTCCGCTATTAAAGGGCTGGCTATGGCCCAGCAGTCTAAAGGCAAGCATATCGTCGTTTCGGCTATCGAGCACTTCTCGGTACTGCACTCGGCCAAAACCCTGGAGAAGTTGGGCTTTGAGGTGACCGAGGTGCCGGTGGACAAGCACGGAATAGTAGACCCCGATAAAGTCGCCCGAAGCCTGAGGAAGGACACCGTCCTCGTCTCCATCACGCACGCCAATAACGAGGTGGGCACCATTGAGCCGATTAAAGAGATAGCCGGGGTGGTGAAAGAAAGCGGGGCTATCTTTCACACCGACGCCGTGGCCACCGCCGGCACGATACCCATAGATGTGAGGGGACTGGGGGTGGATGCCCTGAGCCTGGCCGGTAACCAGTTCTACGGGCCTAAAGGCGCCGGCGCCCTCTGGCTAAAGAAGGGGGTACGCATTATCCCCTTCCTCGACGGTGGGGTGCAGGAGGAGGGAAGAAGAGCGGGAACCGAGGATGTGCCGGCCATCGTAGGGTTGGGAAAAGCGGCCGAACTGGCTAAAACCGGGATGGGAGCCAGGGCAAAACACCTCTCCACCCTGCGTGACAGGCTAATAGCCGAACTGCCCAATCGAATAGAGCACGTGACCGTAACCGGACACCCCACCCGGCGCCTGCCCGGTCATGCCAGCTTCTGTGTCGAGTTCATCGAGGGGGAGGCCATGCTCATGCTCTTAAATAGCCAGGGAATAGCCGTCTCCAGCGGCTCGGCCTGCACCTCCCGGGCGCTTAAGGCCTCCCATGTCCTCATCGCCATGGGGATTCCTCACGAGATAGCTCAGGGGTCGCTCCTCTTCAGCTTTGGGCTGGACAGCACCGTGGGGGATGTTGACTATGTATTAGAAACAATGCCGCCCATCGTGGACAAGCTGCGGCAGATGTCACCGCTATATGCCAAATTCCTCAAAGAGCAGAAAGGGGGGAAGAAATAAGATGCCGGTTTACAATGAAAAAGTGATGGAGCACTTCATGAGCCCCCGCAATGTGGGCGAGATAGAGAATGCCGACGGCGTGGGTGAGGTGGGTAACCCCGTCTGCGGGGACATGATGACCTTCTACATCAAGGTCAATGATAACCACATCAGCGACGTCAAGTACAAGACCTTCGGCTGCGGCGCCGCCATCGCCGTTTCCAGCATGGTCAGCGAGATGGCTATGGGTAAGACCCTGGAAGAGGCCAAGAAGATAACACCGGCGCTGGTGGCCAAGGAGCTGAAGGGGCTGCCCAAGAACAAGTACCACTGCTCTAACCTGGGCGCCCAGGCCCTGAATAAGGCTATCGATAACTACCTGAAGAAGCAGGGCAAGGCGGCCAAGAGCCAAAAAGGGGGAAAGAAATGAAAGAGAGTAAAGGGAGCAAAGAGCCGATATCGGTAGAAAAAAAGCGTTTCTGCCCCTACTGCGAGGAGGAGATTATGCTGGCCATGTTACCCTACTGCCAGCCCTGCGGGGTGACCCTGCGCTACTGCAGCCAGTGCCAGATAGCCGTGCCCAGGGAAGCCGAGACCTGTCCCCAGTGCGGGGGTAAGCTGGAGGATAAATAGGAGTTACCATGGCGGAGAAGGTTACACTGGTAGTCTTCAGCGGGGAGATGGACAAAGCTATGGCCGCCTTTAACATCGCTATCGGCGCCACCTCTATGGGGATGGAGGTGAGCATGTTCTTCACCTTCTGGGGCTTGAATATCATCAAGAAAAACGAGGGCTCAATCAAGAGCCGGGGGATGATGAGAAAGATGCTCAACTTTATGAACCGCGGCGGCTCGCATAGATTGCCCCTGTCCCGATTTCATATGCTCGGCCTGGGCAAGTGGATGATGAGTAAGCTGATGCGGGACGCCAGGTTCCCCTCTGTTGATGAGTTGATAGCTACCGCCAAGGAGGCGGGGGTTAAATTTATCGCCTGCACCAACACCATGGGAGTTATGGGACTCTCCAAGGAAGCCTTCATCCCCGAAGTGGACAGCTTCGGCGGTGTGGCCGCCTATCTGGCCGAGGCTAAAGATGGAAGGGTCAATCTGTTTGTTTAAGGAGGCAGGGCTATGAAAGCGGACGCCACTCTGGACTGCATCGGGCTCTATTGTCCCATGCCCATTTATAACACTGCCAAAAAACTCGAGGAGCTGAAGCCGGGGCAGGTGCTGGAAGTCCTGGCTGACGACGAGGGGATAAAAGAGGATATGCCCGCCTGGTGCAGCACCACCGGCAATGAGCTGCTGGGGATTGAGGAGGAGAAGGGGGAATACAAGGCCTACGTCAGGAAAGCTAAATCTAAATGAGAAGCTGGCCTTTAAGCCAGCTCAAGGAATGTAAGAGAGGTTAAAGATGAACACCAGCGCGCTGCATACCATAGGCTACGGTCTTTATATCGTCTGCTCGAAAAATGACGGGCGCTTCAACGGGCAGGTGGCCAACACGGTGACTCAGGTAACCGCCGAACCGCCGGTTATCGGCGTGATTATTAATAAAGAAAACCTGACCCATGAGTTTATTAAAGAAAGCAGGGTATTTGCCGCTTCCGTCCTGACTAAAGACACACCGCTGGCCTTTATCGGTCACTTCGGCTTCAAGTCGGGGCGGGAGGCAGACAAGCTTAAAGACCTTAATTATATAATGGGTGAGACCGGGGCGCCTATAGTTACCGACCACGCCCTGGCCTTTCTGGAGGTTAAAGTAAGCAAAGAACTGGATGTGGGCACACACACCATTTTCGTCGGGGAGCTGGCGGGGGCCGAGATTCTGAGTGAGGGCGAGCCCATGACCTATGCCTACTACCACCTGGTCAAGCGGGGCACTACCCCCAAGACCGCCCCCAGCTATCACAAGGATATGAAGGAGGTGGCAGCTAAAATGGCCAAATACAAGTGCAGCGTCTGCGACTACGTCTACGACCCCGAGCTGGGCGACCCCGAGGGCGGGGTAACGCCGGGAACACCCTTTGAGGAATTGCCCGATGACTGGGTCTGCCCCATCTGCGGGGCGGATAAAAGCCAGTTTGAAAAAGTAGAGGAATAGCCGGTTATGGATAGCAAATGTCCCGGGCAGGATATGAGAAACCTGCGGGTATCGGTGCATAAGTGCCCCAACTGCGGCGCCGAGGTGGAAATATTCTCCGACGAAATAAGGGTGAAGTGCCCCAAGTGCAAGAAGTATGTCTACAAGGAGAGGGTGCCCTCCTGTATTGAGTGGTGCGCCTCAGCGCCCCAATGCCTGGGGAAGGAAAAGTGGGAAGAGTTAATGGGAAAGGATAAAAAGTAGCCAAGCGCTTTAGAAAGGACTAAAAAGATGAAACCAAGAGAGATAAAGCAGGGGGTCTACTGGGTGGGGGCTATCGACTGGGATCGGCGGCTGTTCGACGCCCTTATCCCGCTGCCCGACGGCACCAGCTATAACGCCTACCTGATTAAGGGCAGCCAGAAAACAGCCCTTATCGATACCGTTGACCCGCCCACCCAGGACATACTGCTCCGACACCTGGATGAGCTTAAGGTCAAGAGTATAGACTATGTCATCGCCAACCACGCCGAGCAGGACCACTCAGGCACCATTCCCCAGGTCCTGGAGAAATACCCCGAAGCTAAAGTGGTCTGTACGCCCAAGTGTAAAGACATGCTCATCGACCTGCTTATGGTCCCGGAGGCGAAGTTTAAAACCGTAGGTGATAAGGAGACTATTTCGCTGGGGGACCGGACGCTGGAGTTCATCCACGCCCCCTGGGTGCACTGGCCCGAGACCATGCTCACCTACCTCAAAGAGGACAAAGTCCTGTTTCCCTGCGACTTCTTCGGCTCCCACCTGGCCACCACCGACCTCTATGTAACCGACAAAGGGCAGGTCTACGAGGCAGCCAAGAGATACTACGCCGAAATCATGATGCCCTTCCGCACCACTATTCAGAAAAACCTGGAGAAGGTAAAGGACTACAAAATTGACATCATCGCCCCCAGCCACGGGCCGATGCACGACAAACCGGATTTTATCATCAAAGCGTACAATAGCTGGGCATTCGATAAGCCCAAAAATATCGTGGTATTACCCTATATCTCGATGCACGGCAGTACCCGCCAGATGGTTGAATACCTTGTCGGAGCTCTGGCTGAAAAAGGCGTGACGGTGAAACAGTTTGACCTCGCTGTAACTGACATCGGCAAGCTGGCAATGGCGCTGGTGGATGCAGCCACGGTTGTTATCGGGACACCTACTGTTCTGGCGGGTCCGCATCCGAACGTTGCCTATGCTGCCATCCTGGCGAATGCACTGAGACCCAACTTGAAATTCGTCTCCATCATCGGCTCCTACGGGTGGGGAGGTAAAGCAGTGGAGCAGCTGGCAGCGATGATTCCCAACCTGAAGGTAGAGATACTGGAGCCGGTGTTGAGCAAGGGCTTTCCGAAGGAAGCTGATTTCAAGGCACTGGATAGTCTGGCCGATACCATCGCTAAAAAGCATAAAGCCGAGGGCTTTGTATAACCCTTTTTTATAAAAAATCAAGGAGGTATAAACAAAATGGAAGAGGTTAAAGAGCAGGTAATCAGTCTGCCCCGTCTGGGGCAGCCGGCACCGCCCTTCGAGGTGGTGACCACCCAGGGGCCGCTCAAGCTGGAGGACTACAAGGATAGCTGGCTTATCCTGTTTTCCCATCCGGCCGATTTCACCCCGGTATGCACCACCGAGTTTATCGCCTTTGCCAAAATCTACCCCGAACTGCAGAAGCGGGGGGTGGAACTGCTGGGCTTGAGCGTCGACAGCGTCTCCTCGCACATCGCCTGGGCGCGCAATGTGGAAGAGAAAACTGGCGTCAAGATACCTTTCCCCATTATAGCCGACCTGAATAAAGAAGTCTCCACGGCCTACGGCATGATTCACCCCGGCCAGAGCAAGACGGAGACGGTCAGGTGCGTTTTCATCATCGACGATAAGCAGGTTATACGCACCATACTCTACTACCCGCTGACCACCGGCCGGAATATGGACGAGATAGTGCACATCATCGACGCCCTGCAGACCACCGATGCCAACGGCGTGGCCACGCCGGCTAACTGGAGGCCGGGGGATAAGGTGGTGGTGCCCCCGCCCAACACCCAGGAGATGGCCGAGCAGAGGCTCAAAGAGGGGTACGAGTGCGTTGACTGGTACCTCTGTCAGAAAAAGCTGTAATAATATAGGAGGCGAATATGGCTTGCATTAGCCCTGACGGTAAACCGACTGTGTCCGGGGCCAAGATGCTCCGTGCCCTTAAAGCCACGGCTGGTTCGGCGGAAGAGGTTTCCCAGAGCGCCGGCCTGCCCCTGTTCCGGGTGAGGAGCGGGCTGCGTGAGCTGGCCCAGGCCGGCCTGGTCAGTCAAAAGGGCGAGCAGTACGAGCTGTCAGCCAAGGGCGGTGAGCTGGCCGACAGCCTGCCCGCTTGAATACTGAATAGAGATAATGAATGAGAAAGGCGACCAGGAACTATCTCTTAGCCTTCATTATGGCGGTGTTTGCCCTGTTCCAGGGGATAACCGGCTTTATCCTGTGGGTGGTGCTGCCGCGGGGCTATATGGGGGGCAGAGGCGCTGACAGCACCTTTATCTGGCCAAGAGATAGCTGGATTGTCCTCCATGACTGGACAGCCGTCGCCCTGGTGGTTATAGTATTGGTACATGTCATCCTGCACTGGGGGTGGATTGTACGGATGACCAGGTCATACTTCCGACAGAAATAATTAAGCGGAGGGAGCCATGGACAAGCAGAAAATCATCGAGATGCTTAACCAGGACATCGAGGGGGAGCACGCCGCCATCATCCAGTACCTGAGCCACGCCTACGCCATAGGCGAGGGCGAGATGTCCTGCGAGATTGAGGCTATGGCCCGGGAGGAGATGCGCCACCTGGACTGGCTGGCCGAGACAATCGTCGAGCTGGGCGGCACCCCCAGCCTGGAACGGGGGGTGATGCGGACGGGGGGTAAGGCGGTGCCGGACTGGATGAGCAACGACATACTGCAGGAAGACGACGCCATTAAGCTCTACAAGGAGCACATCAAGGTTATCGACGACCCCAAGATAAAAAGGCTGCTCAAGCGTATCCTCTCCGACGAAGAGTCCCACCGGGGTGATTTCGTCCATTTCGTGGATAAAGCCAGGAAGGAGGGGTCTACCGACCACCGGGGTGACAAAAAGGACGAGGTCACCGAGGTGCTTAACTGGGGCATCGAGCACGAGTACACCGTCATCCTCCAGTACCTGCTTCAATCATACCTATCGCCCAATGCCGAGGCCAGGAAGGAGCTGGAAGACCAGGCCATCAACGAGATGCAGCACCTGGGCTGGCTGGCCGAGGAGATAATCGACGGCGGCAGCCGCCCCCGAATCGAGCATTCCGAAGTCGACCGCTCCAAGAAGACCGCCGATATGCTGCGGGCCGACATCAAGATAGAGAAGAAAGTGGCCGAGGCCTACGACAAAGCCGCCAAGAAGGTAAAAGACCCCGGCCTTAAAGCACTGCTGATTCGCATAAGGGACCACGAAATCTACCACACCGACGTATTTACCGACCTGCTTAAAGAAGAAGAAAAGTAGCCTGACCTATATTTAAGAAGGGGGGCAACGACCAAATGTCAATCTCTTTTTCCGGCAGTGAGCTGATTAATATCGCCATCGGGATTGAGGAGCGGGGTATTGTCTTCTACGATGTCATGGCCAAGTCAACCCAGAACGAAGCCGCCCGCGAGGTCTTTAACTACCTGGCAGATATGGAGCGGGGCCACGTCGAGGCCTTTAAGGCTATGCTGGAGGGAGCCGATAAATTCCAGGTTCCCACCGATGAGAGCGGGCAGTATACCGCCTATCTCAGGGCGCTGGTTGACAGCGCTGTTTTCAGCGACGACCTGGTCACCAGCGAAATGGCGGCCCAGGCCGAGAGCGATACCGCCGCCCTGGAACTGGCTATCCGGGCTGAAAAGGACTCGATACTATTTTACTACGAGATGAAAGAGCTAATGCCCCAGAGGGCGCAGGCGACGGTAGATAATATAATCGCCGAGGAAAAATCACACTTAAGGCAGCTCTCCGAACTAAAGGAGAAGCTGGCGGCTCTTTAAACTACCAGGCCTAGCGCCGCCTGACGCTTAACTTGTATCCCTTAGCCTTCAGCTCAGCAACAAGCTTCTTGATATCTCCATTATTAACATGAACACAGACATCCTTTACTTTCGCCCCAGGTAACTGCTCGATGTGGACGGTGGTAATCTCCAACCCGAGCTTATTTACCGTAGAGATTATTTCTTCCAGCGCCTTACCCTCACCACCGCCAGTAACCTCAATGCGGCTGCCAGGCTCACCTATACCGAGAATGGGATTGACAATCTTGTAGAAGAAGTCATTGGTGGTGGATATGCCAACCACCCTGCCATCTTCAACCACCACCAGTGCCCCCACTTTGTTACCTTGGGCCACAGCTAGTGACTCCTCAGCACTCATATCCGGCGAGCAGGTTATCACGTCCCGCTCCATAATTTCCTTCACCGTGGTCTTCTCCAGAAGGTAGCTCAGCTCCCAGACACTGAGAGAGGTGGCTTTAGATGGAGACACGCTTTCCAACCTGTGTTCGGTCACAATACCAACCAGCTTTCCCTTGTCCACCACCGGCAGCCGGCGGATGCGGTGCGCCTCCATTATCCGCTTGGCATCAGCAAGGCTGGTATTGCTGGGAATAGTGACTACATTGGTGGTCATGATATCACGAACATTCATTTTGCCCTCCTTTTAGCACCCCGATTGCCCGATTGTAGGTTTGATAATACAACAAGACATTAGAAAAAATCAATGCCAGTACGAGTGATATTAGTAATATTAGCCATAAATAAAAACGAACCAGCGGTCACGCTGGCCCTGTCCCTATCCGGCCAAAAAGCCGCCTAAAGTTCGCCCTGCACCAGCGTAGACGTATCCTGAACGCCCTGAACACTGCGCACTTCGCTGATGATTATCCGGGACAGCTCAAAGAGGCTCTTGGATTCAGCAGTGGCGATGGCATCCCAGCCCCCGAAAACCAGGTTCAAATCGGTGACGCCGGGAATGGCGCGAATCTGGGACAAAGCGCTGGACTCCAGACCGGGAACCAGCTTGATGAGAAGATAGCCCTTTATCATATATCAATATTATATTCCCTATCGGCCCGGCTGGCAAGCTATAAATCCTTTGACAACCACCCGGCATAGTGGTAATCTATTTTCAATACAAAATGGCCAAGGGCAAAGCAAAATCAAAACCATCCCCGAAAGCCAGCCGCCGTGTGGCTACCAGCGGCGATATCGAAGTCTCCACCTACCTGGAAATCGCTAAAGAGATAAGCGGTGAGCAACCGGCAGCGGCTAGAGAAGCCGTCCCCAGCGGCGAGCACGAGGCTATCATCGTTTTTGACTTCGGTTCGCAGTACAGCCTGCTCATCGCCCGCAGGGTGCGCGAGTGCCAGGTATACTGCGAACTGGTCTCCCCCGATACCCCCTGGGAGAAGATAGCGCCCCTGAATCCCAAGGGGTTTATCCTTTCCGGTGGGCCGGGCAGCGTCTACGAAGCCAACGCCCCCATGGCGCCGTCCTATATCTACGAGAGCCACCTGCCTGTGCTGGGCATATGCTACGGGATGCAGGTCATCACACACCAGATGGGCGGACAGGTGGCACCGGGGACCAAGCGCGAGTACGGGCACGCCCTGCTTCACCTGGGCGGGATGGAGTCGCCCCTCTTCGCCAACGTGCCCCAGTCTACGCCGGTGTGGATGAGCCACGGCGACAAAATTGAAGCGATGCCGCCCGATTTTAACGTGATGGCTAATACCGATAACTCGCCCTTCGCCGCTATCGGCAACGATAAGAATATCTTCGGCCTCCAGTTTCACCCCGAGGTAGTCCACACCCCCGAAGGCAAGACTATTTTAAAGAATTTCGTCTACCGCATATGCGGCTGCCAGGGCAACTGGACGATGGGCAACTTCATCACCGATAGTCTTACCAAAATCCATAAAGAGGTGGGTAAGGGCAAGGTAATCAGCGCCCTATCGGGCGGGGTTGACTCATCGGTGGTGTCCACTGTCATTTACCGGGCTATCGGCGACCAGATTACCTGCATCTTCGTCAACCACGGCATGCTGCGCCGCGAGGAGGTGGAAAGAACCTTCAATACCTTCCGCCTCAATATGGGCATGAATATCGTCTACGTCGACGCCAGCGAGCGCTTCCTCGACCGTTTGAAAGGGGTGACCGACCCCGAGACCAAGAGGAAGATTATCGGCGAGGAGTTTATCAACGTATTTGAGGATGAAGCTAAGAAAATCGGCAAGGTGGATTTCCTGGCCCAGGGGACGCTCTATCCCGATGTCATCGAGAGCGCCTCTTCGGGAAGCACCGCCGCCGCCAAGATAAAGTCCCATCATAATGTGGGCGGGCTGCCGGCCAGGATGACGCTAAAGCTGCTGGAGCCGCTGCGCTACCTGTTCAAGGACGAGGTGCGCCAGGTGGGGCTGGAGCTGGGCCTGCCCGAAGAGATGGTCTGGCGGCAGCCTTTCCCCGGCCCGGGGCTGGCTATCCGCATCATCGGCGAGGTGACTAAAGAGAAGCTGGAGATACTGCGGGCGGCCGACTGGGTGGTGATGAGCGAGATTAAGAAAGCAAAGCTCTACCGCCAGCTCTGGCAGAGCTTTGCCATACTTACCGATGTCCGCAGCGTGGGGGTGATGGGGGACTTTAGAACCTACGGCTACCTGGTGGCGGTGCGCGCCGTCACCAGCGACGACGCCATGACCGCCGACTGGTCCCGCCTCCCCTACGATGTCCTGGCCCGCATCTCCAACCGGATAGTCAACGAAGTCCCGGAAGTAAACCGCGTCGTCTACGATATAACCTCCAAGCCTCCGTCCACGATTGAGTGGGAATAAAACGAAGATATAAAAAATCAGGGAACAATTCAAAGCTAGTTAGATAGGAGAAATTGTTTCTAGTGTTATGTAAACCTGAGAGTGGGGGTGAGGGAGGAGGAATCACAAAAATGGAAAACGCTGAAATACTTAAAAAGATAAAAGAGATTTACAAACAGGCAGACGCAGAGAAGCAAGAATGGCTAGCCAAGATTGGGAAGGTGTTTGAGGGTTTAGACGAGCGAGATAAAGCACTAATAATAGCTGCTAACATTGGCATAATTGCGCCTCCTGCCCACTTGTCTACTCGTTTGGAGACTTATAGGCGCATGATGGTTGAACTCCGCGAACTGGAGACGCGAGAAGGCGTGTCACCTATCGATAATGAGCTAGAAGCTGAAAGAATATTACTCGAACAAACCTGGTGGGGCAAGTTGGTTGAAGATTGGAAAGAAAAGTGGTCTATCCATAACGAAAATGACATCGGTTTTTGGGGTTGGCGATATAAGAAACTTAAGCCATATGTTTATGAATTTGGATATTATTATCAAACACCTGCTGACTACAAGAGTAGCGGACCATTTAAGCTAACAACGGGAATAGGACATGTTGGGCCGAGGAGGTTTACTTCTTGGCGGATAGACCTTAAGGCTAATAAGGTTACGCCAATAACCCCACCTGCTTCAGATCAGCTTGAAAAGGGATTGGCGTTAGCTTCAAGAGGCAGGAATGAAGAGGCAATCATTGAGTTTGCTAAACATATCAAAATGAAGCCAAAAGACTCTGTGGCATATGTAGTTAGGGGGGACTCATACGATGATATAATGCAATTTGAGAAGGCTATAGAAGACTACTCGAAATCAATTGAACTGGAACCTACATTAGCCGAGGCTTACGATAAAAGAGGTGTAGTCTATGCCGAGCTTGGTGATTTTGAGAAATCTATTAAAGATTTCAACAAAGCGATTGAACTTTACCCCGAGAATGCCAAATACTATTTCAATAGGTCTATAACACATGATAATTTAGGCAACGTAGATAAGACCATAAGTGACTGCACAAAGGCTATAGAGCTAAACGAGAACTACGCAAAAGCTATTTACAACAGGGGTACGTCCTATAGTGAGAAGGGTGAGTGCGAAAAAGCTATATCAGACTACGATAAAGCAATTAAATTAAAACCCGCGTTTATTGTAGACATTTATTTTAATCGAGGCCTCGCTTATCAAGCACAAGGTCAGTATAAAAAGGCCCTAAAAGATTTCAAATGGGCAAGAAGGAATATTAGCGAACCTGAAGACATTGAGGTCGTAGAGCAGAAGATTAGGGAGCTAACCAAAGGAAAGTTTGAGGGGGGTGGGTAGAATAAAGATACTGGTTATAGGGGGTGGGGGCAGAGAGCATACACTGGTCTGGAAGCTCGCCCAGAGCCCCAAAGTCAATGAAATCTACGTGGCTCCGGGTAACGCCGGCACGGCCCATATTGCCCGGAACCTGGATATCAAGCCCGACGATATAGAGGCGCTAGCTAAAATAGCCTCGGAAAAGAACATCGACCTGACCGTGGTCGGGCCGGAGACGCCCCTGGCCGAGGGCATCGCCGACCAGTTCCTCATCCGGGGCCTGCAGATTTTCGGCCCCACAAAGCAGGCTACCGAGATAGAATCGAGCAAGGTCTTCGCCAAGGAGCTGATGCAGAAATATAATATCCCCTGCGCTAAAAGCGCCAGCTTCTCCGACTACAATAAAGCCTTAGATTATGTCAAGCAACAGAAGCCCCCTATCGTAGTCAAAGCCGACGGGCTGGCGGCGGGCAAGGGGGTGATTCTGGCCGACTCCGTCCCCAAAGCCCTCGAAGCCCTCGCCCTGATAATGGAGACAAAAGCCTTCGGCGCCGCCGGTGACCGGGTAATCATCGAGGAGTATCTATCCGGCAGAGAGATGAGCACCTTCGCCTTCACCGACGGCCAAACCATAATCCCGATGACCTCCGCCTGTGACTACAAACCGGCCTTCGACGGCGACCGGGGGCCCAATACCGGCGGCATGGGCAGTTACAGCCCGCCGCCGTTCCTGAGCGCCGCCCTGGCCAAAACGGTAAAAGAGAAAATCATGGAGCCGACGGTAAAGGCGATGCACGACGAAGGCCGAGCCTACCGGGGCGTCCTCTACGGGGGACTGATGATTTCTGATAGTAATCCCAGGGTGTTGGAGTTTAACGCCCGCTTCGGCGACCCGGAGGCCCAGGTTACCCTGCCCCTGCTCCAGACCGACCTGGTTGATATTATGCTGGCGGTGAATGATAATAAGCTGGGTAATCTCAAGGTGGAGTGGAGCCGGGACGCCTGCGTGGGGGTGGTAATGGCCTCGGGCGGCTACCCCGCAAGCTATAAAACCGGCTTTCCCATCAGCGGGCTGGACGATTTGGATAAAGATATCATGGTCTTTCACGCCGGGACCAGACTGGAATCGGGGAAAGTGGTGACCAGCGGTGGCCGGGTGCTCGCCGTGGTGGGCAGGGGCAAGACCATAGCCGAGGCCAGAGAGAAGGTATATAACAATATCGGCCGGATAAACTTCGAGGGCTGCCACTACCGCAAGGATATTGCTTTAATTAAAGAGGGACGCTAATCTTATCTGGGGAGGGGTAAAAAGGGCTTCTGCCCTTCCATATAGAGGTGAGAGAGTCTTAGAGAGGCGAAGCCTCTCTTTACATATTCTTCCCCCTCTCCTTGATAGGAGAGGGGGATACAGGGGGTGAGGTAGATTGCCACTAGTAGCCGTAATCATGGGTTCCAAATCGGATGCCGAGGCGCTCCAACCAACGATGGAGATACTTACCCAGCTAGGCATCAAGCACGAGGTTAATGTAATATCAGCCCACCGCACCCCGGAAAAGGCGCGGGAGTACGCCCTGGGGGCGCGGGGGCGGGGGATTGAGGTAATCATCGCCGCGGCGGGAGGGGCGGCCCACCTGCCCGGCGTCCTGGCCAGCTGGACTACCCTGCCCGTTATCGGGGTGCCCCTGGCCTCCAGCGAGCTTAAGGGGGTCGATGCCCTCTACTCCATAGTCCAGATGCCCGCCGGAATACCGGTAGCCAGCGTGGCCATCGGCACCGCCGGCGCCAAGAACGCCGCCTACCTAGCCGCCGAGATTCTGGGCATAAAGCACGATCAAATCCGGCAGGCCTACGAAAAATACAGAAGCGAGTTGCGGGGGGATAAGAGTTCTTAATTGGGGAGTCCGAGAGGGGCGAAGCCCCTTTCGTATAGCTTTTCTTCCCCCTCTCCAAGAGTGGAGAGGGGGATACAGGGGGTGAGGTTGACATGGATAAACAGTCTCAAGGAGAAAAACAATGATTGAGCGCTACTCCCGGCCCCGAATGAAAAGAGTCTGGGCGGACGAGAATAAGTTCCACAAGTGGCTCCAGGTAGAGATTGCCGTCTGTGAAGCCTGGGCCGACCTGGGCGTTATTCCCCGCAATGCGATACCCAAGATAAAGCTGGCACGGGTCAACCTCAAGCGCATGGAGGAGATTTTAAAAGAGACCCACCACGATGTTACCGCCTTCCTGGGCTCGGTGTCCGAGGGCCTGGGCGAGGAATCGCGCTTTATCCACCTCGGACTTACCTCCTCCGACGTCATCGATACCGCCCTCAGCCTGCAGCTAATCGAAGCCTCCGAACTGCTGAGCCAGGATATAAAGGAGCTCATCTCGGTGCTGGCGCAGACGGCCATGAAACACAAATATACCGTCATGATAGGGCGCAGCCACGGCATCCATGCCGAGCCAATCTCCTTCGGGCTCAAACTGGCCATCTGGACGGAGGAGATGAGGCGCAACCTACAGAGGCTGGCTGATGCTGAAAAAATCATCGCCGTGGGCAAGATTTCCGGCGCCGTGGGCACATACGCCACCCTGTCTCCCGAGGTCGAGGAGAAGGCCTGCGCCCGGCTGGGGCTGGCGCCGGCCCCTGTTTCCAACCAGGTCCTGCAGCGCGACCGCCACGCCCAGTTCGTGACCACTCTGGCCATAATTGCCGGCTCGCTGGAGAAGTTCGCCACCGAAATCAGGGGCTTACAGAAAACCGAGACACGGGAGGTGGAGGAACCCTTTGCCGCCGGACAGACCGGCTCTTCGGCCATGCCCCACAAGCGCAACCCGGAGCTCTGTGAGCGCATCAGCGGACTGGCCCGCCTGGTGAGGGGCTACGCTTTAACCTCTATGGAAAACATCGCCCTCTGGCACGAGCGGGATATCAGCCATTCCTCCACCGAGCGCATTATACTGCCCGATGCCTGCCTGGTGCTGGACTACTCCTTAAGTATATTCACCTCGGTAATGAAGGGGCTGCAGGTCTACCCGCGGAAGATGAAGAGGAACCTGGATATAACCAAAGGTTTAATCTTCTCCCAGCGGGTGATGCTGGCCCTGATAAACAAGGGCCTGAGCCGGCAGCAGGCCTACGAGATGGTGCAGCGCAACGCCATGAAGGCCTGGAAGGGCAACAAGAACTTCCTCACCCTGCTTAAAGCCGACGCCGAGGTCACCGCCACCCTGCCTGAAGCCGAGCTTGAGCCGCTGTTTGACGAGAAATACCACCTGCGCTATGTAGATGATATCTTCAAGCGCCTGGGACTAACCGAGGTGCAGTGGCAAGGCAAGAGCATGGCCGGGCCTAGCGACTTGGCGCCGAGGTCAATATAATGAGTAACGATATCCTGCTGAATACCGACCTGCCCCTGCCCTCTTTCGTCAAGGGGAAGGTGCGTGATACCTACGACATGGGCAACCTGCTGCTAATCGTCGCCACCGATAGAATCTCCGCCTTTGATGTTATCCTGCCCTGCGGTATCCCCAACAAGGGACGGGTGCTTAATCAGCTTTCCGCTTTCTGGTTCGACCAGACCCGGGACCTGCTGCCCAACCACCTGATAGAGGTGCTGGACGATGTTAACCGCCTCGACAACTACCTGCCCCAGGAAAAGCGCTTTAACTACCCCGCCTACCTGGCGGGGCGGTCTATGGTGGTCAAGAAGGTCAAGCGCCTGCCCGTGGAGTGCGTGGTGCGCGGCTACCTCTCCGGCTCGGCCTGGGAAGAGTATAAGCAATCCGGCACCATCTCCGGGCTAAAAGCAGCTAAAGGGCTGAAGCAGAGCCAGGAGCTGCCCCAGCCGCTGTTTACCCCTACCACCAAGGCGGAGAGCGGGCATGACGAGCCCCTGTCCATAGATGAAGTGGGAAAGCTGGTGGGTAAGGCCATAGCCGAGGAGATAGAACAGAAAAGCATGGCTATCTACAGCTACGCCCAGGGGTATGCCCTGGCCAGAGGTATTATCATTGCCGATACCAAGTTCGAGTTCGGGCTGGACGGCGATAAGCTTATCATCATCGATGAGATGCTGACGCCGGACTCGTCACGGATATGGGAAACCGAATTGTATAAAGTGGGGCAGTCCCAGCCCAGCTACGATAAACAGCCGGTGCGCGACTGGCTCAGCGATTCGGGGTGGAATAAGGAGCCACCTGCACCCATGCTTCCCCCTGAGGTCATCAAGGCTACCAGCCGGAGATACCAGCGGGCCTACGAGAGGCTGACGGGAAAGAAGCTGGGGTAGCCGCCCTAGCGGTAAACTGAAGTGCCCTTCTCCAGGCCGAAACTGGCCAGCTTTTCCTCGGAGAGATAGAGCCTGCCGTCCTCGGTTGTCTGTATTATCTCCGCCTGCATCAGGGCGTTCAGGGCATGCGGCTTGTAGTCACGCCGCCGCATCATCCTCTCCAGCGCACCGGGAGGCCTCAGCCCCAGCTCGTCAATGGTCCGGGCGGTTTTGCTGTCGGTAGCGTTATGCCTGCGGAAAATCTTGATTACCTGGCGGGCGGCGCGCCTCACCAGCCAGCGGGGAATGAAGAACAACCCCAGCAGCAACAGAATGATGAGCAGGACGATGATACCGATACTGGTTATATCCAGCGCTATTCCTCCAGACGACCCTTGGTGCTGGGAAGCTCACCGGAAATACGCTTATCCAGGCTGGTGGCCATATCCAATGCTCTGCCCAGGGCTTTAAAAAGAGCCTCCGCCTTGTGATGGTCATTAGTACCATTCAAAACCTTAGCATAAAGGTTAAGCCTAGCTTCAATGGCAAAAGTCTCTAGGAAATGACGGATGAGGTCGGTGGGAAAGCCTGCCATGTCGTTACCGCTAAAAGGAAGTTCTAACACTGCATATCCCCGGCCGCTGATATCCACCGCCACCATAGCCAGAGCATCATCCATAGCCACAGTGGCATCGCCCATTCGGACAATGCCGCGCTTGTCCCCCAACGCCTCGACCAGCGCCTTTCCCAGGCAGATGGCGACATCCTCTATCAGGTGGTGTTCATCATCACCGGTAGCCTTAACTACAAGGTCAAACCGGCCGTGCTTGGCCGTCTGGGAGAGGAGGTGGTCAAACATCTTTATACCGTTGGTGTTTATATCATATTTGCCACTACCATCAATGTTTAGCTCCAGGTTAATATCCGTTTCCTTAGTTTTCCGAGGGATATTACGAGATCTTCCTCCATTATTATTCCCTTCGCCTTTTAGAGTAAATAATCCGTTGCCATTATTCTCCAAAAACGCAAGTATGCCTCTGTAGAAAATAGCACCGACCGGCTTCCTCCTGTTTTTAATCAGGTTGTAAGTCGTTCTATTACACCCAATTAACTTTGCCATCTCCGGGTCAGAGTATCTGTTACTCTCTTGTATTTCCTTAGCCTTATCTACTACTAGTTCATCAACCGATTTCATTTTCGGTCCTCTATTATATATTTATTATACATTAAGCTACCCTGTAGAGTTTTAAGGTGATGTTGTTATCTATTATTAACAGAATGTTGTCTATACCAAACATCATGTTGTATATTATATACCATTCTTCACAGTTTGTCAAGCGCACATGATACATAACTATCGTAACCTAAGGTAATATTGTTGTCTATAGTTAATATTACGTTGTTTATTATTAACAGTCTGTTAATTATTATATACATCACTTAATAGCTTGTCAAGTGTATACAACACTAATTCTAGCAATATAGGTAAAACTGTTAATTATTGCAAACAGAAGAAGGCATGGTGGTGGCGATGGCTACGTCGGTGTTGCTTCCCCTCCTTAAATCAGTATTATTATACACTACTACCACCGCCGCCGCCGCCGTCAACAATAGCGGTGGCAACATAAGGGGGTGTTTAAGAGGGGGCAAAGCCCCCTCTTTTCCATATAAGGGTGGGAGGGCGGGAATAGATATAAAAGGGGGTGGGGAAAAAGAGAGAGGGGCTTAACGCCCCCCTCTTAAAAATCCTCTAAAGATGGGATAGTCTAAGCTCTCTCTGCCTCTATCTCCCTGATTGCCTTAATCAGGATGTCGGTATGCTCCGGTTTGCCCACGCCAATGCGAATAGCGTCCTTCAGCAGGTGATTGCCGGCATAGCGGATTAATATACTCCTGTCCAGCAACCCTTCATATATCTGCCTGGCCGTGCCGTTCAGAACGTGGCAGAAGATGAAGTTGGCTTTTGAAGGGAAGGGTTTTAGCCACTCTATCTTTTTGAGCTCTTCAAAGAGCCGGTCTCTTTCGGCGACTATAGCCTTTACCCTCTCCATCAAAAAGTCACGGTCCTTCAGGGACTCCCTCACCGCAATCTGGGAAGCGGCGCTTACGCTGTAGGGCATCTTTATATTTAATATGTAATTAGCAATCTCGGGAGTGAAGATACCATAGCCAATCCTGAAACTGGCCAGGCCCGCCCACTTGCTGAATGTCCTGAGCACCATCAGGTTATCGTACCGGGTGACCAGCGGGGTAACGGTCTCACCGCTGAACTCAACGTAAGCCTCGTCGGCCAGCACGGGCACGCCGGTATCCAGTAACTCCAGTATATCCTTCTGGGGAGTGGGGGTGCCGGTGGGGTTATTGGGGTTGACCAGCAGTATCAGCTTGGTCTTTTTGGTTATCGCCTTCTTGACCGCAGCTACATCTACATTGTAGTTTTCATCCCTGGGCACCTCAACCAGCCTGCCGTTGCACAGTACCACCGCAAAACGAAATATATCAAAGGTAGGCGGACAGTTTATCACCTCGTCGCCGGGGCTAACAAACAGCTGCATAATAAGGCCTATCATCTGGTCACTGCCGCCGCTGGCGACAATATGCTCGGCGCCGACGCCGACATAGCCCTCAAGCAATTTCCTGAGCTCCCTCTGGCCAGCGTCAGGGTAAACACTAAAAGAATCATACTTGCTCAGTGCCTCCATTACCTTTGGCGAGCAGCCGTACGGATTTTCGTTGGCATCCAGCTTGATGACGCCGTTTATCGGAAATCTGGCCGAGGCGGCCACCTCTTCCACCGACTTGCTGGCGGCATAGCCGGTGATATTAACCAGATCCGGCCTTATCAGTTTGACTATCCCCTCTTTAGACATCTCTTTATCTCCCTTTCTATGTCCTATATAAACAAAATTCCCTCCGCCTGGGAGGGTTTTTTCTGTTTTTCTTATTTGGTTCCTGCTTAGTTTCTAAATCTGCGCTAAACTACCCCCCAAGCGTGCCGATGCGCCCGGTAAACGCGTAGTAATAGTAATAATAGTAGTAGTGGGCGGTAGTATAAATTAACATCTCCCTCTTACCTATCTGGCTCACTTTAACATAAGGAGAATAATTTGTCAATATTGCCTGCTAATCGGCCTCCAGTCTCTTTTCCACAGCACGGGCGTGAGCCTCGAAACCCTCCGCCCTGGCGATAGCCGCAGCAGCCTTGCCCAATTTTTTCAGGCTGGCCTTATCGACATTGAGCAGGCTGGTAATTTTAACGAAATCAAGCACATTAAGCGGTGAGCCGAAGCGGGCGGTAGCCCCGGTGGGCAGCACGTGGCTGGGGCCGAAGACATAATCGCCCAGCACCACCGTGGCGCTTTCCCCGGTAACGATACAGCCGGCATTGGTTAGCCGCCCGACGAGGGCATCGGCGTCCTTTACCATCAGGCAGAGGTGCTCAGGGGCATAGAGGTTGGCCAGTTCTATCGCCTGGTTAATATCAGCCACCACCGCTATTACCCCCTGTTTCTGCAGGGATTCGGCGGCGATAGCCCGGCGCTCCAGACCTTTTAACTGCTTTTCCACCTCTTGATTGACCTCATCAGCCAGGCGCTTTGAGGTAGTGATTAAGATGGCCGAGGCCAGGGGGTCGTGCTCCGCCTGGGCCAGAAGGTCGGCGGCGCAGTAGGCAGGGCTAGCCGTCCCGTCGGCGATGACGATTACCTCGCTGGGGCCGGGAAGGCCGTCAATATCCACCACGCCGTAGACCAGTTTCTTGGCCAGAACGACGAAGATATTACCGGGGCCGCAAATCTTGTCCACCGCGGGCACGGACTCGGTGCCGAAGGCGAGGGCGGCGATGGCCTGAGCCCCGCCTATGGAGAAGACGCGGTCAACGCCGGCG
Source organism: Deltaproteobacteria bacterium (assembly GCA_030603275.1). Lineage (GTDB taxonomy): Bacteria > Chloroflexota > Dehalococcoidia > Dehalococcoidales > BS750m-G39 > JABMRW01. Next base: position 53,722 of record JAUVYB010000003.1, on the reverse strand, counting down.
ATATCGGCGGCGACCAGTGTTACCGGAGAAACGGCGCCGTCGGGTCGGGGCGGGGTGGCCAGTATGACCTCCTTAACGCCGGCTACCCTGGCCGGCACCGCCGTCATCAGCACCGTAGAGGGATAAGAAGCTGTTCCGCCGGGGGCATAGACACCGACACGCTCCAGCGGGCGTATCAGCTGACCCGAGGGCGGTTTAGCCAGCATATCTTTCTGCTTCCGGTGGAATGCGCCTATCCTGTCCGCCGCCAGCTTGAGGGCTGATATTAGCCCCTCATCTACCTGCCGGTAGGCGTCCTTTATCTGCTTTTTACTCACCTCCAGCGAGCTGAGCTTTACCCGGTCAAACTTTAAGGTGCAGCCGAAAAGGGCGGCGTCTCCACCGCCGCGCACCTCGTCAATTATCTGCCTGACCTCTGGCTCCAGGTTATTATCGTAGAACTCGGTAGAGGCGCGCCGGGATAATACCTCTTCTGCCAGCTTGAAACCTTCAATGATTTTCAATTTAGCTTCACCCCCGTTTGCAGAGCCTGGATAATGGCGTTTATCTTCCCCCGCTTCACAGCATTAGCCACTCTCCGGCTACTGCCGATGAGGCAGGCGGTCGACTCGAAAAGAGTGTCGATAATCTTGAGGTTGTGACGGGCTATAGTCCCACCGGTCTCGGTATTCTCAATGAGCAGGTCGGCGTCCTCGGGGAGAAAGGCCTCGGTGGCTCCCCAGGTGGGCACCACCCGGTACGAGCCGAGGTGGTTGTCCCGGGCATACTTATCGGCGATATTGATGTACTCCGAAGCCACCCTTAGCGGCGCCGTCCGCCCGGCGCTGAACTTTATCAGGTCAGAGGCATCGGCCACCGGCATATCATTACTCACCACCGCCACGATTCTGACCCTGCCCGACCTGAGGTCAAGCAGCTCCTTAACCGGGCTGGTGGGAAACTGGCAGAGGTGCTCACGCAGCCAGTCCCGGCCGGTAACGGCCAGGTCAAAGTTGCCGCTGGCCACCTGCAGGGGCATGTCCTGCGGCCGGATGACCTTGATAGCCACGCCGGCGAGGTCGGTGGCGGGGCGGCGGTTGCCCGTGGGGGAGGGGTAATCGTCAAGGCCGATGCCCGCTTTGCTCAAAAGGTCAAAAGTGGGCGACTGCTGGTGCCCGTCGGGTAAAGCCAGGCGGATTATATCGCCATCGGCGCCGGGGGGGAAGAGCTTAGATTTGCGGGGACGCCGGCCTGAGACCCGAGTAATTTCCGGTTCGGCTTCCTGAGCCGCTGCCTTATCATAGATGGAAGCCACCACATCTTTCATGTCTTTAGCTTCCCAGCTGTTACGGTTGGCGACCAGGCAGGCGCTGACAGTAAGCACCTTAGCTATCGGCGCCAGCCCGCAGTCAGCCAGCCCCTCTTCAGTTCCGCAGACCAGGGCTAAATCGGCGCTTTCCGGGGGATAGGCTTCCGCCGCCCCCCACAGGGGAAAGACACCGAACCGCCTTAACCGCAGGTTGATGGCAAATTGCTCGGCCAGGTTGGGGTACTCGCTGGCGATACGGACAACGCCAGACCTTTGCCTCACCGTCTCCACCGTAGATATACCCTCATCGGGGCTGACAGCCACATACAGGGCGCTCTGGCCGTATCCCAGCAGTCCTACCTTCATTAAGGCGCTGCTGGGGTATTTGACCATAAGCTCCTCAATCCAGTCCGAGCCGCAGATGCCCAGGTCGTAGTTGCCGATGGCCACCTGTACGGGGATGTCCCGTTCGTGGAACATCTTGGCCGAGAGCCGGGGGAAATTCCGTGACTTAACCCGGTAAAGGCGCGCCGAGGCGTTATAGCCATCAAGACCCCAGCCCGCTTCCTTGAGGCGCGCGGCGGTTTCCGCCAGCAGGCGGCCTTTGGGCAGGGCTATTTTTATCTCGCTAGTAACTTTAAAACCTCGTTAACAGTTTGAGCCTCAAACTTCTTCTCAGCCCGGTCAGTCAGGATAAATTTGGGCGCCTGGCTCTGAACATCAAGCGTCCAGCCGAAGTCAGCCCCACTTTGTGCCCCCAGATTGAACTCCGCCCTGTAACCGGCTTCATGTAAGCGGGCAACAAGATTAAAGCCCTCTTTGGCCGCTTCCGGCTTTGCCCTAACCAGAATCCCCGGTGTTTCAGGCTCAATCAGAGCCTCCGGCTTTACCAGCCCCATGAGGCGGTCAAGGTAAAGGGCAACACCCGAGGCGGGAGTATCTTTACCTCCCATCAGCGGGATAAGGGCGTCATAGCGGCCGCCGCCGCCTATTTTATCTTTACCCCGGAAAATCTGGAAGATGGCGCCGGTGTAGTACTCAAAGTCCCTCACCGAAGCCAGGTCAATCTGGTAATCGGCGCCCAGAGCCTCCAGAAGCCCGGCGACGCTGACCAGATCGTCAATACCCGGCTGGAGCCCGGCTAAATCGGGGTCAAATAGAGCCTTTAAGCCCTTTACGAAGGTAGACGCCTTCCCTTTAAGCCCAAGCAGGGCGGACAGGGTTTCCAGCTCGGTCCGGTCAAGTCCCAACTCGGCCAGCTCCTTACCATCGCCATCCAGAATGCGGTCGAATACCCTGGCCTGCTCTTCGGAACTCAGCCCCAGCCGTGCCAGCAGCGCCCGGATTAAACCGGCGTGGGACACTTTGAGCTTAACACCGTCAATCTGAAGCCTCTGCAAAACCTCCAGCGCCAGCATTACCAGCTCGACATCAGCCGAGGGGGAACTGACTCCTAAAAGCTCCGCCCCGCACTGCCATCTTTCTCTGGTTTTTTCACCGGTGGCCTCGAAGATGAAGGTATTAGCCACATAGAAGAGCTTTGCCAGCTTCTCTTTCTCCATGCTGTCTATATAAAGGCGGGCGACGGGAATGGTGCCGTCGGGTCTAAGCACCACCCTTTCCCCGCTCCAGCCGTCCCAGTCCAGGAAGGAATATACCCGTCCCAGCATGCCCGGAGTGAGCGTGCCTACCGAGGTGAACAGGTGCAGGTACTCCAGGGTCGGCGTCCTGACTTCTTTATAGCCCCAGTTGAGGCATGCGTCCCGGAAGGCGCCCTCAATGAGGCGGAAGACCGCCATCTCCCCGGGTGATAGGTCCCGCGTTCCTTTGCACCGCTGCGTCTTCATAGCTGGTAAATTTTAACACTACTCTGCTGGCTATTCAACTGAATATTCTTTACAAAGGTGGTGTAACCAATATATAATCTTATTCACATCCCTTTGATAGGACTACATGTGTATGATTAAAGTTTTATTCAAAAGCCTCCGTATCGCCTTCTTCATCACCCTGGTAGCCGGTGCCCTGCTGGCCGTTACCGCCCACGCCCAGGCCCCGACAGTTAAAGTCCTGCACGTTGAGGGCACCATCGTACCTATCGTGGCCGATTATATCGAGCGGGGCATCGACCAGGCGGAAGACGAGAACGCCACCGTCTGCATCATCGAACTAGATACGCCGGGAGGGCTGCTGGGCACGACGGAGAGGATAGTCCAGAAGATTATGAACGCCGATGTCCCCGTGGTCGTCTATGTCTCGCCCAAAGGCGCCTGGGCAGCCTCGGCGGGGACATTTATCACCCTGTCGGCCAATATCGCCGCCATGACGCCGGGGACAACCATCGGCGCCGCTCACCCGGTGGCGGGGGGCGGGGAAGAGATACCGGAAGACCAGATGAAAAAGATAACCGAGTTTTCGGCGAAGTGGATGAAGGCCATCGCCGAGGAGCGGGGGCGCAATATAGAGGAAGCCCAGCTGGCCGTCACCGAGAGCAAGTCCTTCACCGACGTCGATGCCCTGAACGCCAACCTCATCGACCTGCGGGTGGACAACCTGGAGAGCCTCATCGCCCAGATTGACGGGCGGGAGGTCACCCTGTCCAACGGGGCTACGGTGACCATCAATACCAACGGCCACGAACTGGTCAGGGATGAGATGAACTTTATCGAGAGCTTCCTGCACGCCATCAGCGACCCCAACATCGCCTATATCCTGCTCAGCGTGGGCAGCCTGGGCATTATCGCCGAGATTTACAACCCGGGGATGTTCTTCCCCGGAATCGCCGGGGCCATCAGCCTGCTCCTTGCCTTCTATTCCCTGGGCGTACTCGATGCCCGGTGGGGAGGCATACTGCTTATCCTGCTTGCCTTCGGCTTATTCGTCGGCGAGGTGCTCACTACCAGCTTCGGTTTGTTTACCGCCGGGGGCATAACGGCCTTAATTATCGGCTCACTGATTCTGTTTCCACGGGGTAGCCCGTTGTTCAGCGTCGACCCCTGGCTGATTGCCGTGGTGGTGCTGCTGGTGGCCGGCTTCTTCGCCTTCGTCATCCAGAAGGTGGTAAGGACTCACCGCCGCCAGGCGGCCACCGGCTGGGAGGAACTGATAGGCAAGACGGCCGTGGTCAGGGCAGCCCTGGAACCTGAGGGTGAAATCTTCTTTAAGGGCGAGCTCTGGACGGCGGTATCGGAGAAGGGCCGGGTGAAACCCGGGGAGGAGGTGATTATAAACAAGGTCGACGGCTTGACACTGTATGTTACCAGGAAACCTAAGAAAGCTAAAGAAAGCTAAAAAAGCTAAAGGTCAATAGAGGAGACTTAAAACTTTAAAATGGACGTTTGGTTGATTGTTATCATCGCTATCTGTGTTGCCGCTTTCATAGTCTTCGTCGTTCAGCGGGTAGTCCTGGCCCACCGCCTGCGGATCTCCGCCGGCCGTGAAGAACTGGTGGGCCGGACGGCCGAGGTTGATATTACCCTGGAACCTAAAGGAGTGGTACTGGTTGAGGGCGAACGGTGGACAGCGATATCGGAGAAAGGACGGGTGGCCAAGGGGGAGGAGGTTATTATAACCAAGGTCGACGGCTTGAAACTTTATGTCACTAAAAAGGAAAAAGGAGGTAACTAGATGAACCCAATTCTTATCGGCGTAATCGTTGTCGTGGTGCTCATTCTCCTGCCCATGTCAATCAAGATTGTCAAGGAGTATGAGCGGGGGGTTGTTTTCCGGCTGGGGCGCCTGGTGGGAGCCAAGGGGCCGGGGCTGTTTTTCATCATCCCCTTTGTTGACAGCATGCAGAGGGTGGACCTGCGCGTTGTGACCATGGATGTGCCATCACAGGAGGTGATTACCAAAGACAATGTCACCGTCCGGGTAAATGCCGTGATCTATTTCCGGGTGGTTGACCCCGAGGCTTCGGTAATCAAGGTGCTGGACCACATCCGAGCCACTTCTCAGATAGCCCAGACCACGCTGAGAAATGTGCTGGGGCAGTCCGAGCTCGATGAACTGCTGGCACAGAGGGAAAAGCTCAACCAGATGTTGCAGAAGATAATCGACGAGCATACCGACCCCTGGGGGGTGAAGGTCAGCACCGTGGAGATTAAGGAGGTCGAACTTGCCGAAGAAATGAGGCGGATGATGGCGGCTCAGGCCGAGGCGGAGAGAGAGCGGCGAGCCAAGATAATCCACGCCGAAGGCGAGTTCCAGGCCTCGGAGAAGCTGGTTCAAGCCGGCGCCATTATCGCCAAGGAGCCGGTTACCCTCCAGCTGCGTTACCTGCAGACCCTGACCGAGATAGCTTCCGAAAAGAACAGCACCCTGATATTCCCGCTGCCCATAGACCTGATCAAGATGTTTATGTCCAAAGACGACGATAAAAAGTAGCCAGTAGCCGGGGATAGAAGCTTAAGCTATTAGAGAGAGTATGCCCGGGGCCGGCGCTGCCGGCTCCGGGAGGGCTTATTTACCGGCGCAGGGTGACGTCTCCGGCAACGATTTTAAGCAGGCTGCCGTCGGGCTGGCGCAGGAGCAGGCTGCCGTCGGCGGCTACCGATTCAGCTATCCCTCTACAGGTGGCCTCTCCCGAGCTGACCTGGACCTTCTTGCCCAGTGTCACCAGGTTGTCCCGCCACTGCCTGAAAACCGAGTCCCCCGCCGCTAAAGCCAAGTAGAGTTTTTCGGCTTGAGCCAGGAGGCCTTGAACCATATCCCGCCGGGAGACATCCCTGCCCAGCTCCCGGGAGAGGCTGGTCGCCATCGGGGCAATCCGGGGAAAGTCCGAAACTTCAAGATTAACATTTATTCCGATGCCGATAACGGCGTAGTCCACTTTATTTCCCCGCACATCGCTTTCCACCAGGATGCCGCATATCTTTTTATCGTTGACCAGCACGTCGTTGGGCCACTTAATCTTCGCTTTCAGGCCGGTGACCTGCTCAATGCTGCGGGTAACCGCCAGAGAGGCGACCATGATAAGGCAGGGGAGGTAATCAAGCGGGGGGTAGAGAATTATGGACAGGGCTATACTGCCGCGTGGTGACAGCCAACGGCGCTTTATTCTCCCCCTGCCCGCGGTTTGTTCCTCGGCAACGATGACCGTCCCCTCTTTTGCCCCTTCTTGAGCTTTTTGCTTGGCCATATCATTGGTTGAGGGCAGGCTGGGGTAACAGGTAATCTCCTGACCGATAAAGCGGGTGCCCAGACCATCGGTGATGGCGGCGGGTGACAGGCTGTCTTCTACCATTTAGGGCTATTATAACACCTGAGGAAACTTGGGGGGGTATGGGGTAATGCCGGCTTAAGCCCCGATTTCAGCCAGCCTGGGCGGATGAACTTCGTCGCTGCGGGAGCGCCTTATGCTGATTAAGAAACCGCCGTCTTTTTCTGTCTGCCCCCGGCAGTAAGCCACCAGCAGGTCTAATGCCCGGCGAAGGGCCATCAACCGTGCTCTGGCCAGCTTATCTGCCAGCTTGCGGTCGGAGCCGACTTCAGCGGCCAGGCGGCGGTATGCTTTCCTTACCTCAACCTCGCCGGCAACCTCGTTTAAGTTAAGTAGCAGTTTGGCTGCATTTATTGCCTCCGGGCTGGGCCTGCTGACCTCCACCATGGCGAAGCTGTAGGGAGGGAGGGGGCCGGTGACCTGGAAGTTAACCTGGTTGTAGAAGAGGGCGTTAAGCTGATTGACACGGCCGTGAAAGGCATCCAGACCGGCTTTATCCACCAGGAAAGCTACATTCACCGCCATCTCACCCGATTTAGGGGGGTAGGGCTGAACATCAACCGACACCGGCTGGAGAAAGTCTATCATCCGCTCCAGGTAGCTCTGGGGGCGTTGTGACGCAGACGCCGCAACCCGTTCCGGCTCGGCACCGTTTTCCTCTATCACCTGCTCACCGGCCCAGTTAGCCATTACCTCCACCTCCACCTTATCCTGCATCCAGAGCAGGGTGAGATAAAACTGCGGGTGACCCTGAGCCAGAAGTTCAAGAACCTCGTCGGAGTCAGCCAGCACCGTGCCGAACTTCACCGGCAATATCGAGTGCCTCTTCATCACCTGCTCATCCACTACCTGATGCATCACCAGGCACCGCGCCAGCCCCTCCTTGGACATGGTGTCAAAATTACCGCCGGTGTAGTCACTAACTACACAGCTGAGGCCCTCATGGGCTATGTTGTAAACCAGGCTGGTGCCCACCATTCCCCTGATGCCGAGGGCGGTATCACCAGTGCCAATGATAATTCCGTAAACATACTTGCCGTGCATTATAATCGCTTCCCCAAACCGCCGTCGATGTTTTATTTAGCGCCCCGGGATATGAAGATAGCCAGTGCCCCTATAAAAATTTTTTTTTATTTTTTGAGCAGGTCTTCATCACCCCAGGGCGCTGCAAAGGGAGCATGCCTCCGTGTTAAAGGCGTTGAAGGCACGCAGGGTAAAACCCATCAACTACGGCAGTTACACCTCCCTCGTCTTTGTCATCTTCCTCAACTCTTCGGTGGCCGGCTCAGAGCACAGCCTCTGCATGAGGGTCCTGATTGGCTTAACCCTCTTCGCATTCAAGGTTGAGCGGCGAGCTGCCCATTTCCCTATCTCTTTCTCCGGCACCCCCAGCTTCCGCGCGATTTCTATGGTCATTCCGGTTACGTTATCCGAATAACCGGAGTTTTCCTCGAACCAGGCCGCTACCCCATAGGCGATGGCATTAATATCGTCATTAAAGGTGCGCTGTGTTCCCTTATTCTGTTGTCTAATGTCATCTTGTCCAAAATCCGTTCCAAATATCTCAAAACTATTCATTAACTGCCCTTCTATCCCAGCAGTGATTATGGCTATCCCTAGCAGGTTGCGTGGACAAACGGGAGACAATTGGCTATATATAGCATAATTGTTGACTCCCGGTACGACAACCCCCATTGGTGTAATCTTACTGTCCACTCTTCCTCCTGCGGGTGGGTACTACCCGCCGGTTAAAAATAGCTAGTATTTTATAATGCCAGCACGAGTCGCCTGTATAGCGGCATGAATCCGGCTGGAGGCATGTAATTTACCTAGGATACTCTGCATATGCTTTTTCACCGTATCCTGGGTAATATTGAGCTCTTTGGCTATGTCCTTGTTGCTATACCCCACCGCCGCCAGTTTGAGTACTTCCCTTTCCCGGGCTGTCAGCCGCTCCATACCATTTTCGGGGGAGCTTGTCTCCATCGGCTGACGACCCTTCTGCGACTGGCCTAAGGAGGATATGGCTTCGGTGAAGAGGCTGGTCTTAATTAGCGTGGCGCCGCTGTTCACCGCCCGTATAGTGTCAACCACCAGCTCCCGGGTGGCGTCCTTAAGCAGGTAGCCGCTGGCTCCGGCCCGCACCGCATCAACGACATAGGCATCAGTGTCATACATGGTGAGCATGATAACCGCCGTGGAGGAGGACTGGCGTTTGATTTGGCGGGTAGCCTGGATGCCATCCATATTGGGCATGCGAATGTCCATCAGCACCACACTGGGCTCCTTGTCCTCCACTATGGCTACTGCCTCGGCGCCATCGCAGGCTTCACCGACAATCTCTATATTACGGTCAGTGGACAGCATGGTGCGGAGCCCTTCCAAAACTACTGGATGGTCGTCCACAATCAGTACCCTTATTTTCCCCATTCTCACTCCGGTTTATTTTCGCCAGGGAATATCCACTGTGATTTCCGTGCTCTTGCCCAGGGCAGTGCTTATACTGAAAGTGCCTCCCAGAAGCTCGGCGCGCCGGCGCATACTCAACAGCCCCAGGGAATTACCGGAAGGTGATGACTCCAGTTTATCGGGCGGGAACCCGATTCCCCAGTCTTTCACCCTCACCAGGAGACGCTTTCCTTTCTGGTTCATCTCTATCTCAAGCCTGGGCGATCGGGCGTGTTTCCTGACGTTGCTAACAGCTTCGTGTATGATGCGGTAGATAGCCAGCTCCGCCTGCCCGTGAAGGGTGGGCCAGGCGCTGGAATAGAACTCAATTTTACAGCCGCTCTCCTCCTCCAATTGCTTCAGCTCCTGCCGCACTACCGCCACCAGACCATGAGCTTCAAGCGCCGCCGGGACAGCGCCATTGATTATCTCCCTGGTTTCCCGAACGGCCTGCCTTACCAGCCCCACTGCCCGGCTGAATAACCGGTCTAATTCCGGGCGCTGGACAAAATAAGGGCGGGCAACCTGGTCAACAGTCTGAAGGCACTGGAAAGCGGAGGTTAAAGTCTGGGCGGGCCCGTCATGTATCTCTAGGATGATACGTTCGGCTTCTTGAATTTCAATAGAGGGAGCGGTGATTTGCTTCTCTGATAAATAGCAGGTCTTACCAAATGGAGGCAGGTCTCTCACACGCGGCATAACATTCCTCTATTCTTAAAGTTTTGAAACCCTTCTACTGTAATTCAGGCGAACCAGTAGAAGCACCCACCACCACAACTGGCACACCCGCCAAGTCATAAGGTTTTATCCTGCCCCGAAGGGAATAATGCCAGTGGTCACATTTTAAACCATTGCGGGGTCATTTGTCAATAGGGTAATAAACTCAAGTGTAATACAATAATATCACAAGGGGGTAAGTTGCCAGTGGTCAAATAGTTACCCTTTTGTCACCAAGGAGTAATACCCTGCCACCGGGGTGGGGGGGGGTAAAGTTGACCACCTTCCTGCTGACTCGGTATACTTAGGGCTAATGATTCGCCAGTGCCAGCCACAGGATTTAGACCGGATATACCTTATTATTAATGAGGCCGCCAGAGCCTATGAGGGTTCTATCCCCGCCGACTGCTACCCCCAGCCCTACATGCCCAGAGAAGAGCTGGAGCGGGAAATCAAGCAGATGACCTTCTTTGGCTGGGAGGAGGACAGGGAACTGGTGGGGGTGATGGGGTTTCAACCGATTAAGGATATAACCCTTATCCGCCACTCCTATGTACTGCCCCAATGGCAGAAAAAGGGAATAGGCAGTGAACTTCTAAACCACCTCAAGACGCTGGTTAATACCCGCCGCCTGCTGGTGGGAACCTGGGCTGACGCCCGCTGGGCAATCGACTTCTACCAGAAGCACGGCTTTAACCTGGAGCTGAATAAGGACGAGCTGCTGGAGACCTACTGGGACATCCCGCGGCGCCAGATTGAGACTTCAGTAGTGCTGGGGCTGGATATATAGAAATTACTCCGCCAGCTCTACCGGCAGGAGCTGATTGGTCAAATCCTCGTCGCTTTTGGTGTATGCCCTGATGTAGTTATCGGTGAGGCCGGACCAGACGCCGCCGCTCTCCTTCTCCCACAGTACGAGCATGGTTTTACCCAGGAATCCTTTCCTGAAATTGCGGACACAGGCCCTCCCCAGAGCCAGCATCCTGCGGCTCCGCTCCCGCTTGACCCTATCGTCTACCTGTTGAGGCATATCGGCGGCCCGGGTTCCGGGGCGGGGGGAGTAAGAAAAGACATGGATACGGGCAAAATTCGTCTGCCTGGCAAAATTATAGCTCTCTTTATACTCGTCATCGGTCTCGCCGGGGAAGCCGACGATAACATCGGTGGTAATAGCCACGCCGGGCACAGCGTTCCTTATTAAGTCTACCGCCCGCTTATAATCGGCGGTAGTATAGCGCCGCTTCATCCGCTTTAACACGGCATCGCTGCCGCTCTGCAGGGAGAGGTGGAAGTGGCGGCACAGCCTCTCGTCCTGCCAGAGCCCGATAAGTTCGGGGGTTATCTCCTGGGGCTGGAGGGAGGAGAGCCTTAATCTGACCACCCCGGTCTTCTCTAAAATTCGCCGGAGCAGTTCCTTTAAGCCAATTCCCTCATGGCTGTATGAGCCTATTTCGGTGCCGGTTAGTACCACCTCTTTATAGCCGTCGACAACGCGGTGGCTGACCTCATCAATAACCTGTTTTAAAGGCAGGCTCTTCTCCCTGCCCCGCACCAGCGGCACGATGCAGTAAGAGCAGAAGTTATCACAGCCGTCCTGCACCTTAATAAAAGCGCGGGTCCTGAAATCAGCGCGGGCTGAAACTGCCTCGGGGCGAGTCAGGCGCCCCGATTCCTCAAGGCGGGGCAGCAAATCCATCTTCTGGCTGTTATCCAGAACAAGGTCAACGCCCTTAATCCGGGACAGCTCCTGGCGGGCGCGCTGGGCGTAGCAGCCGATGGCCACCACCAGGGCGCCGGGATTGTGGCGGCGGGCGGACTTAAGCAGGCGGCGGCATTTGCCATCGGCGACACGGGTCACGGTGCAGGTATTGAGCACATAGACATCAGCCACGTCATCAGGCGGCACCAGCCGGTACCCGGCCTGGGCAAACTGCCGGGCCAGAAGCTGGGTTTCAGCCTGATTGAGCTTACAGCCCACCGTGTCTAAGGCAATCCTTGTTGTTTCCGGGCTTCTAACCATTGCATTGAAATTATATGGCGAGAATCTAAACTGGTCAAATAGACTAGTCATTTGCCTACCAACCCACCCCCTTTGTCCCCCTCCCTTACAAGGGAGGGGGAAGTATTTTTTAAGAAGAGGGGGCTAAAGCCCCCTCTTAAACACCCCACTTGGTTAGCAACTTTTTAGGGGGAGGGGGACTAAGCGTTAAGCTTTAAAGGGTGGGTGGTGCGGGAAAAAGACAATGGGGAGGGGTAAAGGGCTTTAGCCCTTCCATAAGGGTGGGAGGGCGGGAAGAAAAACAAAAGATATAAACGGGGGTGGGGCTAAAAAAACCCGCCTCAAATACGGGCTTTCCTTGCAGAGAAACCGAAATTATGGTACAAATAGCTAACCGATATCTGTTTCCCCCCATTAATGTTATGTCAAATGAGAACAATAGAGTAGTAGTTACCGGCATGGGGATGGTCTGCCCCCTCGGCCTGGACGTTAAAGCCACCTGGGAAGCCCTTACCAGCGGCCAGCCCGGGGTGGACCGCATCACCCTATTTGATACCGAGGGCTTTGAGACCAAGATTGCCGGCGAGGTAAAAGGCTTTGATCCCACCAATTATATGAACCACAAGGACGCCCGCCGCAACGACCGATTCTCCCAGATGGCGGTAGCCGCCAGCCTTGAGGCGGTGAAGCATTCGGGGCTGCAAATCGACGCCATCAATAAAGACGACATCGGCATCGTCATCGGCAGCGGCATCGGGGGACTGACCACCCTCTTTGAACAAACCAAGGTCTTGCTGGAGAGGGGCGCCGACCGGGTAAGCCCTTTCCTCATCCCGATGATAATGCCCAATATAGCCGCCGCCCAGATATCCATCATTCTGGGGGTAAAGGGCCCCAACCTGTGCACTACCTCGGCCTGCTCCAGCGGCTCGGACGCCATCGGCTTTGCCTACGAGACTATCAAGCGCGGCGATGCCAAGGTGATGGTAACCGGCGGCAGCGAGGCCATAATCAACCCGGTGGGCGTCAGCGCCTTTAACGCCATGAAGGCTATCTCTACCCGCAACGATGAGCCGCAGCTCGCCTCCCGCCCCTTCGACGCCGAGCGCGACGGCTTCGTCATCGGGGAGGGGTCAGGCGTCCTCATTCTGGAAGACCTGGCCTACGCCCGGGCGCGGGGGGCTAAAATACTGGCCGAGCTGCTTTCCTACGGAGCCAGCGCCGATGCCTATCACATCACCGCCCCCATTGAGAGCGGCGCCGGTGCCGCCCTGGCGGTGCAGCGGGCGCTGGATAAAGCCGATATAAAGCCCGATGAGATTGACTACATCAACGCCCACGGCACATCCACCATGCTCAACGACAAGATGGAGACCAAGGCGATAAAGATGGTATTCGGCGAGCGCGCCTACCGGATTCCGATAAGCTCCACCAAGTCAATGATGGGGCACCTGGTGGGGAGTGCCGGCGCCGTTGAGGCGGTAATATGCATCATGGCTATCCGGAACGGCATCATACCGCCGACAATAAACCTCACCCACCCCGACCCTGAGTGCGATTTAGATTACGTGCCCAATGTGGCCCGCCAGACTAAAGTTACTACCGCCCTGTCCAACTCCTTCGGCTTCGGCGGGCACAACTCGGTGCTGGTCTTCCGGGAGTACCCCGAGAGGTAGATTTGACTCATTACCGCTGGAATCTGCTGCCACCGGTTCCAGACAAAAATCTGGCCTTTAACTTAGGTCTCTCCCCCTTAATAGCCCAACTTTTATATAACCGCGGGCTTACCGAGCCTTCACAATTAGAACCGTTCATCACCGCTGACAGACGGCTTTCCGGTGACCCTTCACTGTTACCCGATATCCAGCCGGCGGTAGCCAGAGTCTACCAGGCCCTTCTCTCCGGGGAGAACATCGCCATCTACGGCGACTTCGACGCCGACGGCATCACCGGCACCGCCCTGCTCGTCCAGGGGCTGTCCCGACTCGGCGGCAAGGTCATCCCCTACATCCCCCACCGCGTCACCGAGGGCTACGGGCTTAAAAACGCCGCCCTGGAAAAGCTGCACCAGCAGGGCATCAGCCTGGTTATCAGCGTCGACTGCGGCATCACCGCCCTGGCCGAGGTCAAGCGGGCCAATAGGCTTAAATTGGATATAATTATCACCGACCACCACACCCCCCTGCCCGAAATTCCGCCCGCCGTGGCCGTGGTTAATCCCAAGCGGGCCGACTCCGCCTACCCCTTTCCCGAACTGACCGGCGCCGGCGTCGCCGGCAAGCTGCTCCAGGCTATTCTCCAAGGCATCGGCAAGGAGGAACAGCTTGACGGGCTGTTTGACCTGATTGCCATAGGGACGGTGGCCGACATGGCCCCACTTTTCGGGGAGAACCGCTACCTGGTTAAAGAGGGGCTTAAATTAATGAATACCAGCCCGCGCCTCGGGCTGCGCGAGATTATGGCCCAGGCTAACTTAAGCCCGGGCAGCCTTGACGCCGAGAGTATCTCCTGGGTTATCGCCCCGCGCCTGAACGCCGCCGGAAGATTAGCCCATGCCATGACCAGCTATAAACTGCTGATGACCGACTCCCCCAAAGAAGCGGAGGGGCTGGCGGTATGGCTGGAGCAGAAAAACGCCGAACGTCAGCGGCTGACCGCCAAGGTACAGGCCAAAGCCAGAGAGCAGGTATTGGGCCAGGGGATTTCACCGCTCTTGATTGCCGCCGGCAGCGACTACCCGGTGGGCATCGCCGGGCTGGTGGCGGGGAGGCTGGCCGAGGAGTTCTACCGCCCGGCCCTGGTCATCAGGACCGGCGAGAAGCTCAGCAGCGGCAGCGGCCGCAGTATCCCCGAGTTTAATATCATCGCAGCCCTGACCGGATGCAGCCACCTGCTTTCCCACTTCGGCGGTCACTCGCAGGCGGCCGGGTTCACCCTGCCCACCAGAAACCTGCCCAAACTTGAGCAGTATCTCTCCCGGCAAGCCGCCGAACAGCTGGCCGGAGCTGACCTCCGCCCCCGGCTGGATATCGATGCCGAGGTCACCCTGCCTGACTTAAGCGGGGATACCTTTAACACCATCCAGCAGCTATCCCCCTTCGGCCGGGGCAACCCATCGCCTACATTCTTAAGCCGCCGGGCGGAGATAGTCGACTGCCGCACCATGGGTAACGGCGCCCAGCACCTGAGGCTGAAACTGAGGCAGGGGGGCACGGCCTGGGACGGGGTGGGCTTCCGGCTGGGCTGCTACCTGGCCGAGATATCGCCCCAGCTTGATATTGTCTACAACCTGGAGATAGACCGGTGGCAGGGCAGGGAGAAGCTCAGGCTGAATATCCTCGACTTTGCCCCGGTCAAATAGCCGGGCTACACTTCGGCTACCTGCCGTCTTGACAAATGATGCCCAGCATGAGACTATGCATAGAATTGCTAGGTATTATATATCAGACGGAGGTTACCGATGAAACTAGCGTTAGCCTGTTTACTGGTCCTGGCCCTGGGAGTCGGCGCGGCCTGCACTCAAACGCCGGAGGCACCACCGGACACTAACCTGCCGCCAGCCGTCCAAGAAGACGAGACACCGTTAACCAGCACCCCAACGCCGGAAGCTACAGAGGAAGAAGAGGCTCCGCCGCCAGCCGCCATCACCGGGGAAGATATAGAAGCAGCCAGGCAGACCGTGTTTACCTACTTGGAGGCCCTCAACAACTATGATTTGGAAGGCGTCTTAGCCTGTATGGAGGAATCCTGGGGACAGGAAAGAGAGGCAAGCCTCACCAGCGAGATAAGCCAGATGAAAATGTTCGGCGTCACCCTTGGAGTGGAAGAAGAGGCGGAACCAGCTATCAACGCTGGCGAAACGATTGAGATAAAAATGAAGCTCACCCCCTCCAAGCTCGCGGAACCCAGGCACATCACCTATCAGTTGATGAAAATAGACGGCGAGTGGAAAATCTGCTTTGCCGAATAGTAGAAATTCCGCCCGTCACCCTGCACTTGCCAACGTATTGCCTTTAGTGTATAATGTCTACGGTGGTTTTAAGTTTAGGTTATCACATACTTAGTCAAATACAACCAGTTATACTCAAGTTTTGGATGACCGCAACTCTAGCCAACTATTAGAGAGAGGAGGTCATCCTATGAGTTTTGAGGACAAACAACTTCACTGTGCTGATTGCGGGGCTGATTTTACCTTTAGTGCCGAGGAACAAGAGTTCTTCCAATCTAAAGGCTATACCAACGAGCCCAAGCGCTGTCCCGCATGCCGTGAAGCCAGGAAATCACAGCGTTACGGGAATGATAGCTACGGCTACCAGTCCCGGCGTCAGATGTTCCCGGTAACATGTGCCGAGTGTGGTAAGGAGACCGAGGTACCGTTCGAGCCCCGTGAGGGCAGGCCGGTATATTGTAGCGAGTGCTACAACAAAGTCAAACTTAACCGATAAGGCTGAGTTGAGCTAAAGGACATACGTGGGCCGGGGGTTATACCCGGCCCGTGTATGTCACTAAAATATGTTGGTGTATGATGTCATTGAAAGTTTCAATACGTGACGGTGAAAGCCAGGACTCCTTGTTGAGGCGCTTTCAAAAGATGGTACAGATGGAAGGAATCCTGCGTGAGGCCAAGACTCATCGCTATTTCCTGTCCAAGAGGGACGCGGCGCGCCTGAAAGCCAAAAAGAGTGCCCGGCGGAGGCGAATGGGCAGGTAGTGCCAGTGCGGCTCTAAAAGTACTCATCAACAAAAAGGGGAGTCAATATGAATATCTATGTGGGCAACCTGTCCCGCGATGTAACTGAAGAGGAACTGCGCCAGGAATTCGCCGCTTTTGGAGAAGTGAGCGCGGTTAATATTATCAAAGACAAGTATGGCGGACAATCGAGGGGCTTTGCCTTTGTTGAAATGCCCTCCAAAATAGAAGGAGAAGCGGCCATTGCCGGCCTCAAAGGAAAGACACTGCAGGAACGCACAATGGATATCAACGAGGCTCGCCCTCGCACCGATAGCCGGGGCGGACACTCTTCATACGGCGGCGGCCGGAGGGGTGGTAGTGGTGGAGGCCGAAGAGGCGGCGGCAGGCCGAGAAGATACTAGAGTTCCCGCTTAAAACCCCTTAAGTCTTTTACCTATGATTACCTAACCCTTACTTTCCCCTTTAATCCAGCGCGTCCTCATCACCAGTATGGGGACAACAATCAGCAGGACGACAATGCCTATCACCTGAGCCTGGTGTAAGCCAAAGAGAAAGTCCGTCCCGTCCCGCAGGAAGCCAAGGCCCAGCCGCCATATTGAATACATGCTGAGATAAATCAGGAAGAGGGAGCCTTCCGGCTGGAAGCGCCTCCTCAGCCAGAACAGTACCCCGAAGACAATAAGCAGAAAGATAATCTCATAAGGCTGGGTTGGGTGTAAGCCCATCCCTTTTGAGAGGGCTTCAATGCTTGCGTTAAGGCCGTAGCTATCCGAGTGAGTATAGACTATGCCCCAGGGCAGCGAGGTGACCTTTCCGTAGCAGCAGCCGTTTATGGTACAGCCGACCCTGCCCACTGCCTGAGCCAGCAGGACAGCCGGTGTCACCAGGTCCATGAAGTAGCCGAACTTAAAATCGCTAAAGCGGCTGTAAACCCAGATGCCCAGAGTCGCCCCCAGAATGGCCCCCCATATGGTCAGACCGCCAAAACCCAAAAGCAGCCCGGGGTTGGCCATATAAAAACCCCGCATGTCAATAATATGGAGCAACCTTGATATTATTATCGCGGAGGGAATGGCTATCAGGGCCACGGTAAGAAGACTATCGTAGGAGATATCAGCCCCGCGCCTTATCTGCCACACCACCCAGAGTATCAGCAGCACCACCGCCAGGGCAATCATAACGCCGTACCACCTGACGCTCATCTCGCCTATGGTGAAGGCTACCGGATTTATACCTATAGTAATCAATGTCTACCTCCCCAAGATTATGAGCACAGCGCCCGGACAAAAGCCGCGGCGTCAAAGGGCGCCATGTCCTCCAGTTCATCGCCGACACCGATAAACTGTATCGGCACCTGCATTTCGTCACAGATAGCCAGCACTATACCCCCTTTAGCCGTACCATCCAGCTTGGCCAGAAAAATGCCGGTTACCCCTACCGCCTCGGTAAAATGCTTTGCCTGGGTCAGGCCGTTCTGGCCGGTGTTGGCATCGAGCACCAGGATGACCTGGTGGGGGGCGGTGGGGTCAGCCTTGGCGGCTACCCGCTTAATCTTCTTCAGCTCCTCCATCAGGTTGAACTTGGTGTGCAGCCTGCCGGCGGTATCGATAATTACCGTCTGCGCCTGCCGGCTGCGTGCCGCCTCCAGGGCATCAAAGACCACCGCCCCGGCATCAGCGCCGTACTGGTGGGCAACAACATCGACGCCAACCTCCCCACCCAGCTTTTTTAGCTGGTCAATAGCCGCCGCCCGGAAGGTATCGGCGGCCACCAGCAGCACCCGCTTGCCCTCTTTTTTGGCTTTATAGGCAAGCTTGGCGATAGAGGTGGTCTTGCCGCTGCCGTTGACACCCACCGCCAGGATAACCTCCGGCAGGGAGGGGGGAACCGACGGCACCGGAGCCTCAACGGTGAGCATCCTGACCATCTCCTGCTGGAGGGCGTCACGCACCTCCGAGCCTTGCTTTAGCTTCTCTTCTTTAGCCCTCTGCCTGACCTGCTCTAAAAGCTTTTCCGTGGTGCTGAAGCCGACATCGGCCGAGATAAGCAGCTCCTCCAGTTCCTCCCATACCGTTTCGTCAACAGTTGGGCGGTCAAAGAGGCGCATCGCCCGCTTGAACCAGGTATCGCGGCTGGGCTTTAGCGCTTTCTCAATATCAGCCAACCCTATCCCCTTTATCCCCTTCCCCTTGTAAGGGGAAGGGGAAGATATTTTAGAAGAAGGGTTTCACCCTTCTTAAACTACCCGTATTTAGTTTTAACTATCCCCCTGCCCGGAAGAGTTTTAGAGGCAAAGCCTATATAGGGCGGGTGGGCGGGAAGAAAAACACTCTTTATTCTACACTTTATCGCCACCCTGCCCCAAACTCCCCCTTTCCCAGGAGAGTTATAGAGGTGAAACCTTTTCGGGCGGGTGGGTGGGAAGAAAAACTTATTCTTCTAACAACCCTTCCAGCATCACCTGGGCCGCTTTTTTATCCAGAGGCTTATTATTATTGCCGCACTTGGGCGACTGGATACAACTGGGGCAGCCCTCCTCGCAGGGGCACTCTTTAATCGCTCTTAGTGTAGTCTGCCACAATTCCTCCACCAGGTCAAAGCCCTTCTCGGCAATGCCGATGCCGCCGGGATAGGCGTCATAGATGAATACCTGTGGCCTGCCCGTATCGGGGTGGAGGGGGGTGGAGACACCGCCGATATCGTTGCGGTCGCAGAGGGCAAAGAGGGGCAGGATAGCGATGGCGGCGTGCTCGGTGGCGTGCAGTCCGCCGGCAAAGCCCAGCTGGTCTTTAGCCAGCCGGGCGGCTATTCCGGGGGGCATATCAAACCAGAGGGCGACGGTGGGGAAGTGTTGGGGGGGGAGGTCCAGGGGCTCCTCACCGATGACCTCCTCGGTGAAATGGGCCAGCTTCTTGAAGCCAACCACCCTGGTGGTAACCTCAACCTCGCCCAGATAGACCTTGATCCTGCCGCAGCTTTTCTCCTGCATTACCCGGACAATATGAAGGTCGGTGATTTCCTTGTCCTGAGTGTAGTAGTTGACCGTGACCGGCCGGGCATAGGCGGTGCGGGCGGCCAGGTCAAGCTCCTCGACCAGATAGGATTCCCCCTGATGGAGGTAGATGGCGCCGGGAAAGATTTGAAAGAGGGCCACGCTGGCCTCGATAGTTTCCAGCAGGGAGGCGGTGGCAGTATCCATAATGGCGAAGTTTTCCCCGGAAGTGGAACGGATATTTACCCCCTGGGCGGGGTAGATGATTGACGGTGAAAGATACCACCTGCCCCTGCGTTCCCGGAGCAGGCCCTGCTTATCCAGTTCGGCTCTCTGCTCATGCAGAGCCGGGCCGAAGAACTTTTCATCATCGCCGGTTAAGGGCAGTTCCCAGGCGGCACAGAGCAGGTGGGCCATTAAGATATAGGGATTATCCGGGTTGACCAGTGCATTTTCAAAATTTTTGCCGAAAAGGAAATCGGGGTGGCGCATAAAATACTGGTCGAGGGGGTTATCCAGCCCGATGAGAAAGCTGAGCGCTCTTTCCTTACTCCGTCCGCTCCGACCCGCCTGCTGCCAGGTGCTGGCGATGCTTCCCGGATAGCCGGTGAGCACCGTCGCCTCCAGGTCGCCGATGTCTATGCCCAGCTCCAGGGCCGTGGTCGCCACCACGCCGGTAAGCTGGCCGCTGAAAAGCTCGTGCTCTATCTGACGCCTCTCCCTGGGCAGATAGCCCGCCCGGTAGGGCTTGATTTTCTTGGATAAGCCAGGGCCTATTTCCGCCAGCCTGTGCCGGGTGTAGTTATAGATAACCTCGGTTAACTGGCGGGTGCGGACAAAGGTGAGGGTGCGGATATCCCGGCTTACCAGCTCGGCGAAGAGATTGGCCGCCTCACCGTTGGCGCTGCGCCGGACGCTCCTAGCCTGGTCGATAAGCGGCGGGTTCCAGAAGACAAAGTCCTTGCCGCCGTGGGGAGAGCCGTCTTTATCCACCACCTCAAAGGGCAGGCCGGCCAGCTTCCGGGCGTGCTCACCGGGGTTGGCGATAGTCGCCGAGCAGCAGATAAACTGGGGGCTAGCGCCGTAATATTGACAGAGGCGGCGCAGGCGGTGCGTGACACCAGCCACGTGAGAGCCGAAAACACCGCGATAGATATGGGCTTCATCTATCACCACGTATTTCAGGCGGCGCAGCAGCCTTGACCACTGCTGGTGGTTGGGCAGTATGCCCAGATGGAGCATATCGGGGTTGGTAAGCACTACCCTGGCCCGTTTTCTTACATCCGCCCGCTCTATCTGGGGGGTATCGCCGTCAAAAGTGGTCACCTCCCCCGACTGGAAGAGGGCGGGGCAGAAAAGCTCATTCAGGCTGCGCAGCTGGTCCTGAGCCAGTGCCTTGGTGGGGAAAAGATAAAGAGCGCAGCTTCTCGGCTCGGTCAGAATCGCCTCCATGACCGGGGCGTTATAGCAAAGGGTCTTGCCGCTGGCCGAGGAGGTGGCCACCATCACATTCTTGCCCTCGCGGGCATAGTTTATGGCCTCCGCCTGGTGGCTATAAAGGGGAAATAAGCCGTGCTCGTGCAAGCAGTCCTGAAGCGCCTCTGCCAGAGGTAGGCGTAAGCGGGCAGACCTGGCCTGGCGGCGCGGTATATGCTCCACGTGAACCATCTGGCCACCATAACCAGGTTGAGCCGCCAGATGACGCAGAAAGGACGATGTATCCACTATCAGCCCCGCTTAACTAAAAGGGAGAATCTCAATCTCATAGTCCAGTATCTCTACATCAAAGCGACCGTTGACAATAAAATCCACCGCCCGGGACAGCATTTCGTTGGTATGCCGCCTATCATTGCTCACACAACAAATCCCAAGGGTGGCTAACTGCCACAGGTCATTATCGCCAACTTCAGCTACGGAAATGTTGAACTTGCTTCTGAGGCGGGTAGTGATGGACTTAAGTATCCGCCGCTTACCTTTAAGCGACAGGTTCTCAGGAAAGCGAAGTTTAACCTGACAGATACCGACATTCATTATATATAAGCTGGTAACCAGATACTAAAGCTTAACCAGACTGTTTTTGTTTGGCGTAGCAATCCCGGCAGTAGACCGGTCGCCCTTCCCTGGGCTCAAAGGGTACTGTGGTTTCAACGCCACACTCAGCACAGATAGCATTAAACATCTGCCTCGGCTGATTATAGTTGCCCCAGCGCTCTTTGCGCCGAGATGCCCGACAGTCCGGGCAACGACTGGGTTCATTCTGCAACCCGTGGGATTGATAGAACTCCTGCTCACCGGTGGTGAAAAGGAATTCCTGTCCGCAGTCACGGCACACGAGGGTCTTTTCTTCCAGAGCCATTAACTGCACCTCCTATGTATTTTGTTAGTCCCTTGTCATCGCTGCAGTCTCTGGCTCCCAAACCCCTTGCCGTATTGTCAGGTTATACTACCGAGGGTTCCCCGTCTATACCGGGGGTCAAGCTTTGAAACCACACTGAACCAAGGTATCTAATCCAGAGCAAACTATACACCCGATTTTTTATAAAGTCAAGCGTATTATGTTCGTTTTAGTAGCTTAGCAACCCACCCCCTGTATGCACCCTAAAAAATCAGGGATTTTTCAGGGAACCCGCTGTATCCCCCTCCCTTGTAAGGGAGGGGGAAGATTTTTTTGAAAGAGGGGATATTCACCCCACGAAATCAGGATTTCGCGGGGACCCCGTATACGCCCCTCTTAAACACCCCGCTGGGTTAGTCCTTTTCAAAGGGAGGATTGCCCAGTTTTTTAGAGGGTGTTTTACTTCCCACCTTCCCACCCAATAGAGGTTAGACCTCTCTCAATTTCTTCTGGGGGGGGGTAGAAAGGGCTTTAGCCCTTTTACATTAAGGGCGGCGGGTGGGAAAAGATATAAATGGGGGTGGGGAAAGAGAGCACTGTTAAAGTGGGGAGGCGGAGGCGGCGCCACAGGTAAACGACCGCAGCGAATTTACAGCCGCCCTGAGTTATGTTATAATCTGTTGTTTTATAGTATTATTAAGTATCATCAGAGACAGAGGGATATAACTTGGAAAAAGAGAAAAAGACGGAAATAGTAAATAAATTTGAGCTTCATAAAGGAGACACCGGCTCGACCGAGGTTCAGGTAGCCCTGCTAACCGAAAGGATAAACGAGTTGACCTCCCACATGGCGGCCAACCGGCACGATTATCACACCCAGCGCGGGCTACTTAAGCTGGTGGGACAAAGAAGGAGACTGCTTGCCTACCTCCGACGGGAAGATGTCGATCGCTACCGCAACCTGATTGCACAACTCGGGCTGCGCAAGTAAAGTATTGAAGCGGAGGAGGAACCATTGGCGACATCAAATTCTTTTGAATCCGAGGTCGGTGGTAGAAAGCTTACTATCGACGCTGGCAAGCTGGCAGGACAGGCGGACGGCGCCGTAACCGCCCGCTACGGGGATACCGTAGTCCTGGTTACCGTTTGCGCCAGCCAGGAGCCGCGGGAAGGGGTAGATTTTCTGCCGCTGACCATCGACTACGAGGAGAGGCTTTACGCCGCCGGTAAAATTCCGGG
This sequence comes from Deltaproteobacteria bacterium, assembly GCA_030603275.1. Taxonomy (GTDB): domain Bacteria; phylum Chloroflexota; class Dehalococcoidia; order Dehalococcoidales; family BS750m-G39; genus JABMRW01. Next base: position 30,793 of record JAUVYB010000003.1, on the reverse strand, counting down.
CGGCTTTATCCGCCGGGAGGGGCGCCCCAGCCAGGATGCGACCTTAGCCGCCCGGCAGACCGACCGACCGCTGCGCCCGCTGCTGCCCAAGGCCTGGCGCAACGATATTCAGATTATCATTACCGTCCTTTCCGCCGACCAGGAGAATGACCCCGACATACTGGCCATTATCGGCGGCTCGGCGGCACTGTCAATTTCACCGGTACCGTTTGCCGGTCCGGTGAGCGCCGTTCACGTGGGCTATATCAACGACGAAATGGTATTGAACCCGACCATGGCCCAGCTTGACGATAGCCAGCTTGACCTGGTAGTGGTCAGCACCAAAGAGGCCATAGTCATGATAGAGGCCGGAGCCAACGAAGCTCCGGAGGATATCGTGCTTAAAGGGATAGAATTCGGCCACCAGGCCAACCAGCCTATTATCCAGCTCCAGGAGCAGCTTCAGCAGGCGTGGGGCAAGCCGAAGGTAGAAGCGCCGGTAAGCGAGGTCAACCCGGAAGCGCTTGCGGCAATTACGCCTCTGACTGATGAAAAGCTGGCCCGGGCATTAGGCCAGACGGAAAAGTCACAGCGGGAAGAAGAGCTGAGCCAGCTTAAAAAAGAGCTGCTGGAAAAGCTATGCGAGAAATTCCCCGAAGCAGATATCAAAACTGCCCTTGATGTCAAAATCAGGGCGGAAATAAGGGGTAACCTGCTTGAGAAGCAGACGCGTATTGACGGACGCAGTTCAACCGATGTCCGTCCCATAAGCTGCGAGGTGGGGCTACTGCCCCGAACTCACGGCTCGGCCCTGTTTAACCGGGGACAGACCCAGGTCCTGGCTATTACCACCCTGGGCCCGGCAGCCAAGGAGCAGCCGCTTGACGGACTGGGCATAGAGGAGAAGAAACGTTTTATCCACCACTACAACTTTCCTCCCTTCTCCAGCGGCGAGACCAAGCGCGTCGGGTCGCCGGGGAGGCGTGAAATCGGGCACGGCGCCCTGGCGGAGCGGGCTATTGAGCCGATACTGCCCAAAGCCGAGGACTTTCCCTACACCATACGATTAGTCTCCGAGGTCCTGAGCTCCAGCGGCAGCACCTCTATGGCCAGTGTCTGCGCCTCCAGTCTTTCCCTGATGGATGCCGGCATACCGACCAGCGCCGCCGTCGCCGGGATAGCTATGGGGCTGGTCACCGGTGATGACGGTAAGTATGAGGTTTTAACCGACATCCAGGGGATAGAGGATAACTACGGCGATATGGACTTTAAAATAGCCGGAACGGACAAGGGTATCACCGCCATGCAGATGGACACCAAGCTTAAGGGCATTAGCCTGGAAGTGGTGGCCAAGACGCTGCCCCAGGCCCGGCAGGCACGCCTGTTCATCCTGGAAAAGATGCAGCAGACCATCAGCACCGGCCGGCCCGAGCTGAGTAAATACGCGCCCAGAATGCACAAGATAACCATAGACCCGGATAAAATCGGCGCTGTTATCGGTACCGGCGGTAAAACCATAAGGTCAATTATTGAGCAAACCAAGACGACCATCGATGTTGATAACGACGGCACGGTGATTATCGGCGCAGTTAATGAGGAATCCGCCAAAAAGGCCATTGCTATTATCGAAAGTCTAACCAAGGAGATAGAGGTCGGCACCGTCTACACGGGAAAGGTATCACGGATATTGAACTTCGGCGCCATGGTGGAGATTGCCCCCGGTAAGGACGGGCTGGTTCACATCAGCGAGCTGGCCGACTACCGGGTAGCCAGGGTCGAGGATGAAGTTAAGATAGGCGATGAGGTAACGGTTAAGGTAATCGGCATCGACGACATGGGCCGGGTAAACCTGTCCCGGCGGGCGGTGTTAGATAATTCAGATCAGGCAGCCGGAGGCCAGGCACAGGACGCTCCGTCCAAAGACTACCCCTTTAAAAGAAGCGATTCCCGACCTCCCCGGAACACTGGGGGCTATCATAATAGAGGACCAAATAGAGGACCCAGGCGATGAATCCGATAAAGGTAGCTGTTTACGGCGCCATGGGCAGAATGGGGCAGACACTGGTCGATGCCCTGTGCCGTGAGCCCGACATGCAGCTGGTGGGGGCGGTAGATATAAAGGCGGCTAAAGATGAGCTGCCTCTGCCCGATGGCTCGGGCACGGTGCCCCTCTCCCGGAACCTTGATGAGATTATCAGCGCCGCACGTCCGGAGGTGGTGGTTGATTTCAGCACAGCCAGTGCCGTGATGCCGGCGGTGCGCCTATCCGCCGAACGGGGGGTTAACCTGGTGATAGGCACCAGCGGGCTTACCAGTGACGATATTAAAGAGATTGACCGTCTGGCGCAGGCCAGGGGGGTGGGGGTGGCGGTGGTGCCTAACTTCGCTCTGGGCGCGGTGCTGATGATGCACCTGGCCAGGATAGCCGGCAAATACTTTGACTTTGCCGAGATTATTGAGCTGCACCACCACCTGAAGGCTGATGCGCCTTCGGGGACAGCCCTTTCCACCGCCAAGGCTATGGCCAAAGCCAGGGGCAAACCGTTCTCCACCCCGGAGGGGAAGAGTACAGCCGGGCGGGGGGAACAGGTTAAAGGTATCAGTATTCACAGCGTGCGCCTGCCCGGTCTGCTGGCTCACCAGGAGGTGCTCCTGGGCGGGGCGGGGCAAACGCTGAAAATACGGCATGATACTATCGGGCGTGAGTGTTATATGCCCGGGGTCATGCTGGCCATAAGAGAAGTGGTCAAGCTTAAAGGGCTGGTCTATGGCCTAGAGACTTTGCTTGGTCTGGAGAAAGAGCCATGAAGGGACTCAAAGTAGCTGTAGTCGGCGCTACCGGGCTGGTGGGGCAGGAGTTCATCAAGATACTGGAGCAGCGGGATTTCCCCATGAATTCCATTGAGCTCCTGGCATCCGACCGCTCGGCGGGTAAGAAGCTGTTTGTCAACCACCGTGAGCTGGTGGTCAAGGAAACGGCGCCCGCCTCATTTAAGGACGTGGATATCGCCCTCTTTTCGGCGGGGGCGGAGATAAGCCGCTACTTTTCACCCCTAGCCGCCCAGGCCGGGGCGGTGGTGGTTGATAATAGCTCGGCCTTCCGTATGGAGACCAAGGTGCCTCTGGTAGTGCCCGAGGTCAACCCTGAAGACATTAAACTGCATAAGGGGATTATCGCCAATCCTAACTGCTCCACTATTCAACTGGTGGTGGCGCTAAACCCGCTGCACAAGGTCAACCCCATAAAGCGCATCGTGGCCGTTACCTACCAGGCGGTATCGGGCACCGGCTCCGCCGCCGTTGAGGAGCTTACCGAACAATCCAAGCAGGTGCTGGAGGGACAGAACACCGTCCCCCACGTTTATCCCCACCAGATAGCCTTTAATGTACTGCCGGAGATAGATGTCTTCCTGGATAACGACTACACCAAAGAGGAGTGGAAGATGGTGGAGGAGACCAGGAAGATAATGCATGCCCCGGATATCGCCATCTCGGCGGTCTGCGTGCGGGTGCCGGTATTTATCGGGCATAGCGAGGCACTTCACATAGAATTCTCCCAGCCGATGGCTCCTGATGACGCCAAGCGTATCCTCGCCCAGGCGCCGGGGGTCAAGGTGCTGGATGACCCGGGCATCAGCCTCTACCCCCAGCCCTGGTCAGCCGCCGGCACCGATGATGTCTTCGTCGGGCGTATTCACCGCGATGTCTCTCACCCCAACGGCCTAGTTATGTGGGTCGTCGCCGATAACCTGCGCAAGGGAGCTGCGCTGAATACCGTCCAGATTGCCGAAGAGCTGATTAAAAGGGACTGGCTGCATCCCGGGGAGGCAGGGAAATGAAGGAGCTGGGACGATTACTGACGGCTATGGTAACCCCTTTCGACGAAAAGGGGGCGGTTAACTATGAACAGGCTAAAAAGCTGGCCCTAGCCTTACTCGAATCGGGGAGCGACGGCGTTGTGGTAGCGGCTACCACCGGCGAGTCGCCGACGCTGGTCCGGGAGGAGGAAGCACGCCTGTTTACCGAGGTGAAATCGGCACTGGGGGGGCGGGGAACCATTATTGCCTACACCGGCAGTAACAGCACCGCCGAAGCCGTGTCAGCCACTAAAGCCGCCGAGAAAATAGGGGTTGACGGCTGCCTATCGGTCGTCCCCTATTATAATAAGCCCACTCAAGAGGGCATTTACCAGCACTTCAAGACCATCGCCGAAAACACCAGCCTGCCTATCATAATGTATAATATACCTGGCCGCGTGGTCATCAAGATGACGGTGGAAACCATCGTCAGGCTGAGCCGGATTGATAACATCGTCGGCGTCAAAGAAGCCAGCGGCGACATGGGCCTGGTGGCTCATACCCTCAATAACGCCAGCAAGGACTTCCGCATCTGGAGCGGCAATGATAACGATACCTTTGCCATCATGGCCCTCGGCGGCTATGGTACCATCGGCGTTACCACGCACCTGGTGGGCAGGCAGATTAAGCAGATGATGAACTATATTCTAAATAGCAAAATCGCCGAAGCGGCGGCTATTCACCGCCACCTGCTGCCGCTGGTGGACGTGCTCTTTATCGAGCCTAACCCGGCGCCGCTGAAATACGCCCTTAACCACCTCGGCTTCAATGTGGGCAGGCCCCGTTTGCCCCTGGTTGAGGCCGGTGAAAAATCAGCCGCTCAAATCATAGAGACGCTGAAGAAATATCAGATTGATTTGCCGGTATAGGGGCATTAACTTAACTTAACTTAACTTAAATTAAATTTACCTAACCCCACCGCATTTTTAGCGTAAGTATTATTTCCCACCCTCCCACCCTCATAATCTTTTACCCCAAAAAAACTTTGTTTTTTCGGGGGCCCCGTATGCGCTTCTAACACTTCTCTTTTCGCCCCACCCTCATTTGGCGGCGGGCTCACCCCCTTCCCCCCTTTTAAGGGGTGTTTAAGAGGGGGCGAAGCCCCCTCTTCTTAGAAAAAAATCTTCCCCCTCTCCATTCTTGGAGAGGGGGATACAGGGGGTAAGGTTGATAAATTGCTCTAAAAGATGGGCGTCTTTTCGATGGCCTGCGCCCGCTCCGGCCCCACGCAGATAAGGCTCACCGGGCAGGAGATAAGCTCTTCCAGGCGGCTAATATAGCGGCGGGCTTCACTGGGCAGCTGGTCGTAGCTACGGATATCGGTGGTCGGCGCCTGCCAGCCGGGCAGTTCCTCATAGACGGGTTTACAACGGGCCAGGGCGGTAACGCTGGCCGGGAAATAATCAATCGTCTTCCCGTCCAATTCGTAGCCGACGCATACCTTGAGGCTGGGCAGTATATCCAGTATATCAAGGCGGGTGACCACCGCACCGGTTAAGCCGTTAATCCGGCTGCTGAAGCGGGCGGCAACGGCATCAAACCAGCCGCAGCGGCGCGGCCGTCCGGTGGTGGTGCCGTACTCATGCGCCCTTTCCCGAATCAGGTCACCGGTTTCATCCTTTAGTTCGGTGGGCATGGGACCGCTGCCTACCCGGCTGCAGTAGGCCTTGTAGACACCCAGAGCACGGTCGAGTTTGGTAGGGCTTAAGCCCGCCCCCAGGCAAGCTCCCCCCACCAGAGGGGAGGATGAGGTGGTATAAGGATAGGTGCCGAAATCGGGGTCGAGCAAAGCCCCCTGAGCCCCCTCCAGTATCACCATCTCCCCCCGGCCCAACGCCTCATCCATCATGACAGTCGTCTCCCGTATATGAGGCGCAAGACGCTCCCCATACTGGCAGTACTGGGTATAGACCTCTTCCAGTGACAGCGGTTTAACCCCGTAGACCCTGGTCAGAATGACATTCTTGTATTCCAGTACAGTGCCAAGACGCTCTTTTAAAGCCTTTTTATCCAGGAGGTCGCCGGCCCTGACGCCCAGCCGGGCGGCTTTATCGGTAAAGGCGGGGCCTACCCCCTTGAGGGTTGTGCCCAGCGCCTTGCCACCGCGCGCCTCCTCCTCCAGACCGTCCAGGAGAAGGTGATAGGGCATAATCAGGTGAGCCCGGTCGCTGATAAACAGCTGGCTGGTATCCACCCCGCGCTCGTTTAAGCGGTCAATCTCGCCGATTAACACACCGGGGTTAATCACCACCCCATTAGCGATGATGCATACCACCCCGGGGTCAAAGATGCCCGAGGGAATAAGGTGTAATTTAAACTCGCCGTGGGGGTTAACCACGGAATGACCGGCATTATCACCGCCGGAAAAACGGACTACCATCTTGGCCTGCTGGGCCAGCATGTCAACCACCCTTCCCTTACCTTCATCACCCCACTGAGCTCCGACAATAGCAACAACCGGCATTATTTCCTCCATTAAGCACAAAGGCTAAAAATTTCCCGTTAACTTATAACATAAACCGCGCCCCAAATAAAAGGGCTAGGCGGGGGGTTTTTGCCGCCATACATCGACTACCCGCTGAATAATCGTAACCAGGCTGAATACCACGATAATGGCCAGGGCGATGAGCAGCGCCGGGGTAAAGTAACTCAGTAGCAGACCCAGCGCCAGTATTACCACCCTCTCCGCCCGGGTAAATATGCCCGCCTTGCACTCCAGGCCCTGTGCTTCCGCCCTGGCCCTGATATAGCTCACCAGCTGTGAAGTAATAAGGGCGGCGCCGACCAATAGTACCCCAGGCAACGACTGCTGGATGGCATACACGGCCAGAATAGCCAGCAGGATTGCTCCCTCCGACAGACGGTCCAGGGTTGCATCAAGAACAGCGCCGAAGGGGGTGACCCTTTTAATGAGGCGGGCCAGCGCCCCGTCTAAAATATCAAAGAAGCCGGCCACAAGCACCACAATGCCGGCGGCCAGAGGGTAGCCGGTGACAATCAGCGCCGCCGCCCCCAGGGCCAGGATAAAGCCGGACCAGCTTAAGAAATTGGGGGTCACAGGCGTCCTGGCTAAAACCCGCACCACCGGCCCGGTAAACCGCGAGGCTACGGAGCTGCGGAACCGGGGCAGATTTATTTTTGATGGCGATTTTGATGAAACTTTACTAACCGGACTACTCCCGCTCTCACTTAACCGAAACAGCCGTCTCTTGAAATTCGGGGAACTTTTTGTTCCAGGGCGGCTCGCCTAATATCCTCACGTAGTAAGCGAAAACCCGCCGGGCAATGCGCTCCCAGCTATGCTCCAGGGCTTTAATCCTCCCCCTGGCGCCCATCTCCTGCCGCAGCGCCTTGTCATTGAGGAGAGCAATTAGAGCCTGGGCTAATTTATCCTTATCTGCCGGCGGTACCAATAACCCGTCAACGCCATGGCTTATCACGCTGGCATAACCTTCTATATTTGAGGCGACAATTGGCTTGCCCAGCGCCATAGCCTCAAGCAGAATGATGCCGAAGCTCTCCGAGCCTATGGCCGGGGCACAGAAGACATCGGCGGTCTTATAATAGCGTGGCAACTCGTCATAGCTGACCAGGCCAACAAAGACAACATCCTTGAGACCGCTCCTGGCCACATATCTCTCATACCTGCGGCGCAGCCTGGTGCCGGGGCCAACGACAATAAGCCGGGAATTGGGAACCTCCTCTTTGACCTGCTTGAAAGCCTGCAGCAGGTGGTTTAAGCCTTTTCTCTTCTCCAGACGGCTGACAAAGAGAATATTGAGCTTGCCATCGTCAAATTCTTCAATAGGAGATATATCGGGGGAGAAATGCTCCACATCCACCCCGTTGGGAATAATATTATAGTAGCCGGGAAAGTGCTCGCTGGCGAACTCCATAGCCGGATTGGAGACCGCAATCTTGCCGTCAAGCTTGCGGAACCACCGCCGCAGAATCCACTTGCCTACAGGCCGGGCGAAATTGTAGCCCGGTTTGCCATGGCAGGCGTGAAAGGTGCCGACATTGGCCGTCTTTGACAAGCGAAGCACAGAGGTGCATAACATGGGCATTAAAGGCTCATGAAAATGAATAATATCAAACTTCTCCTGCTCGAGTACAGCCCTTATTTTAGGGGCCAACCAGATTGATACGGTAACCCGGGCAATAGAGCCGCTGCTGGGAATGGGGCGGGGCCTGCCTATGGGGATAAACCGGTCGCCAAAGTCGGGGATAGCCCGGGAGGCGGGGGCAATAACCTTAACCTCGTGCCCCATCTTGGTAAAGTAGCGCTCCAGATAGGCAATATGTAGAATTACACCGCCAGGATGGGCAAAATCATACGGAGAGACTAATGCTATCTTCACCGTAGCCGCCTAATACCTCCGTGGAAAATCAATTAAACGGGCGCGCTCGCCGCAGGCTGATTGGTGGTAATAAACTCTTCCACCATCTGGTGAGCCTGGTCATCGGTATACTGAACCGGCGGCGATTTCATAAAGTAAGACGAGGGAGCCTCCAGTGATCCTTTAAGCCTACGGTCGAGGGCGAGTTTGCAGCACCTTATAGCATCAATAACCACCCCGGCCGAGTTGGGGCTGTCCCACACCTCAAGTTTCAGCTCCACATTGAGGGGAACGTCGCCAAACGTTCTTCCCTCCATCTTGATATGGCAGAACTTACGGTCCTCCAACCAGGGGACATAATCGCTGGGGCCGACGTGAATATTATCCGGGTCAAGCTGGTAATCAAGCTGGGAGGTGACCGAGTTGGTCTTGGATATCTTCTTGGACTCCAGCCGCGTCCTCTCCAGCATATTGTAAAAATCAGTGTTGCCGCCGAAATTCAACTGATAGGTCCGCTCCAGCCTGACGCCGCGGTCCCGGAACAGCCGGGTGAGAACACGGTGGACAATGGTTGCCCCCACCTGAGATTTGATATCATCACCGATAACCGGCAGCCCTTTCTGCTCAAAGCGCCGCTGCCAGTACTTCTCCCGGGCGATGAAAACCGGTATGCAGTTTATAAGGCCGCAGCCGGCGGCCAATACCTGCTCAACGTACCACTTGGTGGCCTCTTCGCTGCCCACCGGCAGGTAGTTAATAACCACATCGGTCTTGGTTTCTTTTAGAATCTTAACGATGTCAGCGGTGGGGCCCGGCGCCTTCTCTATTATCTGCGACAGATAAAACCCCAGCCCGTCATGGGTCATCCCCCGCTGAACCTTAACCCCGGTGGCGGGCACCTCACTAAACTTGAAGGTGTTGTTGGGTGGGGTAAAAATAGCCTGGGCTATATCCTTGCCTACTTTATTCTTATCAATATCAAAGGCAGCCACGAAGTTGATATCACTGATATGATACCCACCGAGATTAACATGCATCAGCCCGGGAACAAATTCGTTATCTTTGGCTTGCTTATAGTATTGAACGCCCTGAACCAGGGAGGAGGCGCAGTTGCCCACCCCTATTATTGCTACATTTACCTTGCCCAAGGTTGAATTGCCTCCTTTACAGACAGTAGAAACTATAACCAAATAATATCTGCTGAGAATAGCGCTTCCAGAACCTGCTCGCTGAGCACTCTCTCCTTGCCACCGCAAGTGGGAACCGTACTCCGGTATCTATACTAAAGAGGATTTGCTTACCTCGTCTAGAGCTTAAGGCGATTAGCTTCGGCCAATTCTAAATACTTTAGTCCCGCACCCCGGGCAAACCCCCTGTGTGGCCGGCCGGCCATTCTTAAGGGTGACCCGCTGCGGATTCTTTATATCTACCTTCTTGCGACACTTAAAACAATAGGCCTGCAATCTAAGTCACCTCCTTATGGGCATCCGTTGCAATATACCCCTATTATGGGCAGACTGTCAAGTGGTATTAAAGACCTTCCCCGGCCACCACTGCCCCTTTTCCCTATTGAACTGAAGCACCCCCAGGAAACGGCCATCACCGTTATAGACACGCAAGCGGCCCACTCCCGGCTGAAAATCATCACCAGGCTTTAACTCCACGGGGCGTCCGTTCCTGACATCTGCGGCGGCGGCATCATCAACCACCACCGCCGCCCAGTCCTGAAAGACAATGTCTATGGGATAGACAAATTGCTGCCAGTAGCCGTGGCGGAAGCCGTCCTCAAGCTGTGGCAGTGAAACGGCGTCTTCAAGGCTAAAACAGCCGTACTTAAGGCGGGTGAGGCTCTTTAAATGAGCGCCACAGCCCAGAAGCTGACCTAAATCATAAGCCAGCGAGCGGATATAGGTGCCCTTGCTGCACTCTACCTCTATAGTGGCTACCGGCGGCTGCCAGCGCCTGAGCTCCAGGCGGTAAATCTGCACCGTACGGCTTTTCCTCTCCACCTCAATACCGGCGCGCGCCAGCTCATAGAGCGGCCTGCCACCGTGCTTTACAGCACTGTACATGGGTGGCGTCTGCTGTATCAGACCGCGAAAGGAATCAAGGGCTGACAATAAATGTTGACGGCTCAGGCCGGTGGGGTCTCCGGTAGCGGTGATTTTGCCGGTGGCGTCATAGCTATCGGTGGTTACACCAAACTCCACTTGAGCCTTATAGACCTTGGCGGTATCGTGCAAAAAGGGAACAACGCGCCTGCCCTGCCCCAGGCAGACCGGTAAGACACCGGCGGCAGCCGGGTCCAGGGTGCCGGCATGTCCCACACGCCTTACCCCGCTCAACCGCTTAACGAAAGAGACTATGCTGAAAGAGGTCCTGCCCGGGGGTTTATTAATATTGAGGATGCCGTCCACGCTAGTCACTGGACTCTTCCGGGGGGTGCTCGGCGCTGATTTTATCTAACAGCTGCAGCAGGTGATCTCCCCGTTCGATAGAATCATCCCACTCAAATCTAAGCTCGGGGATACGGCGCAGGTGCAAGCGCTTAGACAGCTGGTTGCGCAGGAAGTTAGAGGCAGCCCCAAGCCCCTTAAGCATCGTCTTTTTTTCCTCTTCGCTGCCCATGCAGCTGACGAATACCTTGGCGTACTTCATGTCAACGGAGATGGAAACTTCGGTCACAGCTACAAACTTGCTGATTCGGGGGTCTTTGACCTGGCGCTGCAGCAATCCGCTAATCTCTTGGCGCATGAGGCTACTTACCCGCTCGATGCGATGCGACATATCCTTAGTCCCTTAGCCTAGGCTTTCTCTTTACGGAAAAACTCCAGGGTATCACCAACTTCAAATTCGCCAAAGTCCTTGATGCCTACCCCGCACTCGTAGCCTGCGGCTACTTCGGTAACATCGTCCTTGAAACGCCTGAGGCTGTCAATAGTTGATTCTAGCAATAACTTGTCTCCACGCCGCACCCTGACTGAGGCACCGCGGCTTATCTTACCCTCGGTAACCATAAGACCGGCTATCTTCTTCTTCTTGCTGGAGAAAACCGCCCTTATCTCAGCCCTGGCCTCAATAACATCGACATAATGGGGCTCTAATAAACCCTTGAGCGCCTTATCAACGTCATCCACCAGGTTGTAAATCACGTCATAGAGGCGGATATCAACACCTTCAGCATCAGCCATCCGCCGCGCCCCGGCTTCAACACCGGTGCCGAAGCCAATAATAAGCCCTCTAGAAGCAATGGCCAGCATAACATCGCTCTCGGTAATATTGCCGCTGCCGCTGTGGATAATCCTGACCTGGACCTGCTCTATGGCCAGCCGCTCCAGGGAGACGGTTATCGGCTCTAAGCTGCCCTGAACATCAACCTTGAGAACGACATCAAGCTCTTTTACCTGACCGGCGCTTATCTGGTCATATAGGTTGTCCAGACTCACCGCCCCGGGGTGTTTCTCCTGCTGGTGTTTCTGTATAAGCGCCCGCGCCTGTTGTTCGCTGGCTACCACGTTAAGGATATCTCCCACCTGAGGCAGGCTGTCCAGACCCATAATCTCTACCGGCGTGGATGGTTCGGCTTTCCGCACCCGCTTGCTCAAATCATTGAACATGGCCCTTACCCGGCCCCAGGTACCGCCGACCACCACCGTATCGCCGACCTTCAAGGTCCCGGTCTGAATGAGCACCGTAGCCAGAGGCCCCTTGCTCTTATCCATCTCGGCCTCAACCACCACCCCCACCGCCGGGCGGGAGGGGTTGGCCATGAGCTCTTCCATCTCCGCGACTACCAGCAGGTTTTCCAGCAGTTCATCGATGCCTTTCTTTTCTTTGGCTGAAATAGCCACGCAGACCACTTCACCACCCCACTCCTCAATAACCAGACCGGCGTCAGCCAGTTGCTGTTTGGCCAGATCAGGATTGGCATCGGCCTTATCAATCTTATTAATGGCCACCACGATGGGCACTCCGGCAGCCCGGGCATGGTCAATAGCTTCAAGGGTCTGGGGCATTACCCCATCATCAGCCGCCACCACCAGAATGGTGATATCGGTTACCTGGGCACCGCGAGCCCGCATGGCGGTAAAAGCCTCATGGCCAGGTGTATCCAGGAAGGTAAGCTTCTGCCCGTTGACCTCTACCTGATAGGCGCCAATATGCTGGGTGATACCCCCAGCCTCGGTATCCACTACATTGGTCTGGCGGATAGCATCCAGGAGCTTGGTCTTGCCGTGGTCGACATGCCCCATAATGGTAACCACCGGCGGACGCAGTTTGAGAGCGCCGAGTTCCTCCTCCTGAGGGCGGTATCTCTTGGTACCGCCAGTGGCGACTAAAGGCTTGAGCTGGGATTCAGAGCCCAGGGCAGCTATCACCTTGGCGGCGGCCTCGTAGTCGATGACCTGATTGATGTTGGCAAAAATGCCGCTCCTCATCAGCTGTTTGATGATATCTATGGCGCTGACCTGCATAAGGTCGGCCAGCTGCCTCACCGACACCGAGTGAGGAACCTCGATTACGTTTGCCTTATCCTCTGCAGGCTTACTCACCTTAACCAATAAATCGCTCCTTATCCCAGCTCTTTTCCGTACCTAACAAGCTGCTGCCGATTATCCTCGGTAAGTGTGGTACGCAGGACGTACTCCAGCCGTCCTTTTTTAAGCCCGGCCTGCCAGCAATCCGGCGTCGGACACAGGTAGGCACCGCGCCCCACCTTTCTGCCAGCGGGGTCAACCTCCACACCGCCACCGGAAACTCTAACCAGACGGACCAGTTCCCGCTTGGGTCTCACCCCACCGCAGGCCACACAGGTCCGCTGGGGTATGTGCTTAGCCGGAGCCGGATTAGTACTCCTCTTCTTCGTCAAAGATTTCCGCCTTCTGGCGCCGTTTCTTAAGCTTAACACCATCCTCACCGTGCTCACGGGTGTCCTTCTTTTTCCGCCTCGTTTGAGCTACCGGCTTGGTTGGCGCGCGTTGTAAAACCTCCTCAGCAAAACGAAGCTTGGGGGCTTTCGCTCCCGCCTTTACCCCTACCGGCGGTTTCAAGACAGTCTCCGGAGCCACCAACTCAGTCTCGGCGGTAACCGGTTCAGCCTCGGCCTCAACCTCAGCTTCGGCCTTTTCTGGGGCTAACGCCGGCTCGTCAATAACCGGCAGTTCTGTGGGAAGCTCCTCGCTGACTATGGTCTCCTCGGTGACCTCGGCTACCTCGGTTAGAAGCTTGGTTTTAGCCAGCTTTTCCGCCTCAGCAATTGAAGCGCTCTTAATATCAATCCGCCAGCCGGTGAGCTTGGCGGCTAATCTGGCATTCTGCCCCTCTTTGCCAATAGCTAAGGAGAGCTGCCTGTCTGGGACAACCACGGTAGCTATCCCCTCTTCCTCATCCAGCTCTACACTCAATACCTGAGCCGGGCTGAGGGCATTGGCAACAAATACCGAGGTGTCCTGACTCCAGGAAACCACGTCCAGTTTCTCGCTATTGAGCTCCCTCATAATGTTCTGTATCCGGATACCCCGCAGGCCAACGCAACAGCCAACCGGGTCAATACCCTCCTGACCGGTGGCTACGGCTACCTTACTGCGGTAGCCAGCCTCGCGGGCGACCGCCTTTAACTCCACCGTCCCATTAAGCACCTCGGGGACTTCCAGCTCAAAAAGGCGGCGCAGAAAATCGGGGTGGGAACGGGATACTACCACCTGGGGACCTCTGGCGGTGCGGACTACCTCAAGCAGATAAACCTTGAGCCGTTGACCGATACGATACCTTTCGTTGCGCACCTGCTCGGAAGCGGGGAGCACCGCCTCGGTCCTGCCCAAATCAATAAAGACCTGCCGGGACTCGATGCGCTGCACCAGCCCGTTGACAATATCGCCTTCTTTGCCCGCATACTCCTCAAATATGGCGCTGTGCTCTGCCTCGTGAAGGCGCTGGAGAATAACCTGCTTGGCTGTCTGCGCGGCAATGCGCCCGGCATTGCGCGGCGTGGCCTCTACCTCAACAGTACCGTCAAGTTCGGCATCCGGGTTAATCTTTTTCGCCTCGGCCAGCGATATCTCTCTACTGATATCTTCCGGCTTCTCGACGACGGTCTTCTCCACCCACACCCTGACCTTACCCGTAATGGGGTCAATCTTGACCGAAATCTCCTGGTTAGGGGCAAAGCTATCCTTGCGATAGGCCGATACCAGCGCCGTCTCTACCGCTGAGATAACCACCTCTTTGGGCAGGTTCTTCTCCGCGGCGAGCTGAGTTAGAGCCAGCACAAACTCACTCTTCATCCGAGGTTAAAACCTCCAATATTATTATTTCGCTGCAACAAAAAAGTGGGAATCTCACCCACTTAACAAGTCACTTTATATCTAGATGGTATACCATTACGAGTATATCACAAGTCGGTGGTGGATGCAATACCTTGTGATGGGATGTTTAAGAGGGGGCAAAATCTGAACGGGCGCAAACCTTGATGCGCTAGAAATTATACTGGCGCTGGGCTATAATAAGGCGTGGGTACAGCCGAATTAAAGGCCTCAGTAATAGCCAAAGTTGAGGCGCAACGCCAGCAGCTACGGAATTTGAGCCTTAAAATCCACTCCAACCCAGAGCTCGGCTTTCAGGAGGTTAAGGCAGCCGCCTGGCTCACCCGGTACCTGGACAAAAACGGCTTTGCCGTAGAGCGGGGCATCTGTGAGCTGGATACCGCTTTCCGGGCAAGCTACGGGGAGGGGAAACCGGCCATTGCCCTGGTGGCGGAGTACGACGCCCTGCCCCACCTGGGACACGCCTGCGGTCATAACCTGATAGCCGGCGGCTCCGTTGGCGCCGCCGTCGCCGCTAAAGCGGCCATCGACCGCTTTGGCGGGAGCGTCCAGGTTATCGGCACGCCGGCCGAGGAGCTCTATGGTGGCAAGGTGATAATGGCAGAGCGGGGAGCCTTTGATAGCGTTGATGCGGCCATGATGGTGCACCCCGGCTCGCATAATGGAGCCGTTACCCCGGCTCTGGCCTGCATCGCTCTGGAAGTGGAGTTTTTTGGCCGGGCGGCCCACGCCGCCGGACACCCCGAAGCCGGTATCAACGCCCTGGAGGCCATGCTCCTGTCCTTTGCCGCTATTAACTCCCTGAGGCAGCACATCAAGGACAAGGCACGCATACACGGTATTATCACCGACGGCGGGGATGCGGCTAACGTTGTGCCGGCCCACAGCGCCGGTAACTTTCTGGTGCGCGCCGAGGATGACGCCTATCTGGACGAGCTTAAAGAGAGGGTGCTGGATTGCTTTGTCGGCGGTGCCACCGCCACCGGCGCCCGCCTGGAATACCGCTGGGGAAAGACGCGCTACGCGCCCATGCGCAATAACCTGACCCTGGCCAAATTATTTAAGCAAAATATGCAGTCCCTGGGGCGCAAGATGCCGCTCTCCGACCCGGACAGGGCTTTCGGCAGCACCGATATGGGTAATGTCAGCCAAATAGTGCCCGGTATTCACCCCGGTGTCGCCATAGTCTCTCCGGAAGTGGGCAACCACTCTCCGGAGTTCGCTCTGGCGGCCTGCTCCGACGCAGGCATCGAGGGGATGCTCGATGCCGCTAAAGCTATGGCGATGACCATAGTCGACCTGGTAGCCAGCCCGGAAACGTTAGCCTGGGTCAAACGGGAGTTCGGCAAGAAAAATGGTTAAGGTCGGTATCCCCAGAGCCCTGCTCTACTATCAGTATTACCCCATGTGGAAGACATTTTTCGAGGAGCTGGGGGCGGAGGTGGTGGTCTCGCCACCGACCACCCAGGCGACACTCTCAGCAGGCTCATCGCGGGTGGTGGCCGATACCTGCCTGCCGGTAAAGATTTTTTGCGGGCATGTGCTGGCCCTGGTAGATAAGTGCGACTATATATTTATTCCCGCCCTGCGCAGCGTCAAAAGCAAGATTTATAACTGCTCTAAATTTCTCGGCCTGCCCGATATGACCCGGGCCGTCATCCCCGAATGCCCTCCCATACTGGATATAGATATAGATATTAACAAGGGGAAGCGCCGGCTGTACCAGGCTATCTACGTGCTGGGGCGGCACCTTAGCCGGAGCCCGTTAAAGGTGAGAAAAGCGGCGCTGGCGGCCTGGCAGGCTCACCGTGAATATAAAGAGCTGATGGTAAACGAGAGCCTGGCCCCTCCACAGGCGATAGCCGGGGTGACTGCAGAAAAGCATTCCACCCCAAATCAGGCCTCCATTGCCCTGGTCGGGCACCCCTACCTGCTCTATGACGAGCTGATAAACCACCGCCTCACCCACCGCCTGGAGCAGGCCGGCTACAGGGTACTGACGCCGGAGATGCTCACCGCCGAGCAGCTGGAAACAGCCATAACCAGGCTGACCGGCCAGCCCTACTGGACATACGAGGAAGAGGTGGTGGGAAGCGGGGGACATTACCTGGAAAGCGGGGTGGAGGGGGCTATAGGGGTGATAGCTTTCGGCTGCGGGCCCGATTCACTGATGATGGACATGGTACAGCGGCAGGCCATCAGGCTGAAGACGACGCCGTTCATGAGCCTGACTTTAGAAGAGCATTCCGCCGAAGCCGGCGTGGTTACCCGTCTGGAAGCCTTCCTGGACATGATACAGAGAAAGAAGCGGAGAGGGGCTGAAGTATGCGTATAGGCGTGCCCCATATGGGAAACCTCCATATACCGCTCAGGGCCCTGCTGGAGAGACTGGAGCTGGACTTCGTCATACCGCCGGTCAATAACCGGCGCACCCTTTCGCTGGGGGTAAGGTATTCGCCGGAAGGGATGTGTATCCCCTTTAAGCTAACCCTGGGCAACCTGATTGAAGCCGCCGAGCTCGGCGCCGATACCATGCTCATGCCCGCCGGCTCCGGTATCTGCCGGCTGGGTTATTACGCCAAGACACAGGAGCAGGTGCTCCACAGCCTGGGCTATGACGCCGAGATAATCTCCGTGGGGGTCTCCCAGCGAAAACTGCTCGGCCTGCTGGAAGCTATCAAGCGCTTGTCAAACAATGCCTCCTGGTTTAAGATTATCTCAGCCTTCCGCTTCGGGCTGGCCAAGCTGAACGTCCTGGACACTATAGAACGGGCGGTGCAGAAGGTAAGACCCGTGGAGCGAATAAAGGGAACCGCCAATCAACTATTCGCCCAGGCGGTCAGCGCTACCGAGCAGGCCGATGATTACAAGAGCCTGAAGCGGGTGCAGAAGGATTATCTGGAACAGCTAAGCCTGGCAGAGAGGGACGAGAGCGCTGAGCCGCTGGTGGTGGGTATAATCGGTGAGTTTTATGTATTGCTGGAGCCTTTCTCCAATATGGATGTGGAGAAGGAGCTGGGCCGGCTGGGGGTGGAGGTTAGAAGGAGTATATTTACCTCAGAGTGGACTAAATTCAGCCTGTTCCTTAACCCGCTGGGCGTGAATGAGAAGGACCGGCTCCATAAGGCGGCTATGCCCTATCTAAAGCGGGATATCGGTGGCGAGGGCTGGGAATCGGTGGGGGAGAAGGTGCTCCACGCCAAAGATTATGACGGGCTGGTACACCTGGCGCCGTTTACCTGTATGCCGGAGATAGTAGCCCAGAATATCATGCCATCGACCAAGGAGAATATCCCGGTGCTGACCATACTCTGCGATGAGCAGCTGGGCAAGCCGGGAATGCTGACCAGGCTGGAAGCCTTCGTTGATCTGCTCAAGCACCGCCGGCGGGCCAGAGTTAAGGTTTAAAAGAGTAACGGGAAGCAGAGGGGTGAGGCTCAAAATAGGGAGTTCTAGAGGGATTTTTAGAGTGTGTTTTACTTCCCACCTTCCCACCCTATAGAGGTTAGACCTCTATCAACTCCTTAACAGGGGTGGGGTAAAAAGGGCTTTAGCCCTTCCATAAGGGCGGCGGGTGGGAAAAGATATAAAATGGGGTGGGGAAAACAAACTGAGGAGAATCTATGGAAACCTATCTGGGTATTGACGTCGGCTCGGTGACCACCAAGTTCGCCGTGCTGGACAGTAAAGATAAGCTGGTCTTTCACCTTTACCTGCCGACGCAGGGTAAGCCCATAGAGATGGTTCAGGAGGGCTTAAAAGAGGTTAAGAAACAGCTGCCCAAAGAGGTGAATATCTGTGGTGTGGCTACCACCGGCAGCGCCCGCTACCTGGCCGGGGTTATCGTCGGGGCCGACCTGGTCAAGAACGAGATTACCAGCCACGCCGTAGGCGCTCTGCACTACTTCCCCCAGGCGCAAACCGTTGTTGAAATCGGGGGGCAGGACAGCAAGATTATCCTCATCCGGGACGGGATAGTAACCGACTTCGGCATGAATACCGTCTGTGCCGCCGGCACCGGCAGCTTCCTCGACCACCAGGCGCTGCGCCTCAATATGAACATCGAGCAGTTCAGCCAGCGCTCTCTGGAGAGCACCACGCCGGTGCGCATCGCCGGACGGTGTACCGTCTTTGCCGAATCTGATATGATACACAAACAGCAGATGGGGCACCGCACCGAGGATATTCTCTACGGTCTCTGCCAGGCGCTGGTGCGTAACTACCTTAACAATGTGGGGCTGGGCAAGGATATTCAACCGCCGGTAATATTCCAGGGAGGAGTCGCCTTCAACCAGGGCATAGTCAAGGCACTGCGGGAAGAGCTTGATACCGAGGTAATTGTCCCCCCCCACCACGAGGTGATGGGAGCGATAGGCGCCGCCCTGCTGGTGCATGAGGAGATGAGCGCCACCCAGCAGGAAAGCCAGTTTAAGGGATTCGGCATAAGCGAGATAAAATACCGCACCTCCTCGTTTGAATGCAAAGCCTGCCCCAACCTGTGTGAAATAGCCCAGCTTTCCATCAACGGGAAGGCTCTGGCCCGGTGGGGAGGCCGCTGTGACATGTGGGAGAGAGCCGAGTAACTAAAGAATTATGAATGACAAAAAGATGACAATCGCCATTGATGCCGCCGGAGGCGAGCACGCCCCGAGGGAAATAGTCAAAGGAGCCATAAAAGCGGCTCAGGAGTATGATGTTAACATTGCCCTGGTGGGCAATAAGTCAATACTGCACATGCTGGCCGGCCACTACATGAATAAACTGAATATTAAAATCATCGACGCCCCGGAGGTTATTGCCTGCAATGAGCCCCCGTTGAAGGCAATCAGAAGCAAGCCAAACTCCCCGATAGTTGTCGGCATTAACATGGTGCGGGATGGCGCCGCTTCCGCCTTCATTTCCGCCGGTAACACCGGCGCCGTACTATGCGCCGGCCTGCTCAATCTGGGCAAGATAAAGGGCATCGACCGCCCCGCCCTGAGCAGTTTTCTTAATCTCAGCCCCCCCACTCCCGCTCTACTTATTGACGCCGGTGCCAACGCCAACTGCCGCCCCCACAACCTGGTCCAGTTCGCCCAGATGGGCAATGTCTATACCAAACATATTCTCGGCATCAGCGCCCCGAGCATCGGCTTGCTCAACAACGGCGAAGAGGAAATCAAGGGTAACCGACTGGCCCAAGAAACCTACAAGCTCCTTAAAAAGCTCAACGGCCTGAACTTCATCGGCAATATAGAAGGCCAGGATATAATGAAAGGAAAAGCCAACGTTATCGTTACCGACGGCTTCACCGGCAACATAGTGCTCAAGACCATCGAGGGAATGGGGGACACCCTCGCCAATGTAGCGCGACAAGCCGGTCAGATTTTCTCCACTGCTTATCATTTACGCGGACGGGAGTTACTCCGGGATATAGGCCTGGGCTCCCTGGTTAAAAGGATAGACTATACCGAATACGGCGGGGCCTATCTCATGGGGGTAAACGGAAATATTATCGTCTCCCACGGCCGCAGCCAGGCCAAGACGATAAAAAATGCCGTCGGCCTGGCCAAACAGACGGTGGAACGGGACATCTGCCGAATAATTAAGGAGGAAAGCTATGAGCAAACCAATTGAAGTAGATGACGCCAGCTTTGAGCAAAAAGTGCTGGAGTCCAAGATACCGGTACTGGTAGATTTCTGGGCGCCCTGGTGCCGACCCTGCCTCATGGCGGCGCCGGTGCTGGAAGAGCTCGCCAAGGAGTACGCCGACAAGATAACCTTTACCAAGCTGGATGTTGACCAGAATGCCAAGGTCGCCGCCAAATATAATATAATGGCCATACCCAATCTCATTATCTTCAAAGAGGGCAAGCCGGTTTCACAAATCGTGGGCTATAAGCCCAAAGAAGAACTAAAGAAAGACCTGGATGCCGTCTTGAAATAAAGTGATGACCGTCAAAGCTAAAAAAGAATACGACGTAATAATAATCGGTGGTGGGCCGGCCGGGCTCAGTGCCGGCATTTATACCTCAAGGGCCAGACTTAACAGCCTGCTCATAGAGAGGGGGGTGGTGGGCGGCCGGATAACCGATGCCGAGCTGGTGGAAAACTACCCCGGCTTTGCCGAAGGCGTTTCCGGCGCCGAGCTGGGGCAGCTGATGCAACGGCAGGCGGCTAAATACGGGCTGAGCATCGTTACCGCCGAGGTTACCGGGTTAGAGCTTAAAAAAGAGAAAAGGGTGGTCAAGACCACCAGGGGCGATTTCACCGCTAAGGCCGTGATTATCGCCAGCGGCTCGGAACGGGGCAAGCTGGGCATACCGGGGGAGAAGGAGCTTACCGGAAAGGGGGTGTCTTACTGCGCCACCTGCGACGCTCCCTTCTTCAAGGAAAAGCCGATAGCCGTGGTGGGTGGCGGCAATGCCGCCATCAGCGAAGCCCTGCACCTGGCCAAATTCGCTTCTCACGTGATAGTGATACACCGCCGTAACCAGCTCCGCGCCACCCGCATCATGGAAGAGAAGGCGCGGGCGCAATCCAGAATAGAATTCCTCTGGGATACGGTGGTAGAGAAAATTGATGGTAAAGATGCGGTCAAGCAGCTGATTCTGCGCCAGGTGAAAACGGGCAAGCCGTCTACCCTGGATATAGCCGGCGTCTTTGTCGCCGTCGGGCTTAAGCCCGGCACCGATTTCCTCAAAGGCGTCGTGCCCCTGGATAAAGCCGGCTATATCATCACCAACGACCGGATGGAGACGGAAATACCCGGTATCTTTGCCGCCGGCGATATTCGCCAGCATTCTCCCCGCCAGGCGATAACCGCCGCCGGAGATGGCGCCACCGCCGCCGTAAACGCCGAAATATTTATCAGCCAGTAGCCTAGCGCTCTGCCAGTAAGTAAAGTATAATAGGTAATAATAAGTAAGGTGAAATTATGAAGGTTATTTTCCTCCAGGATGTACCCAATGTAGCCCAGGCCGGCCAGGTAAAAGAGGTGGCCGATGGCTACGCCCGGAACTATCTCATTCCCCGAAAACTGGCCGCCCTGGCCCAGCCCCAGGCGGTCAGCAAGATAGAAGCCAGCACCAAAAAGATGGAAGCCCGCCTCACCGGCGAGCTAAAGGAGCTGGCCGGCCAGCTGGAAGGCAAGGAAGTCAGCCTCAAGGCCAAGGCCGGCGCCAAGGAGAAGCTTTACGGCTCCATCACCAGCGCTGATATTGCCGCCGAGCTGAAGAATGTCACCGGGATTGAAGTCGATAAGAGAAAGATAGAGCTGGAGGAGCCTATCCGCCAGCTGGGCAGCTACGAGATAGCCATTAAGCTGGGCAAGGATATCGCACCCAAAGTAAGGGTTACCGTGACCGAAGAGGAAGCGGAAGAGAAGCCTCCAAAGAAGGAGAAGAAGGCGGCCAAGAAGAAGGAGGCTAAGGATAAGAAGGCGCCGAAGACAGAAAAGAAGGCGGCCAAAAAAGAGAAGAAAGCCCCGGAGAAAGAAGAGAAAGCGGCCAAGGAAAAGAAAAAGACCGCCAAGAAGGTAGCCAAGGAACCTGAGGCGGAGAAGAAGAAGACCAAGAAAGCCGCCAAGACCGCCAAGGCAGCAGAGAAGAAAACGCCCAAGAAAGCAGTAAAGAAGACCACCAAGAAAGAAGCCAAGGCTAAGAAGGAAGAGAAGACGGGATGAATGGCGACAAATTGCCGCCGCATGATACTGATGCCGAGGAAGCCGTAATCGGTTCACTGCTGATTGACGGGTCGTCCATCCACAAGGTTGCCACCATCCTCCAGCCGGTGGACTTCCACAGCGAGCGCAACTCGCTGATATACGGGGCGTGCCTGTCCCTCTACGAGCGTGATGACGCCATAGACCAGATTACCGTGGCCCAAGAGCTAGACCGGCAGGGAAAACTGGAGACCTGCGGCGGCGCGGCCAACCTGAGCCACTTAATTGCTATCTGCCCCACTTCTCTTGATATCGAGCACTACGGTCAGATTGTCTACCGCCTTTCGATAATGCGCCGTCTGATTGATGCCGGGGGCCAGATTTCCAACATCGGCTACCGGGCCGACCCTGACGTCGACCGCGGCCTCAATGACGCCGAGGACGTTCTCTTCCGGCTGCGCCACGGGCAGAGCCGGCGGGACCTGACCCATATCCGCCAGGTGCTGGACCGGTACTTTGAGACCACCACCGAGGCCGAGGGTGAAGCGAGGGGACCAATCCCCTACGTGCTTTCCGGTTTTGCCGGTCTGGATGAATTTCTGGGCGGATTTCAGCGCTCTGACCTGCTTATTATTGGCGGCCGGCCGAGCATGGGCAAGACCAGCCTGGCCCTCAGCCTGGCCCGAAATGCCGCCGTGGAACAGGGAGCCTGCGTAGCCCTCTTCAGCCTGGAGATGGCACGGGAGCCGCTGGTGCTGCGCCTGCTGGCCAGCGAAGCCGAGGTTGATTCCCGTCAGGTTCGTCTCGGGCATCACACCGAACAGCAGGAACAGAGGATTATGGATGCCATCGGCCGGCTCTCCGAAGCCCCGATTTATATAGATGATACCCCCCAGTTGCGGGTGGTGGAGATGAGAAGTAAGACCCGCCGCCTCTTCTACGAGCGTGGCGTTGACCTGATTATTATTGACTACCTGCAACTGATGCAGGGAGATAGAAGGTCTGATAACCGTGTCCAGGAGGTCAGTGATATCTCTCGCGCCCTGAAAGGGCTTGCCCGTGAGATGAACGCGCCGGTGCTGGCGGTATCGCAGCTAAGCCGTGCCCCGGAGGGACGGGCATCACATGAACCACAGCTTTCCGACCTGCGTGAGAGCGGTAGCATCGAACAGGACGCCGACGTCGTTATCTTCGTCTACCGTGACGAATACTACTATACCAGCAAAGATGACTGGGAACGAGAGCACCCCGGTGAAAGCTACCCGCCGCCGGCGGATATAATCATCGCCAAACACCGCAACGGCCCCACCGGCGTAGTCAAGCTGCTGTTCAAACCTAGGATGGCCAAGTTTGAAAATATTCCCAACCAAGAGCCAAGCCTGTTATAAAACCTTATACCGGTCAAATTTACTATGGAGCAATTTAAGGGTTTCCCGTCTAAAATGAAATTTACCGCCGTACCCGATTTTTTCCTGAGCAAGCTGCTGCCTCAAATCAGCGATATTAATGAGCTGAAAACAACCCTCCACATCTTCCAAGCGCTCTACCACAAGCGGGGTTATCCCCGCTTTGCCACCTATAAAGAGCTGGCGGGCAATAAAAGCCTGATGAGCAGTCTTAAAGGGGATGTTCAGCCGCCCGATGAGGTGCTGCGCCACGCCCTGGAAATGGCTGCCGGGCGGGGCACCATACTTCATCTGGCGCTGGATAGAGACGGGACTCCTGAGGACATATATTTCCTCAATACCGAGGCGGACAGGCAGGTTATGGCCAGGATTCAAAACGGCGAGCTTAAATTAAGCGGGCTTAAAGCCGGAGAGCCGGCCTACGTTGACGCCGAGGAGCCGCCCGACATCTTCACCCTGTATGAGCAGAATATCGGCATGCTAACCCCAATGATTGCCGATGAACTGCGTGACGCCGAGCAGCTCTACCCCCAGGACTGGATAAGGGACGCTATCAAAGAGGCGGTTGCCCTCAACAAGCGAAGCTGGAGGTACATCGCCAAGATTTTAGAAAACTGGTCAACCGAAGGTAGGAGTGATGGAACACATCGGAGAGATTCTAAAAAGACAGACCGGGACAAATACGTCAAACAAAAATATGGAAACGCTGTCAGGCGTTAAGGAACCCGAAGAGGCAGCAGACTCGGCCTGCCCTGTCTGTAAGGGCGCCGGCTTTGTCCACCCCCGTCTGCCCTCGGGCCAGCCGGACTACAGCCGAACAGTGCCCTGCAGCTGTACCCGGCAAGAACGGGATAAAAAGAGCCGGGGCCGACTGCAGCGGTACAGCGGCCTGGATCTGGAGCTGCTGCAAAAAATGACCTTTGACAATTTCGACTGGAAGCGGGTCAACCTGCCGCCGGAGCAGCGCGAGAACCTGAAGAAGGCGTACGATACCACCCTTGAATTCGCCAGGTCACCCCAGGGCTGGCTGGTGCTGCAGGGGGATACCGGCTGCGGTAAAACCCACCTGGCGGCGGCTATCGCCAACTACCGCCTCAAAGAGGACAAACCTGCCAAATTCGAGGTGGTGCCCGACTTCCTCGACCACCTGCGCTTCACCTTCAGCCCGGAGAGCACGGTTACCTATGACCAGCTGTTCGAAGAGGTAAAGAACGCCCCACTGCTCATCCTGGACGACTTCGGCGAGCAATCAACCTCCCCCTGGGCGGAGGAGAAGCTCTACCAGGTTATCAACTACCGCTATAACGCCCGGCTGGCCACCGTCATCACCACCCGCCTGACCACCGACGAGATGGCCAGCCCTATAGTCTCACGTTTCCTCGACCACCAGTTCAGCATGATATTCCACATCACCGCTCCCGATTACCGCACCGATGCCACCGCCAACCGTAAGAAGACGGCTCGGGGGCGGAAAGAGCGCCGGGGCTAACCGCTAATTTGCATAGCTCTATCGTTTTTTGTAAAATAGGTAGGTTTTTGTATTATGAGCGTGAATGTAATAAGTCTTCCGGTTCTGGTATTAAATCAAAGCTATGAGCCGCTTAACATATGCCGGGTGCGGCGAGCC
The DNA here is from genome assembly GCA_030603275.1 of Deltaproteobacteria bacterium. Classification (GTDB taxonomy): domain Bacteria; phylum Chloroflexota; class Dehalococcoidia; order Dehalococcoidales; family BS750m-G39; genus JABMRW01. The sequence continues at coordinate 5,619 of JAUVYB010000003.1, read as the reverse complement.
ATAGTGCTGATGCAGCGCGGTAAGGCAGAGATGCTGGAGAACGGCTCCGGATTTATCCACGCCGCCAGCGAAGACTTCCCCCTGCCTTCAGTAATCCGCTTAGCCCATCTGATTAAGCGCCCCCGGCCACAGAGGAAACTGACCCGCCTGGAGATTTTCCACCGGGACCACTACACCTGCCAGTACTGCGGCAAGCAGACCGGCCAGCTTACCCTGGACCACGTCATACCCCGATACCGCAACGGTGAACATGCCTGGGAAAACGTGGTCAGCGCCTGCATCTCATGTAACCGGCGCAAGGCGGGCAAAACCCCCGAAGAAGCCGGAATGAAGTTAACCCATAAGCCCGCACTGCCGCGAGGTGACGCCTACTTCTACATACCCCATCGCTACCGGCAAAGCCAGAGTCAGTGGCAGAAATACCTGCCCCAGTAAGAACTATCCCTATTTAGACGGCTTTGCTTCAACGGTGATTTCACTGAGAGGTAATTCTGCGTTTGCCTGGCCCTCTATCTCCACCAGCACCGTTTCCTTGAGTGGATTACCCCCCACCACCCTGGCTGGCCCCATAGCTGTGGACACCTGCTGGCCTACCTTGGGCATCTGCTTTTTCATGCTCTGGTACTGCCCGCTTTCATAAGCCAGACAGCACAACAGGCGCCCACAGACACCGGATATCTTCATCGGGTTGAGGGGTAAATCCTGGTCCTTGGCCATCCTGATAGAAACAGGGGAAAACTCGGAGAGGAAATTCGCACAGCACAGAGGGCGCCCGCAACGGCCAAAGCCACCCACCACCTTGGCTTCATCCCTGGGTCCCAGCTGTCGCAGTTCAACCCGCAGCCTAAAACGGCTGTTTAACTCCCTGACCAGCTCGCGGAAGTCAACCCTCTCAGTAGCGCTGAAGAAGAAGGTGAGCCGACTGCCATCTAGACTGTATTCCGCCGATAGCAGTTTCATCGGCAGCCTGTACTTGGTTATCAGCTTGGCGCACTCGGCCAGAGCCTTAGCCTCTTTGGCTTCCAGTTCTTCAGCCTGTTCCATATCCTCCGGCTCCGCCTTGCGCACCACCGGCTTCAGTTCCCTGTTAACCTCACCGGATACAACCTGCCCGGGAGCAATAATCACCCTCCCCATCTCCTGGCCGCGAGTAGTCTTGACCACGACATAGTCACCCACCTCAAGTTCAATACCCGCCGGATCAAAGTAATATATCTTGCCGGCTCTCTTAAAACGTACGCCAACGATATCAGCCATAATTTACCGCCGCTCTCCTTTCCGGTATGCTGAGCATCAGCACCTCCAGTACCAGCCGTGGATTGGCATTCTGCCTTAGCTGCTCTGCCGCAGCTTGAATACTGCTGATAGAAGCCCTTATCTCCGCCAGGCTATAACCCTGAGCAAGCTCAACCAGCACGTCCTTTCGGTCAATATTGGTGATGCCATCACCACAGCCTAGCTTGACCAGCAAAAGGTCACGCCACCAGTCAAGCCATAAATCCAGTATCTCCTGAACCAGACCCCGGCCCTGGCTGAACAAGGCCACCAGCTGGGAGGCATAGCCAAAACGCTCCTCATAATCAACCATTGTTATGTCAAGCAACCTGTCCAACCTCTGGCTACGCTGCTCGAGCAGACTATCATCCCCTGCCGCCGATATTGCCCAGCCCAGACAGCCGTGACTGAGCCTGGCCAGAAGCTCGGCCTTCTGCGGTTCAACGCCCCAGCTTTCACTCAGGGCAACCCCTACCTGGGAGGTGGCCAGCGGGCGTAGCTCTAATCGCTGGCAGCGGGAGACCACGGTTGCCAGCAGAACCGACTCGTTGGCGGTGAGCAGAATAAAGATTACCCCGGCCGATGGCTCCTCCAGAGTCTTGAGCAGGCAGTTAGCCGCCTCCGTCGACATGAGCTCAGCCCCGTCAATAATGAATACCTTATACCTGCCCTCGAAAGGGGGCAGGCTGGATGAGTGCTGTATCTCCCTGATCTGGTCAATGACGATTTCAGTGCGCGGCTTGTCATTAGAACTGCCGATAGAGTTCAAGCCGATAACCTGGACATCGGCATGATTACCCGAAGATATTTTCTGGCAGGCGTCACACAAACCGCAGGGAGGCTCATCCCCCTGACAATTAACCAGCCGGGCTAAATCCAGCGCCAGGGTCATCTTGCCAACGTGCGGAGGACCCACCAGAAGATAGGCACGAGACACAGCTCCCTGCTCCAGGCTCCGCTGAAGTAAGGATACCACTCTAGATTGCCCTACTATCTGCCACACACCAGAACTCCCCACTAGGCTAAATCGTGCCGGATGAGGTCATCAAGGGTCTCCCTGCGCCGGATAAGGCGCGCCCCGCCTTCCCTGACCAGAACCACCGCCGGCTTGAGTGAGGCGTTATAGTTGCTGGCCTCTGGCAAAGAATAAGCGCCACAACCCGGCACGGCGATAATATCGCCGGCGACGGGTTCCTGCAACTCAATGTCCCTGACTAATATATCGCCTGATTCACAGAACTTGCCGGCAATGGTGAACTTACCGGACGGGCTATCCTTCATGCGGTTGGCGATTACCGCCTCTAACTTGGCTTCATAAAGGGCGGGGCGGATATTATCCGCCATGCCGCCATCCACCGATACATAGCACCTGACACCGGGGATATCCTTGACCACCCCCACCGTGTACAGCGCCACGCCCGCCTGCCCCGCTATCGACCGCCCCGGCTCGATAATAAGCCGCGGCTGTGCCAGCCCCAGCCTATGACATCCGTCAATAATGCTGGAGGTTATCGCCCCGGCATAGGCGGAAATGGGCGGGGCGGGAGAATCCAGGGTATACTGAATGGCAAAGCCGCCGCCAATATCCAGCTCTTCTAACTCAAAACCGTGCTTCTGCTTCATCTCGGCGGCAAAGCCGAGAATAATATCTATCGCCTGCTGATACGGCTCAAGCTCGGCAATCTGGGAGCCGATATGAAAATGCAACCCCCGCAGGTTAAGCTGGGGCATAGCCAGTGCGCTAGCCAGCGCCTCCTCGGCATGAACCATGGGCACGCCAAACTTGCTATCGAGACTGCCAGTTGTGATATAGCGGTGTGTATGAGGATCCACACCGGGGGAAAGCCGCAAAAGTATATCGGGCTTATCGCCCCGCTCCCTGGCAAGCTCACCCAGCAGGTTAAGCTCATAGAGATTATCCACCACGATACGCCCGACTCCACACTCCAGAGCCAGCTTTAATTCCTCAGCCGATTTATTATTGCCCGGGAAATAGACCCTGTCCATAGGGAAACCGGCGGAACGGACAATACTGATTTCACCAGCGGAGACCACATCCAGCCCCAGCCCCTCTTCTTTAAAGAGCCTGGCCAGAGCCTTGTTGATAAAAGCCTTGGCGGCATAGAGAACGGTGGTAGCGGTATAGCGCTGGCCGAACTCCCGCTTAAATTCGGCGCAATTATTTCTTAGGCTGAATTCGTCAAAGAGGTAAAGGGGCGTGCCGAACTCAGCGGCTAGCTTTACAGCATCACAGCCGCCGATAACCAGATGACCGCTATCATTAACCGCCGCAGCTAGCGGGAATAATTTAAGCCTGGATTCCATATGTTTAAATGTTAACAGTGACAGCTATTTAAGTCAATTTATTTTACTGCTCTTCATAGAGAGTTTTAGGGGTAAAACCCCCTACAGGGAGGGTGGGTGGGAAGAAAGAGAACCGTTAAAAATGGGGAGGGGTGAGAAGAAAGAATTAAGCTAAAGGGGGGCACATGCCCCCCAATGCCATTACAGGTCGGTATGACTGGCTAATCCGCTCTTAGCTTGTAGCGCTGTATCTTGCCGGTGCTGGTCTTGGGCAGGTCTTTAACGAACTCTATCCACCGTGGATACTTATAAGGCGCTATGCTCTTCTTGACAAAGAGTTTAATATCCTCGGCCAGTTTTTCTGACGGGCGGCGGCCTTTCTTAAGAGATACATACGCCTTGGGCTTGACCAGGCCGTGCTCGTCTTTCCTGGCCACCACCGCCGCCTCGAGCACCGCCGGGTGAGAAATCAGGGCATCTTCGACCTCAACAGGTGAGACCCATATACCGCCCACCTTGAGCATGTCATCGCTGCGGCCACGGTAATAGTAGTAACCTTCGGCATCATGGTAATACCTGTCTCCGGTATTGAACCACTCTCCGAGCATGGAGGTCTTGGTCTTATCGTGGTGGCGATAGTAATAGGCGGCGGTTGATTCCCCCATTACATACAGAGTGCCGACCTCGCCGTCAGGCACCTCTTCACCATCATCATCGAAAATCCTGGCGTGATATCCGGGCACCATTTTACCCGAGCTGCCCGGCTTGACATCGCCCGGGCGATTGGAGATAAAAATGTGCAACAGCTCGGTGGAGCCTATTCCATCCAGTATTTCCAGGCCAAACTTTTTCTTCCATTCATAAAAGATTTCCTTGGGCAGAGCCTCACCGGCTGAGGTACAGATGCGCACCGAGGATAAATCGTATTTCTTCTCAGCGCCCTCTACCTCCAGCATATTGGCGTAAAGCGTGGGCACGCCGAAGAATACCGTGGGGTGGTAATGGTCTATGGTGGCGAATATGGTCTCGGGGCGGGGTCTATCGGGGAGCAGCACCACCGAGGCGCCAATAGCCAGGGGATAGAAGAAACTGTTACCCAGCCCGTAGGCAAAGAAGAACTTGGACGCCGAAAAGATTAAATCATCCTGGGTAATACCCAGAACAGCCCTGGCATAGTTATCAATGCAGCTGAAAACATCGTGCTGAAGGTGAACCGCCGCCTTGGGAACGCCGGTACTGCCGGAGGTGTAGTTCCAGAAAGCGGCATCATCAACGGTAGTATAAGCCACATCCAGTTTATCGGAACAGCGGTCAATCAGGTCATGGAAAGCGATGTGATAAGCCCTTGTTTTCTTACCCACGATGATGGTGTTTTCCAGGTAGAGAAACTTCTCCTTGAAGCCCTCAATTTCTTCAATAAAATCGGCATCGGCGATAAGAGTGCGGGCACGGCTGTTATTCAGCAGGTAGCGGTAGTCGTGCATGGTAGACATATAGTTGACCGGCGTCGGAATGGCGCCGATTTTCATAGCGCCGAAGAAGCTGGCCATGGCTTCCGGCGAATCGTACATCGCCAGCATCACCCGCTCTTCCAGATGCACGCCGAGGATTTTGAGTGCATTGCCCACCTTGTTTATCAGGCTCTGCATTTCAGCATAGGTATAGGTCTCGTCCTTATAATAAACGGCTACCTTATCACCCAACCCCTTGTCCACCATCTCATCTATCAGCTTGGTGGTGATGTTATAGTACTGGGGAATAGAACTCTGGTATTTATATTGTCTTTCCATCTTAATCACACAACTCCATAATAAGGGATATCTCTTTTAGTTTATAATAAATGCTCTTTTTTTACAAAGCTAGTGATATACACCCTCACCCCCTTTATCCCCCTCTCCCTCAACCGTGGTGTACGAAAGGTAAAACTCCCACGGTTTCCTCTGAGACACTATGCGGAGGCATAGGGATAGTATAATGTACCTTTACTTCTGACTCATCCACCTCAATCCTTTCTACAAAGGACTTGAGGAAGCTCCTTTG
>JAUVYB010000012.1 GCA_030603275.1 Deltaproteobacteria bacterium | reverse complement strand
GACGGGGAAGGTGCCAAAGAACTCCTGCATGAGTTAGGTGAACTTCAGCATAGCTTCGAATTTGCCGGCGGCTACAGCGCTGAACATGAGGCCAAGACTGTTCTTTCCGGGTTGGGATTTGCGGAGTCCGACTTCCACCGTCCCCTAACTGACTTCAGCGGTGGGTGGCTGATGCGGGCTGCACTGGCCAAACTTCTTCTTCTTTCCCCTGATGTGCTACTGCTTGATGAGCCGACAAACCATCTCGACCTGGAGTCCTGTATCTGGTTTGAGCGTTACCTGGAAAGCTATCGCGGGGCGGTCCTGGTCGTTTCGCATGACCGGGCATTATTGAATCGAGTGGTAAGCAAGGTGCTTGCCATCGAGCAGGGCAAGTGCATCTTTCACCGTGGCAATTACGATAGTTTCGTTATAGCCAGAAAGAAAGAAATTGAGGTTACGGAGGCTACGGCCAAAAGACAGAATCTCAAGATAAAGAAGGAGATGCGCTTCATCGAACGATTCCGTGCCAAGAATACCAAGGCAACTCAGGTCCAGAGCCGGATGAAACAGCTGACAAAGATGGAAAGGGTGGTAATCCCCAGGGCGACCAGGAAAATGCAATTCTCCTTCCCCGAACCGGTACGGAGCGGAGAGAGGGTTATCACCCTCAAACATATCCTCAAGTCTTACGATGCAAATGTCGTTTATCATGACCTTAATCTGGTCCTTAACCGTGGAGATAGGGTGGCTCTGGTGGGCCCCAATGGCGCCGGTAAAACGACCCTGCTCAAGATCCTGGCCGGAGTGCTTCCTTTCGATAAGGGCGAACGTAAATTAGGACATAATGTTACCACTGCCTATTATGCTCAGTACCAGCTTGAGCTTCTCGAGCCGACAAATAATATACTTGCCGAGCTGCAGGGCGTAGCTCCGGATGAACCGGAACAGAAACTGAGGGGGATTCTCGGCGCCTTTCTCTTCAGCCGTGATAATGTCTATAAAAAGATATCCGTCCTTTCCGGGGGTGAGAAGAGCCGCCTGGTGCTAACCAAGATGTTGATTCAATCGGCCAATTTCCTGCTGATGGACGAACCTACCAACCATCTTGATATTGCCTCACGGGAGATACTGGCAGATGCCCTCGAAGCCTATCGCGGGAGCCTTTGTTTCATCACCCACGACCGGACGCTAATTCGCCAGATTGCAAATAAGATCATTGAGATAAGGGATGGCAACCTGCATGTATTAACCGGAAATTATGATGACTATCTCAATTGGAAGGAGTCTTTGGGACAGGGGGTTTCAGAGATTTCCGAAGCGCCGACGCCCTTAGCTATAAGAAAAAGTACGGCAACTAACAGACTGCGCCGGCGTAAGTTTATCGAGGGGGAACTAAGGAATAAGTATTACCGGGAGAGTGCCCCCACTAAAAAGCGAATAGCTGAAATCGAGGCCGAACTTTCGGGGCTTGAGGTACAGCTTGGAGAAGTCGAGGGCTTGTTTTCCAGTGAAGAGCATTACGGGCATAGTGCACAGGTTATCGCGACTATAGACAAGCACCGCAGATTGAAGGAGTCCATAAACTCGCTTACCGGGGAATGGGAGAGGCTTTCCATAGAACTTGAGAGGATAAAACGAGAGTTTGAGAAAGCGAAGGGTACAACCTTAACTTAAGTTTAGGTTGTGAGTCAAACTAAAAGCCGGCTAACCTTCCTCCTCTCCCCGGCGCCCGGTCTCAACTCAAACCCCTTACATATCATCGCATAGGTCGCTGGTTCGAGCCCGGTACCGCCCACCACCTTCTTTTTTATCCTTACCAGACCGCTTCAGGCTCCAGTTGCCAGCCAGAGCCCATTATTGTTACAATTATACAGATATGAAAAAAATATTCGGAAGACCGTTCCAACCCAAGAAAATCATGGATAACCCCTCTGATGAGAGCCTCCGGGCCTGGGCGCTGGAGCACGGCGGGGTCATCACCGAGTTCGGCAATCTATCGGTGGTCACCAGCGTGCGCCACCGGATGGCCAGGCTGACCGAGGTGATAATGGGCGAGCCGGAGCCGGATGACCTGGAGCTTGTCGATAATGTCCTTGGCTACCTAAAAGATAAGGAAATGATAATGCTCGACCGCACCATGTGCATGGCGCCGGGCTTCAAGAAGAGCTGCCGGCTCTATGTCACCGACCAGTACGCCCGGCTGCCGCTGATGTGGGGCAACACCCTTTTCCCGCCGGAGGGGAGAGAGCCCGACTTCGTAACTATTGCCGTGCCGGAGTGGCCGGAGAAGAAGGTGCTGGTCTTCCCGGAGATGGGAATGACCATCGTCCTCGGCAGCGACTACAAGGGGGAGCAGAAAAAAGCCATGCTGCGCCAGGTGATGTACTGGGCCAAGACCGAGGGCAACCTGGGGCTGCATGCCGCCGGTAAGATATTAAGGGTAAAGAAAAACGGCCGGCTAAAGGATTTTGGCTTTCTATTGTTCGGCTTAAGCGGCACGGGCAAGACCTCTCTATCCTGCCACTCCCACTGGCTGGGCTTCCCGGAAACGGTGGTCATCCGCCAGGATGATGTGGTTATCTTGAGAAAAGACGGCACCGCCGTCGGTACTGAAGACTCCTTCTATATAAAGACCGATAGTCTGGAGCCAGGCTCCCAGCCCCTGCTCTACGCCGCCGCCCTGAGCCCCAGGGCTATACTGGAGAATGTCTGCGTTAACCCGGAGACGGGGAAGGTGGACTTCTTTAACGACGACCTGACCTCCAACGGGCGGGCTATGGTCAAGAGAAGGGACATCGCCTTTACCGACAACCAGGTAGATCTGGGCAAGATTGACTTTATCCTGTTTATCACCCGAAGGCACGATATCCTGCCCCCGGTGGTGCGCCTTACCCAGGAGTGGGCGGCGGCCGCCTTTATGCTCGGTGAGTCAGTTGAGACATCGGCCGGCGACCCGTCGGCGGCAGGCAAACCGCTGAGGGTGGTGGGCACCAACCCCTTTATCGTCGGCTCCCACACCGAAGAAGGCAACATGTTTTTAGATATCCTGCGCCATAACCCCGGCATCCAGTGCTTTATCCTCAACACCGGCAACGTGGGGGGCATGGAGCGGGGGCAAAAAATCAAGGTTAGAGATTCGGTAAAGATAATCGAGATGATTGCTAAAGATAAGATTAGCTGGCAGAAGGACGATTACTGGGGGTACGAGGTGCCCACGGAAATACCCGGCGTGGAATTAGAGCGCTTCCAGCCGGAGAGCTACTACAGCGACGACCAGATGGAAAGATTGTCTGCCGAGCTTAAAAGCCAGAGAGTGGACTGGCTTTCCCAGTTCCCCTCGTTAGATAAGGCCATTCTGAAGATAGTAGAGGAATGATAAGCCCGATGAAAATGATTATCCAGTGTGATTTTGACGGCACCCTTACCGTAGAGGACATGGGTTTCTACCTGCTGGACACCTTCGCCCGGGGGGAGTGGCGCCAGTGGCTTGAGCAGTACCGCGATAAAAAGATAACCGTCAGCCAGTTTAACGCCAGGGCCTTCGCCACCCTCAAGACAGCTAAAGAAGAACTGCTGGCGGCGATTAGAAGCGAGACCAGGCTGCGTGACGGGTTCCCTGAGCTGGTAGGCTACTGCAGGGAGAAGGGCTTTAGGCTGGCCATTGTCAGCAACGGGCTGGACTTTTATATCGCCTCAATCCTGGATGACGCCGGCCTGGGGGATATAGAAGCCCATGCCGCCACCACCCAATTCCACCCCGGCGGGCTCAAAGTCCAGTATATCGGCCCCGACGGCGTACCTTTAAACGACGATTTCAAGGCGGCCTATACCCGGTTTTTCCTGAAAGAGGGATATAAAGTGGCCTATGTGGGCAACGGCCCCTCCGACGCCGCCCCGGCGTCGCTGTCACAGCATATCTTCGCCCGGGACGGGCTTCTGGACTCCTGTAAAGAAAGGAATTTGCCCTGCCAGCCCTTTGACGACATGCATGATGTGATAAAGGGGCTGGAATCACTCAAGGCGGAGTGAGCCTCAAAGCTGCTGCTTGATTTGTTCTATCAATGCTTTAGCCGCTATTTCGCCCTGGGCGATGGACTCACTGCCGCGGTGAAAATCCCCATAGCCGATGTGGGGAAGCTTTGGCTCAATGACCATATCGGCCCCGGCCAGATTAGACTCGACCAGCGAATAGATGGCGATGTATAGAGAGTGCAGCATAGACTGGAAAATACCGGGGGGTTTAGACTCTTTAGACGGCTGAAGCCTGACCCCCATAGGGGGTATGACATTGACGGCGATAACGAAGTCGGCCCCCATCTCCCTCACCGTGCTCACCGGCACCGGATTGACCAGCTCGCCGTCGACCAGATACCTGTCCCGCCACTTGACCGCGGTGAAGATTACCGGTATAGAGATGCTGGCTCTGACCCCCTCCAGCACCGGGCCGTCACTGATGACCACCTCCTCGCCGCTCTGGATATCCGTAGCCACACAGGCCAGCGGTATCTTTAATTCGCTAAAATCTATATCGCCCATAATTGACTTGAGCAGGTTCTTAATCCGGGTGCCCTCGATAAAGCCGCTTCTGGGCAGGGTCAGGTCCACCAGGGAGACCAGCCGCCGCCACCCCGTGTCCAGCACCAGCTCTTTTATCCGGCCGGCCGACTTGCCCTGGGCATAAAGGGCACCGACGGCGGCGCCGATGCTGGTGCCGGCAATCATATCAACGGCAATGCCCTCTCTCTCCAGGACCTCCAGCACCCCGATGTGAGCCAGTCCGCGGGCGGCGCCGCCGCCCAGAGCCAGCCCGAGCTTTTTCATTCTAAACGACCTCTAATCCCACAGCTTTTCGATTTCTTCTTCGGCGTCCTTCTGGGGGGCAAAGCCCCGGTAGGACTCGGCGGAGCCGTACTCGCGGGGCTGGAAGGCCACCGGCATGGGCACGGCATGGCCGAAGATGAGTGCCTGCTGCTTGGCGGCGAGCTTGGCCAGGACCGATTTAAGCTCGTTGCGGCCCGGTACGCCGGCGAGCACGCTATCGATATCGCGGTCGTTATCCAGCAGGCAGGTTATCTTGGTGCCCATCTGGGACATGACCTCGCTGTCGATGCCGCTGGGGCGCTGGTCAATCACCAGCAGGGTGACATTATACTTTCTCATCTCGCGGGCGATTTTGCCGAAAATGGTCTGGCCGGCGACCTCGGGGTTGAGAAACTTGTGGGCTTCTTCAATGGTTATTACCAGCGGCCGCGGCTTAAGGCTTTCCTTGGCGGCGGCGTCGGCCTTTTCCACCCTCGACTGGTACTGGTCATAGATGCGCCGGCTGAGCATGTTGGCCACCAGAATATAGGCAGTGATATCACGGTAGCGGCCGAATTCCAGTACCACGTTGATGCCGCGGTCAAGGTGCTCCAGAATAGCCTTTACCGCGTTGACCGGCGAGTGGGGCTCGATAAAGGGCAGGCGCCGGATGGTGGCCAGTCCCCGCTGCAGATTGAGCAGGGTGCCCTCGTGTATGTTCAGGCCTTCTGGTAACTCCTCGGCGCCTTTCAGGCCGAGGGTATCCTGTATCCAGTTCCTGCCGAACTTCCGGTAGAGCTGGTGGACGGCCTCGACGGCCAGGTCGGTGAGGTTAAGCGTCTGGCGCAGCAGGGTGATATCCTCCGGCTCTATCTCATCGTAGCCTATCCTGACCACGCCGTCGGTGCTCACCCCGCGGTGCCGCGAGTTCTCCTCGTCTAAAGTAAAGACGGCCACGCGGGAGGCGAAAAGCTGTTTTAACGCCTTGACCGGCGGCCCGCCTTCCCTGGTTCCGGCCCAGCCGTACTCGTTGTGCATATCAAAGACCAGGTTGACCGCCTGGCTCTTCTGCAGCATGCCGATAAGCAGAATCCGGGTGAGGAAGGTCTTGCCGGTGCCGCTCTTGCCGAAGATACCGTTGGAGCGCTTGACCAGCTCCTCCAGGTTAAGGCAGAGCTTGACCTCCATATCCAGCGGGTTGCCGATGAAGAAGCGCTTCTCGTCCTCGGTGCCGAAGACCAGCTCCACATCCTCCTGGGTGGACAGCTTGACCGCTGAAAAGTGGCTGGGGATGGTCTTTACCGGCTGGGGGCCTTCCAGTATGGCGGCGGCATCGCCGCCGATAACCAGCGAGGGGGAGACATGGAGCGTGCCGAAGGTGCTGGTGCCGGCTAAAACCTCGGCGATAAAGGGGTCGGAGACATCGGGCGGGGTGAGGGTGAGGTTTGGGTCGGTAACGCCCAGGCTTACATCGGTTATCATGCCGAAGAAGCGCCGTTTTTCCCCCTCTATAGTTACGAACCGCCCCACCGCCATGTCCTCGATGGAGGCCGAGCTGTCCAGCCTGACCTCCACCCCCTTGTTTAACGAGCCGGAAACAACAATACCCAGGCGCTCAGTCATAATTTAATCCTCCCCAGAATAGCGTTTAGCTGGTTAAGATTGCCGCTGAGCAAGATGGCCAGCTCCTTGCCCGCCGCCACCAGAAAAGCCCGCCGGTCTTCGTGGGCCTGGCTCATCCGGCGCAGCGAGGCGGCAACCAGTTCCTCGCCGGGCACGGGCAGGTGGGCGTTTAATATTATGTTAAGAAAATCAAAGGACTTGCCGAAATCTTTGAGCTCATCCGGACTGCACTGATAGACGAAGCCGTGGATGCGGGCGGGCTGGGGGGGCAGGTGTTGATAGAGCCTGTCCCCTTCTTTGTACCCCACCACCAGCGCCCCGAACTCGCTCCGGAGCAGCTTGGCCAGCTGGGGACTTGAGCGGTAGATGGCCTCCTCGCTATCCTCGTCCTTACCCCTGGCGATGGGACGGCGCCCCGGCTCCAGGCTGGTGGTGGTGGCGTTATAGACGATGCCGTACAGCTCCGCCGCCGAATCCCCGGTCTTGACCAGACTGCCTAAAGGCGGCATTTGATACAGCTCGTAGCACTGGGCGGTAAATCCGGTGGTGCTGGCTTCAATAATCTCGCCGACTCTCTCTATTTCAGCCATTTTACTTCCCTTCTTCTTACTTGGGCAGCGCCCTCTTGCCGACTACCTCGTGCCTGGTGTGCCACCTCTGGACAGCCTCAACCACCTCATCAGGCTGGTCGCAGACTATCAGCAGGTCAAGGTCTTCCCTGGAGACACAGCCCTTAGCCAGGACGGTGCTCCCCAGCCAGTCCAGAAATCCCTGCCAGTACAGGCTGTTAAATATTATCACCGGGAAGGGTTTTATCTTATGGGTCTGTATCAGGGTCAGCACCTCGGTCAGCTCGTCGAGGGTGCCCAGGCCGCCGGGCATGATGACAAAGGCGATGGCATACTTTACCAACATGACCTTGCGGACAAAGAAGTGGTGAAAGGTTATCGGCTTGTTGGCGTAGACATTGCCGGCCTGTTCCTCGGGCAGCTCAATATTCAGCCCCACCGAGGTCACCCCGGCTTCGAGCGCCCCCTTGTTGGCCGCCTCCATCACCCCCGGCCCCCCGCCGGTTACGATGGAAAAACCCAGCTTCCCCAGCTTGTAGGCAATCTCCTCGGCCTGGGCGTATATTTTGTCGTCGGCTTTGAGGCGGGAGGAGCCGTATATAGTTACCGCCGGCTCTATGCCGGTGAGGGTATCAAAGCCCTCCACCAGCTCCCCCATGATGCGGAACATGCGCCAGGACTCTTCCTTGGCCAGTTCGTTTATTTCATATTCATTCGGCATAGCGTCCTCCAACAAGTTTCAGGATTTGCTTAACCCCACCACCCTCTAATTTTTTATTTAGTGACCCTATCCCCTTTATCCCCTTCCCCTTAATTGATGGGAAGGGGAATTATTTTTTATAAAAGAGGCTCCGCCTCTCTATGACTCTCTTATTTTATTCTGGCCCCCAGTGTATCCATACATCTTTGACAACGCCCTTGGGCTCAAACCAGATATCGCCCAGCTCTTCACCAAGCCTGTCCAGCAGTTCGCCCATCTCCTCCAGGTCTGCCTGCCAGGCTTCCAGCCGGGCCAGCTCCGGCGAGCCTTCGTAGAAGGTCTGGCCCTGGATTTCCTGGTTAAACCGGGTGACACTGTCATTGAAATCGGCTAATACCTGCTGGTATGCCAGCCACTTCTGTTGATATTCTTCGTAGAAGTTATAGTATAGGGCGTTGGCCCTGCCCAGCGGTACGAGGCCGTATTCCTTGCCTATCTTAACATAGGCGACGGCATCCCAGCCTTCGGGATTATCGCTTACAAAAATAACGCCTTCTTCGGTATATTCCAGGTGAATATTTAACTTATCGCCAGAGCTTTGTCCCGTGCAGTCAATATATACCAGCCCCTTGTCTATGGTTTCAAAGACATTCAGGGCGTGCCCCTCCTCATCCCCCTCAAAGTCAATGCTCACCGAAGCGGCCCTTATGCCGGCGGCTTCGGCGTTGTTGTGCACGTCCTCGGCAAAATCGGCGCAGACATAGCCGATGCGCGGGTGCTCCAGGTAGTCTTTAGCGTCGGTGGTATCCTGCCCGATGAAGGCGACCAGCTCGGCATAGGTGGGATTGATGGCAGCGGGGTTGTCTATCAGTATAATCGGCTCGCCGTCCCCGCCGATAAGCACCTTGCCGTTCTCATAGATATACAGCGGGTTTTTGCAGCCCGCCACCGAGATGATGAGCACAAAAACCAGCCCCAGTATTAAACAAAACTGGCGTCTATTCATTTAAAGTCTTATTTCTTTTTCTCTTTTTTCTGCTTGGGTTTCTTTACGTTTTTTCTGCCTTTGCTGCCCATTATTTGCCCTCCTGTTTAGGCTTTTATTTATTTTAGTGACCCTATCCCCTGTTCTCAAGTCGTTTAACTTCCCACCCAGCCCACCCTCATAAGCTGCGCTTCTAAAACTTTCTTCCCCCACCCCCATAGAATTTTTACCCATCAAAATCTCTTTTCACCACCAATTCTGCCTTCTAACTTCCGCATAAGCATCAAGATATTATATCGCTTCCACCACAAGACTCCTAAGACCACTAACAGTAGGCAAAGCGCTATTCCGTAATTAACGATGGGGCTAAGAGGAAGTAGTTGTATACCCCAAATAGCTATAGCTAGAAGGATGGCTACAAATACAGAAAATAGCGTCAATGATGCACTACTCCATTTTGGCCTGTGGGCTCCACTCACATTGACCTTAACACCAAGAGCAGTAGCGGTAGTTACCTTGCAATCTTTCCCCGTTTTACCACAATATGGGCATGGTCCTGTGTGGCTGGGTGGCAATTCCTTCCCGCAATGTCGGCACCAACACTTTTCTTCACCAGACATTTAAATCTTTTGTCTTCTCCCTCCCTTCCCTCTCTGGGAGTTTAAGAGGGCGCCAGCCCTCTTTTTAGTATTATACTCCCCCTCTCCTTTGAAGGAGAGGGGGTAAGGGGGTGAGGTAGTAAAATTCCCCATCTATACCCACCTCGTCCTCTTGCTAAAGCTCTTGGCGGAGGTGGGAGACGGCATTTTCTCGTCCACCATCAAGGACTCCACCATCTGCCAGAAGCTCTCTCTATCAACGCCGGTGACCACCGCCTGCTCATGGGCTTCACTTAACGCCACCGGGTAGCCCTGCCCCCGCCGGCACTGGTCCAAAACTAAAGCGTGGGTCAGATTAAGCAGGTTTTCATCCCTGGCCGCCCACTGCGGTATCTCGACGCGGGCTATCTCGTCATCCACCCTGATATAGAAGAAGTAGACCCAGTGCCCGCCGTAGTGCTTTTCCACGATAGAGGACTGGCTGGTAAACAGCGCCGACCTTTCGCCGGGCGCCAGAATACTAGAAAATACATCGCGGTCACGGACGCCGTCCACCTTATCGCAGTCTCTCGACTCACATTCCTTGCAGAGCCGGTCGGTATCGATAATCTCGTGGGGGCACAACGCTACCCGCAGGGCGTTGACTACATCAGTAGAGCGGGGGAAGCTGATATAGCTGGCCAGTGCAAGGTGTCTGTCGGCATTGAGCTTTCTCATCTCCTCAAGACAGCGGAGAAAGCCCTTATTAAGCAATGCTTCGGTGACGAAGTCGGGGTAAACCTTTCCCGACAGGCCCCATAAAATCAGCGAGCCGTCGAGCAGCGCCAGCGCCGGGCTTTCTTTGGGCAGTTCCGCCGCCAGCCTTGCCAGCTCGCGGCACTCGTCAACGCCGCGCTTTATACCGAGCAGGGCGCCCTCTATCGGCTGCTCCCGGCCCTTAGCCCCGTCGGGGGCAATGACCAGATCCTCATCGCCGAAATAGAGCGAGGGAAAGCTGTCGAGAAGGGCTTCGGGATGAGCACCGTAACTAAGAACCACAGAACCGATATTTATCAGGTAGCACCGGGTGGACTTATGGCGGTCAACATCAATGTTAGAGCCGTCGGTGGCCAGGACGGAAAACTCCGGGGGGAGGGGCGGGGCTTTATAATGCGGGGCAAGCCCGTCAACCAGGCCGGCCACCAGCCAGGTGGTCTTACTGGCCTCAATCTTCTTGCTTAAGCGTTCAAGGTCAAGGGACTTATCCTGAAGGACATTCAGGGCGTTTTGCAGGCGCTCTTGCCTATCCTCGCCGCCGGCCTTGAGCCTGGCGACCATACTTCCCACCTGCGCCGCTACCTTGGTTAAATCCAAGGACATATCACTTACTCTAAGACTTAAGAATACCTTTAACGATGACGTCTACCGCCTCGTTCTCGTCCAGCCCCCGGGCCATCAGCGTCTCCAACTGTTTTCTATCGATGCTGCCGATAGCCGCCTCATGGGTAACTTTAGCCGTGTCGTCGGTTACCTCTACGATGGGTATCGCCCTGGCGACCGCCTCGGTGCCGTTAACCAGCTCCATGCAGTCAACGTGGCCGCGGGCGTAGGGGGCGTTGCCGTAGGTCTCCCCCCTGACCTCAGCCCTGGCCTTATCGCTCAGCACCAGGCGGCTCTTGGCCATGCCCCTGGCGCCCCTGCCGTCGAGGTGGATTTTTTCCAGTATCTTTATATCGTCGGAGCCTCTACCATACACCTTCACCACCAGCTCGGCCACCGCCTTCTCCTGGCAGAAGACCTCAACATCGTAGTCCAGCCTGCCCACCAGCCCCTGGCTTAAAGAAAAGGTGCTCTGCCAGACGCCCCCCTTCCCCACATTAACTTTCGCTTTGGGGATAACCTCGATGCCGCCGTCCTCGCCGTGATAGTGCGTCTCCTTATAGTCAAACTTAGCATTATTTCCGATATTTATATCGGCGTCCATCTTGTGTATAACTTTAACGGCGTTGGGGAAGATGCAGTGGGCGACGACGCTTACTTCACTGTCATCCTGGGCATCCACCTTCATGATGATTTCCTGCAGCCCCTCTTTAGGCAGGAGGCCGAAGCAGAGGTGGACGGGGCGGGGTACCTTGGTGCCTTTTTCTACGGTGAAATTAACCCTGACCCCGTTCTCGGTCTCCTCGGTATCTATCTTTAACCCTTTGATGCTGTCGTTAGCCAGCACCTTATTTTCGTGGACAACCAGCTTGGCTATATCCTTGCTCTCCAGAACGCTTTTATCCCCACCCGCCTTTTCGTAGGCGCTAATCATCCCCTTGTATTCTTCTTCCACTGAGTAGCGAATCATATTACCTCTAGTGCGCCGGCTCATTGATATGGGGGCAGGTCAGGCAGTTATTCTTGAACCACTGGTTGGTTTCCAGCGGGGCGCCTGAATTGATTATCTTGCCGGCGCATAATACAGACACGCGGTGGGCTATTTCGGTCACCTTTTCACTGTGGGTAATCAGCAAAACCGAAGAGCCCTGCCTGTTCATCTCCATGATACCGTTAAGCAAAAGCGGCAGGGCGACGATGTCTATGCCCGAGTCGGGCTCGTCCAGTATGGCCAGCTTGGGACGCATCGCCAGCACCGAGGCCATCTCAATCCTCTTCCTCTCGCCGCCGCTCAAAGTAGCGTCAATGTCCCTATCCATATACTGCTTCGGCTCCATCCCCACCATCAATAGATAGCGCTCAATCTGGTCGGCACCGCCGTTTTTAGCGCTTAAAGACAGGTAGTCCTTAACCGTCAGCCCCTCTACCCGGGCCGGCTCCTGCCAGGCTAAAGTTATCCCCTTCTTGGCCCGCTCGGAAACGGAAAGCCCGGCGATATCCTCGCCCTCAAAGATAATCCTGCCGCCGGTGGGGCGGTAGCTGTTGGTCCCCATTATCAGGTTAGCAAGGGTGGTCTTGCCGGTGCCGTTTTCCCCCAGGATGCCGTGTATTTCGCCCTTACCGACATGGAGGTCCAGACCGTTGATTATTGAGTTGCCGTTTAATTTTAGCTGGAGATTTTCCACGACCAGCATGCTCTCACCGCCTTAGATAATAGTATAATTCATTAATGGGCTAAACTCAAACAGCTTTAACCGTTTTTTTAATCACTCCCCAACCCCCAAATCATTTATTTTATTTTTAAGGTAACCTCACCCCCTTTATCCCCCTCTCCTTTAAAGGAGAGGGGGAAGGTTTTTTAAGAAGAGGGGCTAGCGCCCCTCTTAAACACCCCGCTGGGTCAGTTCCTTTCAAACGGGAGGGGTAGGAAAGAAAGTGTTAGAAGCGCATACGGGGCCCCCGAAAAAACGAAGTTTTTTTGGGGTAAAAAGCTTATGAGGGCGGGTGGGTATGGGAAAAAATAGAACTGATAAAAGAGGGGTGGGAATAAAAAGGGCTTTAGCCCTTTTACAATAAGGGTTGGTGGGCGGGAAAAGATAAAAGAGGGGGCGGGGCACCGCCTTGTCTGCCAAGCATAGTATCTGCTATCATCAAACCAGCTATGGCAGTAGGTTATGTCTATAACCCCATCTACCTCAAGCACGACACCGGACAGCACGTAGAGGTTGCCGCCCGGCTGGAGGCGATTATCTCCCATATTGAGCAGACCGGGCTTACCTCACAGCTAACCCTTATTGAACCCCGCCCCGCCACGGTGGCCGAAATAGCCCTGGTACACCGGAGGGAGTATATTAAAGAGATTGAGGAAAAAGCCGCCAGGGGCGGCGGCTGGCTCGACCCCGATACGGTAATGTCGGCCGGCTCCTATGAGGCTGCCCTCTATGCCGCCGGCGGCCTTATCCGGGCGGTGGAGGCGGTTATGGCTGGGGAGGTGGCCAGCGCCTTTGCACTGGTCAGGCCTCCCGGCCACCATGCCACCTCCCGGCAGGCTATGGGCTTCTGCCTGTTTAATAATATAGCTATCGCCGCCCGGTATGCCCTGGCCGAATACAAGCTGGAGCGCACACTCATAATTGACTTTGATGTGCACCACGGCAACGGGACGCAGGAAGCCTTCTATGATAACCCCCGGGTGATGTACATCTCCACCCACCAGTACCCCTTCTACCCCGGGACGGGCAGTATTGAAGAAACCGGCAGCGGAGCCGCCAAGGGGACCAACATTAATATACCGCTGCCCGCTGGCTGCGGCGACGCCGAATACCTGAAGGCCTTCGAGCAGATTATCGTCCCCGCCGCCCAAAGATTTAACCCCCAGCTCATCCTGGTCTCGGCCGGCTATGACGCCCACCGGGCCGACCCGTTAGCCACGATGGAGGTGAGTGTCGGCGGCTTCGTTCAGATGACGGAGACCATAAAGAGGCTGGCCGATGAGCTATGTGGAGGCCGACTGGCGCTCACCCTGGAAGGGGGCTACGACCTCAACGCCCTGGCGGCCTCGGTAAAAGCCACCTTTGACGTTCTTCTCGGCAACAGTGCCAGCGACCCCCGGAGCAATAAAAGAGCTACATAAACTGCCTTAACCACGCTGGCAGAGGTCGGGGGAGGTGGAGCACTTTTCACAGTTGCCGTCGCAGGGCTCAACATGAATGGTGATGCTGGTATCGGAAAGCCGCTTCTCTATATCCTCTTCCAGCTGGTCACACAACCGGTGCGCCTGCTCCACGCTGATATGCCGCGATACCACCATGTGAAAATCAATCTGGCGCTGGCTGCCCGCCTTGCGGGTGCGTATCCTGTGGAAACCGGCTATCAGGTCAGCGTGCTCGCTCAGGCAGGCGACTATCTCGTCCTCCTCCACCTGGGGCAGCTTTATATCCATCAGCCCGCCGAAAGCCTTCCTCATGGTAAGGAAGGCGGTGCGGCCGATGAGTACCGATACCAGCAGGGCGACGATGGAGTCCAGTATGGCAATTCCGGTGAACTGGACTAAGATTAAACCCACCAGCACCGCCCCCGAGCTGAGCACGTCGGCGAACAGGTCGCGGGCGGTGGCTTCCAGGGCTATAGATTCGGTGGCGCGGGCCACCCGCAAAGTGTACCAGGAAACAAGCAGGTTTATGGCTATGGCCGCCGCCGTCACGTAGATACCCAGGGTTACCAGCTCCATCTCCCCACCGGTAATCAGCCTGACTACGGCCTGATAGGCGATGATAATGGCGCCGATAAAAATCATGGCGGCGATGACCACGCCGGCGATATTCTCCGCCTTGCCGTGGCCGTAGGGATGTCTCTTATCGGGGGGTCTGCCGGCAATCTTGATAGCGGTGTAGCCGATGATTACGCCGAAGAGGTCGATAACGCTGTGGACGGCGTCAGCCCTGATGGCGATACTGCCGGTAACGATGCTGGCGGCCGTCTTTATCACTATCAGCAGGCTGACGGCAAAGATAGCCAGCTTGGCGGCACCCTCTTTAGTGGCCAGCATGATTTATGCCTCTTCGGTTTTGGCTCGGCGTAAAGGAATCAAACTACCCCACTCACCCTTCTCCCAGACTATGAGCAGGGTGGGGGCAACGAACAGTGAGCTATAGGTGCCGACAATGATGCCGATGAGCATAACCAGGGCAAAGTTCTGAATGGAGGCCCCGACAAAGAGCAGCATGGCTAATACCACGCACATGGTGGTCAGGCTGGTATTCAGGGAGCGGCTCAGCGTATCCACCAGGCTGCTGTTGACCACCATCTCGAAATCGGGGTGTACCCCCCGCCGCAGGTTCTCACGGATGCGGTCGAAAACGACCACGGTGTTATTGATGCTGTAACCGATAACGGCCAGAACGCCGGTGATGAACATCAGGTTAATCTCCCAGTTCATAATGGCACCCAGTATGGCGAAGATACCGGTTACCAAAACCACATCGTGCACCAGGGCGATGATGGCGCAGACGCCGTAGTGGAAAGGCTTGGGCATGCGGCGAAAGGCCCAGGTGATATAGAGCAGTATGCCCACGGCGGCTACCCCCACGGCGATAATGGCGTTATGGACGGTCTCGGCGGCCACCATCGAGGATACCGAGTAGAACTCCCTCTCGGTCAGGGAGCCGAAGCGGGCGCCCAGAGTCTCCTCCAGCGCTATTTTCTCTTCTCCCGTTAGCTCCTGGGTGCGGATAAAGAAATCGCCGGCGCCGGTGCGCTGAATAATAGCATTGTCATAGCCCAGGTTGACCAGTTCCTCCTTCAGCTCACTCTGGGTCACCTCCTGCTCGAAGTTCACCGTGAGCATGGAGCCGCTGCTGAACTCAATACCGGGCTTGAGACCGAAGACCACCAGGGCAATAATGCCAATCAGGATGATAACCTCCGAGATAATCAGGAACAAAGGCCTTTTACTGGTAATATCCAACATCATTTCTTCTCCCGATGAGCACTGAATAGCCAGGTCTTCTTGGCCAGAGGCGTGCCCACAAACAGCCGCAGCAGGGTGCGGGTGACGATGATAGCGCTGAACATACTTACCGCCACGCCGATAAAGAGGGTTAAGGCAAAGCCCATTACCGGCGCACTGGCGATAATGGAGCTACCCAACCAGTAAAGGATAGCGCAGACAATAAAGGTAGTTATATTGCTGTCCCGGATAGCCGTCCAGGCGCGGTTAAAACCGGCCTCGATGGCCGCCCCCAGCGTCCGGCCGTTGGCGAACTCTTCCTTCATACGCTCAAATATGAGCACGTTGGCATCCACCGCCATGCCGATGGACAGGACAAAACCGCCGATACCGGCCAGGGTGAGGGTTACCGGAATCAGCTTGAATACCGCCAGCACCAGTGCCCCATAGAAAATCAATGCCAAGCTGGCCAGAGCCCCGGGCAGGCGGTAGTAGACAATCATGAACAGCATGACCAGTACTATGCCAATCAGCCCCGCCATGAGGCTCATATCGATGAAGTCAGCGCCCAGCGTGGCGGAGATCTTTTCCTGATAGAGCGGTGGTTGCTTGAGGGGCATGGGCAGCGCACCCGATTTCAGCAGGTTACCCAGCTCCGCGGCTTCTTCCCTGGTAAAATTACCGGTAATGACGCCACTACCGCCGTAGGCTGATTCCAAAATCTGGGGAGCCGAAAGGAGGGTATCATCCAGGAAAATGCCCAGAGCTCGCTGCGGGGTGCCGTACGCTCCCGAGTTATA
The DNA here is from genome assembly GCA_030603275.1 of Deltaproteobacteria bacterium. Classification (GTDB taxonomy): domain Bacteria; phylum Chloroflexota; class Dehalococcoidia; order Dehalococcoidales; family BS750m-G39; genus JABMRW01. The sequence continues at coordinate 22,135 of JAUVYB010000012.1, read as the reverse complement.
CAGGCGCTTGGCAACCTGGTCGAAGATTATCCCCCCTTCGCTGTTCCATTCAATGCTAACCTGGGGTTTGGGAACCACTCCGCTCTGGTCAAGAGACGGGAAAGCGTCCGCCAGCAAATCGCCGGTAAGCAGTGTGCCGTCATCTCCCCGGGCCGAAATCCAAGAAAGACTCATAGGTGCATGTTGCTCCAGAGCCTCTCTGTCAGCGGGACTGCCGGAGGCGTCGGTAAGCTTGATTTCACCGTTGTCGGCTACTAAAAAGGCGATAGTTTTATGTTCAATCAATTCTTCTTCATTTAGCACATCTACCACAAACACGCGGTCACCGGTTTCCTGGGTGTTGATAAAGCCTAAGTTTTCCTGCTCAAGATAGTCAGCGAGGAAGACCGGCTGCCCCGCTCCGTTCAGCTCAACCTCTCTGAACTCAAGGAAGCCGGTTTGCTCAACCAGACTCTTGGCGGCGTCAATATCGGTAAATCCCGGCAGTTCCACCATTATGCGGTCGTCCCCCAGCTGCTGGATTATCGGTTCGGCAACACCGTATTTATCGATACGCTTTTCAATGGTAGTAAGCGCCCGCTTCATAGCCGATGCCTGCTCTTCTGCAGAAGAGCCCTCAGGAAAATCGGCCTGATAGACGAGATGCACGCCACCGACGAGGTCCAGCCCCAGCCGCATTTCTTCCCTGTCGAACAGGGGGTAAACCAGGGAACAGACGGCAAAGGCGAAAATAGCCAGTATCACCAGGGAAACCAGTGTATTTTTTCTAACCATAATTATTCACTGCCTCGGTTTCTAGCCTTTCCCGGATGTAAGCCAGAGCCTCCTCCCTGGTAGACACCTCACCGGAGGCCTGTGCCTCGCGCACCGCTTCCAGAAGCTGTCCCATCCGGGGGCCCGGCTTCATATTAAAGACGTTTATTAAATCGTGCCCGCTAACCAGCCTAGCCGGGGCTACCAGCTTCTCCTGCTCGGCATGCTGGGTCAGGACATACTCTACCAGACGGGCGTGCTCCTGCCAACCGGTTAGATTCAAGTTGGGTCCCCGGGTAGCCAGATGGTCGGCCAGGCTTAAGAAAAGGATATCGATGCCCGCCTCCCCGCAATCTCGAAAGTAGCGGTAGATAGCCCGGCGGGTGGGCAGCCCTTCCTGGCTCATCTGCCCCGGTCTAAGGTGATGCTTCACCATCACCTCCACTAATTTAACCTCTTTACCGCTAAAGCGCAACCTTTCCAGAATATCGGCAGCTACGGCTGCCCCTTCCTTGCCGTGGCCCAGGAAGCGCGTCCGCCCGTCCTCGGTAAGGGTCTTGGTCTGGGGTTTGGCCACGTCGTGAAGCAGCGCCGCCAGTTTGAGCAATGACCGCCGGGTGCTGCCGCCGCTTACCGGCCGGGCAAAGTGCCTGGCTAAAACCTCTGACCAGGGAACCGCCGTCAGGACTTGCCGAGCGTAATACTCCCAGCTGCCCCGGTGGAGGATAAAATCGACAGCCGCCACCACCTTAAGGGAATGCTCGAAGACGTCCCAGAAGTGCTCTCTGGGCTGTTCCACCCCTTTTGCCGCCGCCATCTCAGGAAAGAGGGCGGTAAGCAGTCCCAGCTCATCCAGGTAGGGCAAAAGCCGCCCGGAATCAGGAACGGCCAGCAACCGCAGCAGTTCCTCTCTTACCCTCTCCCCGGCGACACCGGCGATAAGAAGGGCGTGGCGCTTAACCAGCGCCTCGGTCTGGCTATCAAGGGTAAAATCAAGCTCAGCCGCCAGGCGCACCGCCCGCAGCAGGCGGGCGGCATCCGATGAGAAAACCGTCCCGGAGACAGCCCGTATTATTTTATCTTTAAGGTCAGCCCGGCCATTAAAGGGGTCTATCAGGTGAATATCGTCCCTGGTCAGCTCGCCGAGGTCAACGGCCATGGCATCTATGGTGAAATCGCGCCGGCCCAGGTCCTGCTCAATACTGCCCTCAAAAGCGGCAAAATCGAGCTGCCAGCGGCCTCCGGACGGCGCTTTTTTCTCCGCCACCACCACCCTGCCCATCTTGTTGGCCTCGTCCAGCCGGATAAATTTGCCGCCGAGGGCATCGGCTATACCGGGGGCAATCTCCAGGGCATCGCCGGCCAGGGCAATATCAATATCAGCGGTTTCCCGCTTAAGCAAAGTGTCACGGATAAAGCCGCCGACCAGGTATGATTTTATACCCTGCCCAGCCAGAAGATTGTTTACCGTGGCCAGTAATGACGAAGTTCCGGTCTCTATAGATAGCTTCAAGTCTTATTCCCCAATAACGCTCTAAAGCTACACTATACTACCACTACGTCTTCTTATCAAGTGGGGAATCTTGGTAAAGGCGGCGGGGGGAGGCTTTTAGGGGCATGTCTCAGCCGAGGCTAGCGGGTCCTGTCCAGAATGACGGTTTAAAGTAGCGGTTTTTAGGACTTTTTTTCCCTGGCTGAGGTCTTGGCGATGCTGTTTAAGATACTGAGGATGCCGATGACGGCGCGCTGTACATCAATCGACTCCTGGGCCAGCACTCTGGCTACATAGGGGTCTAGGTCCCCCCGGCTGCCATATTCAACACGACTTTCCGCCACACCGGCCTGCTGGGGAGACAGGTATCCGGCCAGGGTGAACAGCTCGTCTTCCTCAAAGCCCAGAGGTCCGGCGATCTTCCGCAGCACCGAGCCCGAAGGGAAACGCTCGCCCCTTTCAATGCGCCCCAGGTGTGACGCGGATACGCCCGCCATAGTACTGAGGTCACGCAGCGTCAACGGCAGTGAAACCCGCTGTTGCTTTAGTATTCTACCGAGATTGGCTCTCGCTTCTTCCATGGTTCACGAATTATAGTTCGCCAACTGGCAAATGTCAATAGGATACGGACTTTAAAAGTTAACCTTAATTTACCAGGTTTCAAGAGCATATTAAACCATAATAGTTGACAAAAGGCAAATTTAATGGTATACTATGTGCCTATTGGCATATAAAGGGGAAGTCATGATACTTAAAACACGGGTCTTTACCCTATGCGTCAGAAACTATAAGAACCTCTCCGAGCTGGCCCGGGCCATGGAAATATCGGTGAGCCAGGTTTACCGCGTGCTTGAAGGCAAACGCAACATCAACCGCAAGTTTATCATCGGGGCGATGAAGGCCTTCCCCGGCTACAAGTTCGATGACCTCTTTTACTTTATCCCCGAAACGCCAGTTGGCCAAAAATCGGCAGTCCAGCAGCTATCCGAGAAGCCGAAGAGACAATCCGTCAGCCTGGGCTAGAAATCTTAAAGCGCCAAACCCTCTAGAGTGGTGTCACCTCAGGCTCTACCTTGTACAGCTTATCCTGGCTTTCCAGGTGGTCGATGTAGAGCACCCCGTTCAGGTGGTCAATCTCATGCTCCAGCGCCTGCGCCAGCAGCTCCTCGGCCTTGATTCTTATTTCCTTACCGCTTAAGTCCTTACCCTTGACCGTAACCTGCTGGGCGCGCTGTATCTCGCCGAAGTAGCCGGGAACACTCAAGCACCCCTCGGTCACCCAGCGTTCCCCTGCCCGTCGCACTACCTGCGGGTTAATCAGGACAAAATCCTCTTCCTCAGGCATGCCGATGACAATCACCCGCAGGGGAACGCCCACCTGTGGAGCCGCCAGCCCCACCCCGGAGGCGGCGTGCATGGTCTCAATCATATCGCCGGCCAGCTTCCGGACCGAGCCGTCAATATTTTTGACCCGCTTTGATTTCTGCCTCAATATAGGTTCGGGAACTACAAGAATAGAAAGAATGGCCATAATCGTCCTCTGGTTACAGTTTACCTAACTGAGCCCCACCGGGTCAATGTCCACCACCCAGCCCTGTGGGAGGGGTACGGGGGATAAAAACTCAGAAAGCTCTGAGCCGCGGAGTATAAGCTGCCAGCGGAAGCGGCCCCGCAGGCGGTGGATAAAGGCCGGCGCCGGCCCGATAATCTCGATATCGGCTATACCTTCCGAGTCTATCTTCTGGCTTAAGCTCCGCTTCATCCTCTCCGCCTCCCGCTGGCAGAGGAGGTCGTTGGTATGGGTGCAGGTAAGGCAGGCCAGCCGGCTGAAAGGGGGGTTGCGCAGCTGGCGCCGGTATTCAACTTCCTTATTATAGAAGGCGGCGTAGTCGTGTTTGGCCGCCGCCTGAATGGCGTAGTGCTCCGGGGTGTAGGTCTGGATGATGACTTTACCCCCCTTTATCCCCCGTCCTGCTCTCCCCGCCACCTGGGACAGAAGCTGGAAGGTTCTCTCCCCGGCGCGGAAGTCGGGCAGGTTGAGGGCGGTATCGGCGCTGACCACCCCCACCAGGGTGACCAGGGGCAAATCCAGCCCCTTGGCGACCATCTGGGTGCCGATGAGAATATCGGCCTGGTGGCGGCGGAACTTGCTTAAAATTTCGTCATGGGAGTGCCTGCCCCGGGTGACATCGGTGTCCCAGCGCAGCAGCCGGGCGGTGGGGAAATTATAGCCCGCCTCCTGCTCCAGCTTCTGGGTGCCTAAGCCCAGGAATTTCATGCTGCGCCGGGCGCAGCGGGGACAGCTCTCCGGCACCGGCATATGATAGTTGCACTGGTGGCAGACCAGCCTGTCCCCGGTGAGGTGATAGGTGAGGGGGACATCACAGCGCTTACAGCGGAGGACAAAACCGCAGCTACGGCACTGGATAAAGGTTGCCGCCCCCCGCCGGTTGAGAAAGAGGATAACCTGCTCGTCACTGGTCACCGCCTGGCTTATCGCCTCGGACAAAGAGCGGCTGAAAAGGCTCCTGATGCCGGCTTTAAGCTCTTCTCTCAAGTCCACAACCTCCACCTGCGGCAGGGGCGTGCCGACGCGGGGGGTAACCCGGCCCGGCAGCCGAAGCAGCCGGTAGTCCCCTTTTTGGGCGTGGTAATAGCTCTCCACGTCGGGGGTGGCGCTGCCCAGAACGACCACAGCCCCGGTTGATTCAGCCAGCTTCAGGGCGACATCGCGGGTGTGGTAGCGGGGCGACTTATCGGGCTGCTTGTAGGTCCACTCATGCTCCTCGTCAATAACGATAAGCCCCAGGTCGGGCTGGGGGGCAAAGACGGCGCTGCGGGGACCGATGACGACGTCGAACTTCCCGTCCCTGATGCGCTGCCACTCGTCGAACTGCTCACCCGGGGAAAGCCGGCTGTGCAGGACGGCCACTTTACCGGGGAAGCGGGCGGCAAATCTCTCTATAGTCTGCGGGGTGAGGGCGATCTCGGGGACAAGGACTATGCCCCGCTTGCCCATTTTCACTGTTTCCGCCAATGCTTGAAGATAAACTTCGGTCTTGCCGCTGCCGGTAACCCCGTGCAGGAGAAAGACCTGGGCATCTTTTTTGGATAAGCCGGACTTAATCTCGGTAAAGGCGGTTTTCTGGGCCGGGGTGAGGGCGAGGGGATAAGATGGGGTTATAGTCTGCCGGGCCAGCGGGTCGCGCCTGACTTCAATTTGCTCAACGGCGACCAGGCCTTTATTAACTAAAGCATCAGCCGCCGCTTTATTACTATTGATATTCTTTCTGGCTTCCGCCCAGGGCACCGGCCCGCTCTGTTGGGCTAGATACTCCAGCAGGTCTGCCTGCTTTTTAGCCCTCTTTTCATGCAGGCTGGCGGCCTCCCGGCGGGCTTCACCGGCGGTCATTATAAGCTTTAGAAAAGGCTCTATTTTGGGCTTGGCCTTAACCGGCTCCAGCTCATAGCTCCTCACAACCAGCCCCCGCCTCACCAGCTGGACGACGACGCTTTGAGCCTTCTTCTTGCCCAGAACCTTCTCAATCCGTTTCAGGCCGACCTTCTCCTGCCCCCCAAGCAGCTGCATAACCTGCTCCTGCTCCGGGGTGAGGGAGGATAAATCAAAATCACCGGGGACGGGTCTGGCGCTGATAAAAGTAAGCGGCCGGCGCTCAAAACCGGGCGGCAGCATTAACGCCACGGCATCAAAGATGGGGGATAGATAATACCGGCTTATCCAGCGGGCAAGCTGGACGTGGGCCGGGGACAAGAGGGGGCGGGGCTCAATAACCCCGGCAATATCCTTAGTCTCCTCCACGGCGGGGTGGGGGCTTAGCCCCAGAACGACGCCCTGGAGCAGCTTATCGCCAAAGGGAACCCACACCGCCTGCCCGATATCAATGCCCAGGCCCGGGGGTAGGCTATAGCTGAATGTCTGGCGCTGGGCTATCGGCGAATTGACGCTAACCTCAGCATACCGCATCCCTTCCCCTATTCTTTCACCTGTCTTTCCTTAGTACGGGCCGCCTTGCTGCTGAGCCCGCGCAGGTAGTAGAGCTTGGCCCGGCGCACCTTGCCGTGCCGCGTCACCTCCACCTTTTCCACCAGCGGCGAGGCAAAGGAGAAGGTATGCTCAACGCCTATGCCCCGGGTGACACGCCTGATGGTGAACCGGCCGCCATCGGCGGCGCGGGTGACCTTGATGACCACCCCCTGGAATAGCTGGGTGCGCTCCTTACCCCGCTCGGCAATCTTGGCGCTAACCTTTACCGTGTCGCCGGGGGCGAGGAGTGGGATGTTAGGATTTTTCTTGTTTTCGAATATTGTGCTCGTATCCATAAATATTACCTCAATTTCTGTACTAATCTCTTTTCTTCCGTACTTAACTCCACTTTATCAAGCAGCTCGGGGCGGCGCTCACAGGTACGCCGTATAGACTGCTCCCGCCGCCAAGCGGCAACCCGGGCGTGGTTTCCCGAAAGCAGGATTTCGGGCACCGCCCAACCCCGGTAGCTGTCGGGGCGGGTATACTGGGGGTATTCTAAAAGCCCGGCGACGTGGGAATCCTCCAGCGGCGACAGTTCCGAACCCAGCACCCCGGGCAGCAACCTGACCACGGCATCGATAACCACCATAGCCGCCGACTCGCCGCCGGTGAGGACATAATCGCCGATGCTGATTTCGTCGGTAGCCAGATGCTCACTTACCCGCTCGTCAACACCTTCATAGCGGCCGCAGATGATAATCATGCGGCGGTACTGTGAAAACTCATCGGCGATTTTCTGGGAGAAGAGCCGCCCCTGCGGGTTGAGCAGGATAACCGGTATATCGGACTCCCCTTTTATCGCCTCAACGGCTTCAAAGATGGGCTCGGGCTTGAGCAGCATGCCGGCGCCGCCGCCGTAAGGATAGTCATCCACGGTGTGGTGCTTATCGTGAGCCTGGTCGCGGAAATTATGCAGGCCGATGCTGACCAGCTGCTTGTCCATAGCCCGCTTGATGACGCCGGAGTCAAAAACGCCCTGGAACATCTCGGGAAACAGGGTTAAAATATCAATCTGCACTTGTCTAATCCTTACCCGCGCCGGGGGCGGGGTGCTCGGTTATATTCCCTTTAATAACATCTACCGCGTGGGGCAGCACCGGCATTATCACCTCCAGGCACTCCACCACCGCCTTGGGGCTGCCCGGCAGGTTGACGATAAGGCACTCCTTCCTCATCCCGGCCACCGCCCGGCTCAGCATGGCATTAGGGGTAATGCCGAAGGACTTGGCCCTCATCATCTCGGCCAGGCCCGGTACCTCCTTATCTATTACGGAAAGGGTGGCTTCCGGGGTAACGTCACGCGGCGCCAGCCCGGTGCCGCCGGTGGTCATGATAATATCCATATCGCCGGCGTCGGCCCACTGGCTAAGCTTCCGGGCAATAACATCCGCCTCATCGGGAATCACCTCATAGTTGACCACCCGGCAGTCCACGGTGGCAAAGCTCTCCCGAATCAGCGGCCCGCTCTTATCAGCTCGCTTCCCCTGCCAGGCCTTATCGCTAATGGTGATAATACCCAGGTTAAACATAAATACCGCCTTAAAGTTAAGACAAAGTATATTTTATCACATAAGGATTATATAACAAAATAGACCAATTTTTAAAAATTGGTCCAAAAGGGTCTTGACAAATGGGGGTAGCTATGATGTAGAATGGTAAAAAGTGGTAAATCGTGGTGAATTGTGGTATAGTGGGGTTTAATATATGTTTTTCGGCGAATTTGAATACAAGATAGACGAAAAGGGCAGGGTACCAATACCGCCCCGTTTCCGCCGACTGCTCAAAGACGGAGTGGTGCTGGCGCCGGGTCCGGAGATGTGCATCACCATTTACCCCATGGACGAGTGGAAGAAACTGGCGGCCAGCCTGACCAGCAGTGCCGTCAGCCGCAGTAAACTGAGAAGGCTAAAGAGGGCCCTATTCGCCACCGCCTTTAATCTCCGCATGGACCCGCAGGGAAGAGTAGCCCTGCCTACCTCGTTGAGGGAATATGCCGAGATTATAGATGAGGTGGTCGTCGCCGGAGCTAATAACTATCTTGAGATATGGAATAACGTGCATTGGGAGGAAGAGAAGGCAATCAGCCAAGATCAGGCCTGGCAGATAATAGAAAGCCTTGAGGAGCCACAATGAACCTGACCATGTCGGCGGCACCCAGTCACACTGCGGTGTTGCCGGAAGAGACTATTGAGGCGCTGGCGGTCCAGCCGGGCGGCCGCTATATTGACTGCACCCTGGGAGGGGGCGGTCATGCCGCCGCCATTCTGGAGCACAGCTCACCCGGCGGGCAGTTACTGGGCATTGATGCCGACCCCGAGGCCATGAAAGCGGCCAAGTCGAGGCTGGAAGCCTATAGCGGCTCAACCGTACTGGTCAACCAGAATTTCATAAATTTAAAGGCCATCTGCAATAAATATCATTTCTTCCCCGTGCACGGCATCCTCTTCGACCTGGGGCTCTCCTCGCTCCAGCTTAATGGCGACGGCCGTGGTTTCAGCTTCCGCCATGACAGCCCGCTGGATATGCGTTTAAACCCCCAACAGCCAGTCACCGCCGCCGATATCGTTAATAGCTTATCCGAAAAGGAACTGGCCCGGGTGATAAAGACATTCGGCGAGGAAAGCCGCAGTAACCAGATAGCCCGATATATCGTACGGCAGCGCCCGATAAAGACCACCTTTGAGCTGGCCGAGATAGTAGAGCAGGCTACCGGCGGCCGCCGGGGCCGGATTCACCCCGCCACCAGGACCTTCCTGGCACTGAGAATAGCGGTCAACGAGGAGCTTGAACACCTGAAAGCGACCCTGGAGCAGGCGGTCGATCTCCTCGGCCTCGGGGGCAGACTGGTGGTTATCAGCTACCACTCCCTGGAAGACCGCATCGTAAAGCAGTTCACCCACCAGGAGGCCAGTGGAGAAACGGCCCGATTGAGGCTGATTAACAAAAAGGTTATCACCCCTTCTCTGGTTGAAATTAGGTTTAATCCCCGCAGCCGCAGCGCCAAACTGAGAGCGGCTGAGAGAATAACTATGCCCAAGGAGGCGAACAGTGAATAAACCCTCGATTGAGTACCAGAAGATGATGACCGAAATAGTATACGTAAACCTGCCCGGCCCCGACGAACCCAACCCGGGGATGACGGGCGGCGAACTGCTGCACGGTTTCCTGGCGGAACTGCACAGGGCACCTAATGACGATACCAAGGCCTTCGTCAATGCTCTGTGCGGCAAGTGGAACGTGCGCTACAGAGAATATAAGGACTAAAGGTTAAAGCAGAAAAGACATACTATATATTAAGGTGGTCAACCTGTTGCTTTGCCCCACTGACGAGGGTAAAAGCCACCTAAAGGGGAGGTTGAATATGTGAGATGAACACTAATAGAACAGAGACTGGAATCTCGTTAAAAAGGAGGGGTGATGAGCAAGCGTAATATTTTAAGTTCCATTGATGTTGGCACTACCAAGGTCTGTACCACCGTAGCCGATGTCGACGAAGCCGGCGGCATCCGGATTATAGGCGTGGGTATCGCTCCATCGCAGGGGCTGCATAAGGGACTGGTGGTCAACATCAATGAAGCCAGAGAATCAATTCGGGAGTCAGTTAGGAAAGCAGAGCATACCAGCGGGCACAAAGTGGAATCAGCCTATGTCGGTGTCACCGGGAGGCATGTGACCTCGCTGAATAACCGGGCAGTGGTCGCCATCACTCGCAATGACCGCCTGGTGCGGCCTGATGACCTGAAGCGGGTCCTATCCAGCGCCCGGGGAGTTAAACTGGCCAATGACCGAAAGCTGCTCCATGTTATTCCCCGCGGTTACGCCGTTGACGGTCAGTTAGGGGTCAAGAACCCGATAGGGATGCACGGTTTCAGACTTGATGTTGAGGCGCACATCATCACCGCCGCCGTGACCTCGGTTCAGAATCTGGTAAAGTGCATCCGCAGCATCGGCATAGATATTGACGACCTCATCCTCGAGCCGCTGGCCAGCAGTGAGGCGGTACTATCCGAGGATGAAAAGCAGGTCGGTATAGTCCTGGCTGATATCGGCGGTGGTACCACCGATATCGCTATCTTCAGAGAGGGGAGCATATGGCATACCGCCATTTTGCCGGTAGCCGGTTACCAGATAACCAGGGATATCGCCATCGGTCTGGGGCTGCCCTTTGACGTGGCTGAAGAAATGAAAAAGAAGTACGGCAGCGTTACCCCGGTCTACGAAGGACAATCCTCCCATATTGATAAAGATACCATGCTAACCAACGGACACGGTGTCTCTCACCAGGACCTGTGTGACATTATCCGGGCCAGGGTAGAAGAAATCCTGAGGTTGATTTTACTTGAGCTGCCAAATTCGGAATATGAAACGTTAGTCCCCGACGGCTTAGTCCTCACCGGCGGTAGCTCTAACCTGGCTGGCATAGAAGCGCTGGGACGCAATACCCTGCAACTGCCGATAAGGGTGGGGCTCCCCATGAATATATATGGTATCTCCGATGCCCTTCAGGACCCGGCATACGCCACCAGCGTTGGTTTGCTGCTCTGGGGAGCAAAATACAAGGGAACTAGAACCTGGCGGGGGGGCGGCTTTGGCGGCGGCATGCGGCGTGTGTTCTCCAAATTCTTCGGTATGTTCCGCTAGGTATAATCTATGATTAATAATAAGGTAAAAAGGAGGAGGAGAGATGGCAAAAGCAGCTTTTAATCCCAGTCCGGCGAGAATCAAGGTTATCGGCCTGGGCGGTGGTGGTTGCAACGCCATAACCCGCATGGTCAGGGAGCAAATTCGGGGGGTGGAGTTCATCGGCATGAATACCGATGCCCAGGCTCTATCCATCACCGAAGCTCCCATCCGCGTCCAGCTCGGTGAGAAGCTGACCCGAGGATTGGGCGTGGGCGGTGACCATAACGCCGGTCAAAAGGCAGCCGAGGAAAACCGGGACGAAATAAAGGAGCTTTTGACCGGGGCGGATATGGTGTTTATCACCTGCGGCATGGGTGGCGGCACCGGCACCGGGGCGGCGCCGGTGGTAGCCGAGGTAAGCAAGCAGACCGGGGCACTGACAATCGCCGTGGTCACCAAACCATTCACCTTTGAAGGCGTCCGCCGCAACGAGGTAGCCGATGAGGGCATTGTCCGCCTACTGGGCAAGGTTGATACCCTTATCATCATCCCCAATGACCGTCTGCTTGACCTCTGCGACTCGAAGACGGCGGTGGATAATGCCTTCAAAATGGCTGACGATGTGCTCCGCCACGGCGTTCAGGCGATAGCCGAGGTTATCACCGTGCCCGGGTTGATTAACCTTGACTTTGCCGATGTTAAGACGGTTATGCATGACGCCGGTCCCGCCTGGATGTCTATCGGCTTTGGTTCCGGTAAAAACCGGGCGGTGGAGGCGGCCAAGGAAGCACTGGCCAGCCCGCTACTGGATGTCACTATTGCGGGAGCAAAGGGAGTGTTATTCAACGTTGCCGGCGGTACCGGCCTTACCCTGTTTGAGGTTAACGAGGCGGCCGATGTAATCAAGGAAGCCGTAGACCCAGCGGCTAACATCATCTTCGGCGTGGTTCAGGACCCCACCATGGGTGACGAGATGAGAATCACCCTTATCGCCACCGGCTTCGCTTCCAAGCTGGGAATGGCCGGAGTTAGCCGGGAAGACGAGTTCACCGAACTGCTAAAAGGTCTAAAGAGCGAGGAGGAACTGGATATGCCGGCTTTCCTGCGCCGTCCGATGTTCAGCCATAGGCGCCAGGCGGTAACGCAGTCAACCAAGCTGGTGCATACTCCACCCGGCGTGCCCTGAAAATAAAGTAATTTAAATAACATGCTGATATACTAAACGTAGACCAGGCTCCAAGGCTGTAGTGTTCTATGCGCTACAGCCTTTTTGTTTTCTATCAACCTCACCCCCCAATTTTATCTATTCCCACCCGCCACCCTTTAAGGAAAAGGGGGGCTTCGCCCCCCTTAAAAACCCCCTTAATAAACCCCTTCTCCCCCCACCCAAAAGGGTTCACCTTTTTAAGATTCTATAATCCCACCCCCTAACGAGAAATAAATTCCCGACCCCCTGATTAGAGAGTTTTAGAGGTGAAACCTCTATTGGGCGGGAGGGTGGGAAGAGAAAGAACCGCTAAAAAGGGGTGGGGACAATACCCCTCTTAAAATCCCTATATTTTTTGCCCAAAATTAGAGGTAAAAACCCTTGACAAACACTATATATTGTGTTAGTTTTATTCTTACCCACAACATAGTGTAGTATTTGTTATGAACTGTCCTTACTGTGATTATGCCGACTGCAAGGTTATCGACTCCCGTGATGCCGGCGATGGGATACGCCGCCGGCGCCAGTGCCTCAAGTGCGGCAGCCGCTTCACCACCTACGAAAGACTGCACCCCGGCAGCCTCTTCGTCATTAAAAAGGACGGCCGCAGGGAGGAATTTGACAGCGCCAAGCTGCTAACCGGCATCCGCAAGGCCTGTGAAAAGCGCCCCCTCCCCACCGGCACCGTGGATAAGCTGGCCGATGATATTGAAGCCGAACTCTACCACCAGGGCAAGGCGGAAGTGCCCGCTACCGCCGTCGGGGATATGGTGATGGAGCGGCTAAAGGGCCTGGACCACATCGCCTATATCCGCTTCGCCAGTGTCTACCGGGACTTTACCGATATCACCACCATGAAACGGGAGGTAGATACCCTGCTCGATGCCGGAACCGAAATCTCTCCCCTACCCGGCCAGCTGCCCCTGCTGCCCGACGAGGAGTTAGCTGCCGCAGCCAGGAGCCGAAGGAGGCGGCGGACATGAGCCCTAATAATCAACCAGCCAACAAGGCCGAGGTAAACCACACCCGCATTGCCCGCTCTATCTTCGCCATCGCCGAGTCCATAGGCATGTCGGATAGAAAGCAGGTGGAAAAGCTAGCCGCCCAGGTGATTGCGCGCCTGGAACAGAGACCGTTGCCGGCGGCTGCGGAACTGGTGGAACAGCCCTTCCCGGGGATGGAAGAACTGGTGATTAAACCCCGCCGGGCCAAGCCACTGCCCACCGATACCGAAATCCAGGCTATGGTCATGGAAATCTTAGAGGCCGAAAAACCAGCCCAACGAGAGGAGGTCAAACCCCAGATGATGGAATCAACTGCCGCCGCCAGACCCGAATTAAAGCCCTCATCGGGTATTAATCTCAGCGAAAATGCTCTCCGCGTTCTTGAAAAAAGGTACCTGAAGAAAGATAAGCAGGGAAAGGTGATAGAGACACCGGAGGAGATGTTCCGCCGGGTGGCCAAGGCTATCGCCGCCGCCGAGCTTATCTATAACCCGGAGGCAGGTGTCAGTGCGATAGAAGACGAGTTCTACCGGCTGATGGCCAACCTGGAGTTCCTGCCCAACTCCCCTACCCTGATGAACGCCGGGCGGGAGCTGGGGCAGCTATCGGCCTGTTTTGTCATTCCCGTCGGTGACTCCATGGGCTCCATCTTTGACGCGGTAAAGTACACCGCCCTCATCCACAAGAGCGGCGGCGGCACCGGCTTCTCCTTCAGCCATTTAAGGCCGGAGGGCGATTATGTCAAGTCCACCTCGGGGGTAGCCAGCGGCCCGGTCTCCTTTATGGAGGTATTCGATACCACCACCGACGTCACCAAGCAGGGGGGAACGCGGCGGGGGGCAAATATGGGCATCTTAAGCGTTGACCACCCCGATATCATGAGGTTCATCACCGCCAAGGAGAACCCCAGAAAGCTGACCAATTTTAATATCTCGGTGGCGGTAACCACCGAGTTCATGGAGGCGGTCAAGGCGGGCACGGACTACGACCTGATTAACCCCCGCACCAGGAAGGTGGTGGACAAGCTCAACGCCAAAGAGGTCTTTGATAAAATCGTGGATATGGCCTGGAAGACCGGCGACCCCGGCATCGTCTTTATCGACCGCATAAACAGGGACAACCCCACCCCCAGGCTGGGCAAAATCGAGTCCACCAATCCCTGCGGCGAGCAGCCCCTGCTCCCCTACGAGTCCTGCAACCTGGGCTCTATCAACCTGGCCCGTATGCTTAAAAATACCGACGGCACGGCTGAGATTGACTATCCCAGGCTGGCGGCGGCGGTCAGGATGGCAGTCAGGTTCCTGGATAATGTCATTGATGTCAATAAATTCCCCCTGGACCAGATAGCGGAGATGACCAGGAAATCGAGGAAGATAGGGCTGGGGGTAATGGGCTTTGCCGATATGCTCATCAGGCTGGGCGTCCCCTATAACTCGGAGGAGGCGCTAAAAATCGGCTCCGAGGTCATGCGCTTCATCCACGATGAGGCGGGTAAAGCCTCGGCGGAGCTGGCTAAAGAACGGGGTGGCTTTCCCGCCTTTGCCGAAAGCGTCTACGATGTGCCCGGCGGCCCCAGGATGCGCAACGCCTCCTGCACCACCATCGCCCCCACCGGCACCCTAAGCATAATCTCCGGCTGCTCCAGCGGCATCGAGCCCCTCTTCGCCCTGAGCTATACCCGCAATATCCTCGACGGCGCCCAGCTGGTCGAGGGCAACCCCTACTTTGAGAAAGTAGCCAGGGACGGGGGCTTCTACTCCGAGGAGCTTATGAAACGGCTGGCATCGGGCACCAGGCTCCACGATATAGAAGGCATCCCGGACGATATCAAGCGGGTATTCGTTACCGCCCACGAGATAACCCCGGAGTGGCACGTCCGGATGCAGGCCGCCTTCCAGCAGTCCACCGACAACGCCGTCTCCAAGACGGTCAACTTCCCCAGGGAGGCCACCCGGGAGGACATAACCAAGGTCTACATGATGTCCTACGAATCGGGGCTCAAAGGGATAACCATCTACCGCGACCGGAGCCGCGACGCCCAGGTGCTGGTCACCGGCGGTGAGGAGAAGGCTGGGGCAGAAACCACGACACTAACGCCGCGGAAAAGACCCACCGAAACCAAAGGGACAATAACCAAGGTCAACACCGGCTGTGGTTCGCTCTATATCACGGTGGCCTATGATGACAAGGGTATCTTCGAGGTCTTCGCCACCCTGGGCAAATCCGGCGGCTGTGCCTCCGCCCAGCTTGAAGCCACCTGCCGCCTCATCACCCTGGCGCTCCGTTCCGGGATAGACGTGGCCTCGGTGCTGAAGCAGCTGCGGGGCATCCGCTGCCCCTCCATCGCCTGGGAGAAGGGCAAGTCAATACTCTCCTGCGCCGATGCCATCTCCAGCGTGCTGGAAAAGCACATCAGCGGCGAAGCCCCCCCACCCCAGGCAGAGGAACACGCCCCACCGGATAATAACCACCCGCCCAAGAACCTGGCCGGGCAGTGCCCAGACTGCGGCAACCTGCTGGTCTATCAGGAGGGGTGCTTTATCTGCCCCAGTTGCGGGTATACCAAGTGCTGAAAAAGCCTTAAAACTAAAGACGGAGGGGAGGAATAAAATGGCTGAAAAACCGGCCCAGCAGGAAGTAAAGGTTGCCTTTCCGGAAAAGCTCAGGGGTGGGGTGTATTCTAATAACATGGTCATTACCCATACCAGGGAAGAGTTCGTTCTCGATTTCATGATGATAACGCCGCCCATCGGTTCGGTGACGGCACGGGTTATTCTCAGCCCGGGTCACACCAAAAGAATGCTTTCGGCGCTCAAAACCAACCTGGAAAAGTACGAGTCCAAGTTCGGCAAGGTGACCGAAGCCTCCGAACTCCCGAAACCGCAAATTGGCTTTCATCCCCCGTCAGCCCCGCAGGGGTGAGATATGACCCAGCTGTGGGGATAGCAGGTGCCGAATAGATATGTACGAACCTAACTATTTTTAAATTGCTGTGAGGAGGTTGGCAATGGAACAGCCATTAGAACCACGTTTAAGAATTGGTACGCTTTGCGAACGAGTGCTTGAAGAGAAAGATGGGGCTCTTTCACTAATTCGACTTATTGATAGACTTGTTATAAGAGCAGAGGGAACAGATGTGCCTAGGGAATTACCACCCGCACAAGTTCCCCTAACAGCTCTCATGAGTTGGATTAACGGTCTTGGTAATTATGAAGCAAAAGTTCGTGTCGATTTCCCCGATGGCAACTCGATTGAGAGTCCGACTCTGCCATTCTATCTAGATTCACTAGACAAGGTACAAAATCAAATTGTGCGCTTAGTCCTTCCAGTAAAGCGCCCAGGGGTCTATTGGTTTAACTTTCTGTTGGGTGACGAGGTTAAAGGCAGAGTACCCTTGCGTGTCATTTATGAACGTAAGGCACACCCGAAGCAGACTGCGCAGCCTACATAGGAGTAACTGTTGACAGTGCTCTGATGGCTTCCTCTGTGTCGGACCGTTCAGGGTCTATGTCAAAGGTTTTTGAAAGGAGATATGGTATATTGGGAACTGTGAGAGGAAAGTGTACAGGTTTGTTTTTCCCTTCGCTTGTCAACATAGGTAAGATGATATTATCGAGGATAGACTGGACATGGGCATATAGTTCAAAATCAGGTCTTAGTCCTTCTGAAGTTTCATGCAAGTATAGTTCGACACTAGATAATAATTTTTTCTCCTCAGTCATCTCAGGCTCTTGGCGTAATTCCCAAAGGCGTTCTTCAACAGCCTGTTTAAATTCCGAAAAGTTAATTTCTCCCGTAACAAATTCTGCAAAAGTTTTTATGTATTGCCCCATTTTCATCTTCACCTCCTAAGAGTTAACAATATCCAGAACCTAATTATAAAACGAAAATGCCAAAATTTCAAATAGTTAGTGCCGCTAAGTTAAAAGAAATGCTGAAACAGCGCAACCTTTGGTCAAAGTTACACGCGAATAAGCTACTAGCTAAAGAACAAACTTCAACGCCAGCTAGAATATGTGATGGTGGCACTAGCTATATAATTTCATATTATGACGAGCACCTGCAATATGTCTGCACTATTCATAGGATAGTAACCGAAGGCGGCAAGATTGTCCATGAGCATGTCAAAGATGCTTATATCGATGGAGTTCGCTACAAGGCTCAATAAAGTAATTTCTCTGAGTCTCTAGTAGCATCTTAACCAAGAGAGGGGCTTGCCGCCCCCTCTAAAATCGCATTTTTACCCCTCAAGCTATATAATGAGGTGGTATGCCCAAAAATCAAGAAAACAGGTACGCCCTGATGCGGGTGGCGCTGGGGGAGGCGGAGGCCGATTTAGCCATCGTTAACGGCTCGGTGGTCAATGTCTACAACGGGGAGGTAGAAAAAGCCTCCGTCCTCGTCAAAGGGGACAGGATAGCCTACGTAGGCAATGACACGGGCAAGGCTATCGGCCCCTCAACCCGGGTCATTGACGCTAACGGCAAGACGCTCATTCCCGGCCTCATCGACGGCCACACCCATATTGACACCATCTATTCCACAAGCGAGCTCCTGAGATTTGCCATCAAGGGCGGCGCCACCACCATTATCACCGAGATTTCCAACATTGGCTCCATTATGGCCTACGAGGGGATAATGCAATTCTTAGCCTCCAGCAAAAACCAGCCGGTAAAAATCTTTATCACCGTCCCGCCCCTGATTACCCTAAGCCCGGTGACCGAAGAGCACGCTACCACCGTTCCCCAGCTGCTCCGCCTGCTGCGGCGCAAAGAAGTCCTCGGCCTGGGCGAGGTTTACTGGAGTGATGTGGTCAACGGCAACCAGAGAGTCCTCGACCTTATCGCCGAGACCCTGAAACGGGGCAAGAAGGTGGAGGGGCACAGCGCCGGCGCCACCGGAGCCAAGCTCCAGGCCTATGTCTCATCGGGCGTCTCCTCCTGCCACGAGCCCATCAGCGCCGAAGAGGTCAGGGAAAGGGTAAGACTGGGGCTCTTTATCCTGATAAGAGAGGGCGAGGTAAGGCGGGAGCTGGAAGCCGTTGCCCCCATAAAGGACGATGACGCCGCCCTCAACCGGCTGGCAATATCAACCGACGGTGTGGGGCCGGAGCAGCTTATCAGCGGCGGCTATATGGAGTTTCTGGTGCAGAAAGCCATCAACCTCGGCTTTAACCCCGTCAGAGCGATACAGATGACGACGGTCAATGTCGCCCGGCATTTCGCCATAGACGACGATATCGGCGGCATCGCCCCCGGTAAGTACGCCGATATCGCCATTATCCCGGACTTAAAGACCATCAGGCCGGAATATGTTATCAGCAACGGGCGGGTGGTTAGCCAAAACGGCCGGGTGCTTATTCCACCCCGGAAGCACCACTACCCCCGGTCAATGCTGAACACCATCCATCTGGCCAGAGATTTTACCGCCGATGATTTTGCTATCCCGGTGGAAGGCAATCAGGTCAAGGTGCGGCTGATAGACCAGGTCACCAATCTGGTCACCAGGGAAGCGTTCATCGATATGCCGGTGACAGAAGGCCAGCTAAAAGCCGATGTCGACAAGGGTATATTAAAGGTAGCCGCTATCGAGAGGGCTTACGGTACAGGTAAGAGCTTTACCGGTCTAATCAGGGGGCTTGGGCTTAAAAAGGGGGCGGTGGCCACCACTGATGTCTGGGACTGCGGTGATATTATAGTGGTCGGCGCCGACGAGAGCGACATGGCGCTGGCGGTAAACCGGGTTAAAGAATTGAGGGGCGGGCTGGTGGTCTGCGCCGGCGGCAGGATACTGGCGGAGATAGCCCTGCCGGTGGGGGGAATCGTCTCCACCGAGCCCATGGAAACCATAGCCGATAAATTTAACCGTATCCATAAGGCCGCCGCCGGGCTGGGCGGCAGGTTCCCTAATTTCAGCCTTACCATAGCCACCCTCACCACCCCGGCTATACCCTTCCTCCGAATCTGCTCTTCGGGGCTGTTCAATCTTAAAACTAACCGCTTCGTTGACCTTATAGTGGGGTAGCGCAATGACTTGGCAGCAGGCCGAAAAAGCCAGGCGGCGCCTCTCCCGGGAGCAGGGCACCGTCATCAAGGACTGGGGGGGCAGGGTTCCATTCGCCCTGGTCTACCCCAACGCCTACTACCTGGGCATGTCCAACCTGGGAATCCACGCCCTCTATAAACTGCTCAACAGCCACGATAAGGTCGTCGCCGAGAGAGCCTTCTGGGAAACAGAAGATAGCCAGTCGCCCCCAATATCCCTGGAATCCCAGCGGCCGCTGGCCGATTTTGCCGTTATTGCCTTCTCTATTTCTTATGAGCTTGACTACTTCAATATCGCCCGCATTTTAAAAGCCAGCGGCATACCCCTCTACGCCGCCGACCGTGACGAGAGGCACCCACTGGTTATCGCCGGCGGCCCCTGCGTTATGGCCAACCCCATGCCCATATCCCCCTTCTTTGACTGCCTCTGTATCGGCGAGGCCGAGACCATTATTCCGGCAATATTGCCCGTCATCAGCCAGGGCATCAGCGGCAAACGTAGCGACCTGCTCAAAGCTCTGGCAACGCTAGCCGGCGTCTATGTCCCGCAACACTATTCAGGAAAGCCGGTGGCGCGGCAGTGGGCCAGGAACCTGGACGACTTTCCCGTGGCCTCGGTCATACTCACCCCGGACACCGAACTGGGCAACCTCTATCTCATTGAAGTGGAAAGGGGCTGCAACTGGGGCTGCCGCTTCTGCCTCACCAGCCAAGCCTTCAGCCCCATGCGCTATCGCTCCGTAGACACCCTCATCACCCAGGCGGAGGAGGGCTTAAAATACCGGAAGCGGCTGGGTTTGGTCGGGGCGGCGGTCTCCGACCACCCCCGGATTGAGGAGCTGATGCTAAAATTAAGCCGGATGGGAGCCGAGCTATCCATAAGCTCGCTGCGGGTGGCCCCCCTATCCGGCGTGGTCTTGAGAGAACTGGCCAGGGGCGGCGCCAGAACCGTCACCCTTGCCCCCGAGGCCGGCTCCCAGCGCCTGCGCCATGTTATTAAAAAGGGCATCTCCGAAGCCGACATCCTGAAAGCGATGGAAATGGTGGCCGAGCAGGGCATAAAGCAGGTTAAGCTCTATTTTATGATTGGCCTGCCCTCGGAGACCGATGAAGATATAGAGGAGATTATAAACCTAAGCCTTAACTGCAAGCGCATACTTGATAGCAAGCAGCCCGGCGGCCGCCTGGCGCTGAATATCGCCCCCTTCGTGCCCAAGGCGGGCATCCCCTTCCAGTGGCTGCCGATGACCCAGCCCACCACCCTCAACCGGCGCCTGTCCCGGCTCAAAAGCGGCCTGATGCCCAAGGGAATCAGGATTAAGGCGGAAAGCCCGGCCTGGAGCCAGGTTCAGGGGGTACTGGCGCGGGGTGACGCCAAACTGGCCGGGGTGCTGGCCGATATAGAGGAAATATCCCTATCCGGCTGGCGCAGGGCGGTGAAAAAATACCGGGTGGATGTGGATTTCTACGCTCACCAGCAGTGGGATATCAGGCAAAAACTGCCCTGGGATGTGATAGATTCGGGGACCAAGGCGGGGCACCTTGAACTGGAGCTGGGCAGGGCATTGACATTAATGGCTATATAAGCTATAATGGCTATGTAAATAGCAAAGGGGGAAATCAAATGGTTAGTTCAGTAAAGCGAACAAGATATTTTCTTGATATAGAGCCAGAACTTCGTAATCGTGTCAAGGCTGTTTCCGCCCTCCAGGGTAAGACCATGAGAGAATGGCTAATTGAAGCGATTATAGAGAAACTGGAAGACGATATTGACGCCCGGGAAGGTCTGGCTGCCCTCGGCGAGGGGGAAGGCACTGTATCTTTAAGAGACTATTTGACGTCACAAAAGGAAGCCCAGCGTGTATAAAGTCGAGCTACGCCGCAACGCCAAAAAAACGCTCGACAAACTTAAAGACCGACCTAAGCTCATCTCGGCGCTAATGGAGCTAGAACAAGACCCGAGACCGAGAGGTGTCGAAAAAGTACGGGGAACAGAACTCTGGCGTATCAGAGAGGGTGATTATAGACTGGTCTACCATATCGACGATGAAAGGAAAATTGTAACGGTTGTCCGCATCGGGCACCGCCGGGACATCTACCGGGGCATCTAACCCAGCAATTCTGTTACGACCTCGTTTATATCCCGCCCGTCGGCCTTGCCTTTTAGCTTGGCGATAAGCAGGGGCATAACCTTGCTCTTATCCCTGATGCTCTCCGCCCCCACCTCCTCAATAACGCGGCGGGCTTCGGCGGTAATCTCGTCACGGCTCATCTGCTGGGGCAGGTACTGCCCCAGGACCGCCATCTCCGCTTCTTCTATAGCCACCAGCTCCTGGCGGCCTCCCTGCTTGAAAGCCTCGATGCTTTCTTTGCGCTGCCTGACCTCCTTGGTGATAATCCCCAGGATATCGCCGTCCTCCAGAGCGGCCTGGCGGGCGATTTCGGCGTTCTTAATGGCGGCCATGACCAGCCGTATGGCTGAGCGCTTAACCTTATCACCGTCCCTCATCGCCTGCTTGAGATCATCGGCCAGCTTTTGCTTTAATGCGGATTCTTTTGCCATATTATCTACACTCTTCCAGGCCTTTGGGCGCTCTTGCGCCTCTTATCGGCTTCTTTATTGGCAGTTATCGTGACTCCACAATTTTAGTCGGCCAAAGTTAGCCTGTCAACTGGGCGTATTTTAATGTCTTGGCAACCCTCCCCCTTAATCCCCCTCCCTTACAAGGGAGGGGGAAGATTTTTTAAGAAGAGGGGGCTTTGCCCCCTCTTGAACACCCCTAATCAGTCACCTCTCCTTTTCCCCCCACCCCCAAGAAGAAATTGATAGAAGTATCACTTCTGTAGGGTGGGCTGGGTGGGAAATAAAACTACCGTTAAAAGTACGGAGGTGTGGGGAAGAAAGTGTTAAAGATGCAACCATTTCGGGCGGGAGGGTGGGAAGAAAAACACACGTTAAAAAGG
>JAUVYB010000007.1 GCA_030603275.1 Deltaproteobacteria bacterium | reverse complement strand
AGAAGTATCACTTCTGTAGGGTGGGCAGGGTGGGAAATAAAACTACCGTTAAAACTACGGAGGGGTGGGGAAGAAAGAGTTAAAGATGCAACCATTACGGGAGGGAGGGTGGGAAGAAAAACACACGTTAAAAAGGGGGTGGGGATGGGGGCAATACTACTGCTTTCTCTTTAAAATCTCCCTGGCGGCCACCACGCCGGAAACCGAAGCCTGGATTAAGCCGCGGCTGACGCCGGCGCCGTCGCCAACGGCGAACATATTGCTAACCTCGGTCTCCAGACCGGGGCTCAGCTCGGGCCGGCTGGAATAGAACTTGACCTCGATGCCATAGAGCAGGGTGTGTGGTGAGGCAACGCCCGGAGCCAGCTTGTCCATCGCCTGGAGCATCTCCACGATGCCGGTCAGGTAGCGATAAGGGAGGGCAAAGCTGAGGTCGCCGGGGGTAGCATCCTTCAGGGTGGGCTTTACCAGACCCCGCTTAATGCGTTCCGGGGTAGAGCGCCGCCCCTTCTTCAGGTCGCCCAGGCGCTGCAGCAGGACACCGCCGCTCAGGATATTGGCCAGCCGGGCCAGGTATTTGCCGTAGGCGATAGGCTGGTTAAAGGGCTTGGTAAAAGCGGTACTCACCAGCAGGGCAAAGTTGGTGTTACCGGTCTTGCGCTCGGCGTAGCTGTGGCCGTTAACGGTGATTACCGGGTCACCGCCGCCGGTGGACTCCATGATGACCTCGCCGCCGGGACACATGCAGAAGGTCCTCACCCGGTCGTCAAAGCTCGGGGACATGAACTCCAGCTTCGATTCATAAAGATAGTCGGTCAGTCCGGCCATTACCGTGGCCGGAACTTCAACCCGCACGCCGACATCAACCGGGTTGCTGTGCATGGTTAATTTAAGCCGCTCCGCCTCGGTGGTCAGCCAGTCGGCGCCTTCCCGGCCCGGCGCCAGGATAAGGTAATCACAGCCGAACCTTTCCCCACCCCCGGTCTCAACCCCCCTGACCTTGCCTCCTTCAACAGAGATATTGCAGGCTTCGGTCTCCAGCCGGTATTCAATACGGGGGCTGAGGTAGTCCCACATCGATTTAAGCACCAGGCGGCAGTGGTCGGTGCCGAGGTGGCGGATGGGCACCGGAACCAGCTTTAGTCCGGCCAGCTCTGCCTTCTCCCGCAGCGGGCCAACCTTTTTGCCGGTGCCGTAAAGCTTATCCGGGGCGCCAAACCCCAGGTATATATTATCGGCATAGCCGATAAGGGCTTCCGTCTGGCTCTCCCCCAGGTATTCGCTCAAGCGGCCCCCCACCCGTGAGGTCAGGGTCAGCTTGCCGTCACTAAAAGCACCGGCCCCACCCAGCCCGCAGACCAGATTGCAGAGCGGACAGGAGATACAGGAACCACCGGTATCTCTGGCCGGGCACTGGCGCTTATCAATGTCCCTGCCCTTTTCTATAAGCAATATACTCAGGCCGGAAGCCTGAGACAGCTCCAGGGCGGCAAAGATAGCCGCCGGACCGCCGCCAATAATGATAACATCGTATTTCCTGGTCATTTTTTTCAAACCAAGCCATTGTATAACCGTTAGCCCCAGCCGTCAAGAAACAGGGGTAATTAAATGATAAATTTTACAGGAGCAATTTTAATCACATTAAGTATATGGGGGACTTGCCATTTGGCAGAATTTATAGTAACTTATGATAAATTACACTAACCTGAATTAAGTTTAAGTAAGTTAAACAAAGAAAAGCTAACTTGCCACCTGGCAAGTTGAGCTTGATGGTGGCAGCCCGGTGGGCGGTTACTGCCGGGGGTATGACCAGAAAATAAGGTGAAGTTACTGAAAAAGTTGCTGATAATTATTCCAGTGGTAGTGGGGCTGACTCTGGTCAGTATTTTCATGCCCGCCCGACAGGTGAGCATAGAGGGCATTGGCACGCTCTCCTTCGAGAGCACGGTCTCCCTCTCCGTCGGCTCCGGGGTTGCCTATGCCAGTCCTGACTGGCTACCCGGCTGGAGCTATCGCCGGGCTATAAACTTAAGTCCGATAACATCCGCCGCCGATTATCAGGTCCTGGTTACCCTTACTACCGGTACAATGGGTAATCCTTACGCCAATATTAAGGCCGATGGCTCGGATATTCGCTTTACCTGCTCAGGCGGGGCGGCACTTCAGGATTACTGGGTGGAATCCTGGGATAACACCGGCACCTCAAGAATCTGGGTGGAGGTAACGGCCTCAGGAACATCAACAATTTTTATGTATTATGGCAACGCCGCCGCCGGCAGCTCAAGCGATGGAAGCGCCACCTTTGACTTCTTTGATGATTTCAGTGGCACTTTGAGCAAATGGAATGTCCACATAGATACCGATGTATATATTAACGCCAGCTATGGCAGTCCAGCCCCGTGCCTCGAAATCAGCGGAGGCTCTACGAGTGGTTCTCCCTATGGAATGGCGGTTATTGGCTCGGATGCGACCTACGCCGGCTTTCAAAATGGGATAATCGAGGCTGATGTCTACCCGACAACAAATGCGCTCCCCGAAATAATCTTCAGAGGGAATTACCCGGCAAATATCGGCTACAAGGGAAGGTGGGATACCCGTTCCGGAACCGAAACACCCTGGATGAAGCCTCCATATAACAATTGGAGCGGGTTTGGTGGGGCGGTAACCAGATTCGGTATAGCCGACCAGTGGCAAAAAGCCAAGCTGTCGGTAAACAACTGGAGATTCCGGATATACAGCAACGATACTCTTATGTCCAACATAAACGCCGCTCCGCACTTTCCACGATATTCAGGACCGGGGGAAATCGGGCTAGCCAATCATTACGGAGAATGGGCCAGATTTGATAATGTTAGAGTCCGCAAATACGCCTCCCCGGAGCCAATAGCTACTGTAGATAGCGAAGAGCCGGACATAGTCAATGACCCCACCAGCAAGGACTTTGGCCCCGTCTCCGAAAACAGCTCCTACTGGTCAAACGGCAGCGAGCCCAATTGGGACCTGTCAGGTGATGACTGCTACTTCACCATGACCAATAATGGCACCGAGGCGGTGGACATCTCAATCAGGGCAACAGACTTCAGCGGGGGAGATGGTTGGACACTGGTAAGCACAAGCCCGGGGGTTGGTGAAGCCAGAATGAAAGCGGGGAAGGAGGGGGATGAGGATGAGATGGTTACCCTGACCAACAGCGACCAGGGTTTTATATCAGATTTAGCCACATCTGGAATTAAAAAGTGGGAACTAAAGCTGGAGACGGGTACCTTTACCGATGGGGTGGAAAAAACCAGCACCATAACCCTGACCGCGTTCACCGCCACGTGAATTTAACAGAGGATAAACTTAAAAGGAGGATAAAAAGTTTGGCTCACGACAGAAGTATATCCCATCCTATTGCCATTTGGCAGAATTTATAGTAAATTATTGTTAGCTAGACTAACTTGGATTAATGTTAAATAAGTTAAATACACAAAGATTAACTCGCCATTTGGCGAATCGAGATTGATGGTGGCAGCCCGGTGGGCGGTTACTGCCGGGGGTATGACCAGAAAATAAGGTGAAGCTACTGAAAAAGCTGCTGATAATTATACCGGTGGTGGGGCTGACCCTGGTCGGTATTTTCATGCCCGCCCAGCAGGTGAGCATCAAGGGCATTGGCACCCTCTCCTTCGAGACCAAGGTCACCCTCTCCGTCGGCTCCGGGGTTGCCTATGCCAATCCTGATAGTATTGCAAAAGCAGGAGCCGACACCAGCGGAACTGGGAATGCCCTGACCTTATCCTTCTCACACACTTTAGTTGCTGGGTCTGATCGGCTGGTTGTTGTCTGTGTCGGGGTAGAGAACGGTTACACGATTGATGTGTCTTCGGTGACCTACGGCGGGGTGGCGATGACCAAAGCCATTGATGGAATCATCAGTGGTTCAGGCACACCTCCTTTCTATTATCTTTGTGAAATCTGGTATATCCTTGAAGCCGACTTGCCCAGTGATGGGTCACAGACTGTTGTAATTGACTGCTCTGGTACCCCCTATGAGTTGGAAGTCAATGGCTTCTGTGCGGAATATACTGGGGTAGAACAGGTAGCACCCGAAGCAACTGATGCTAATAATACCACTTCATCGCCGATTTCAAACACAATTAGTCCATCAGATAATGCGTGGGTTATCTCTACTGCTGGAAGTGGTAACACCAACACTGTCCCTACTCAGAATGAAGGACAGTATCAGCCGTTTGACTACAACGGCTCAAGTTCCCGTTTTTGTGTTGCAGAGCTAAGAGGGGCGAGCGGAGAAACATCACTTTCTACATCGTTTTCTGGCACCATAAACCGACTGGAGAGAGTCGCGGCATCATTCACCGAGGCACCTGCAGCACCACCCGCAGGACCTACATACCAGTCGTTTACCGAGGCTAAGAATAACTCTGATGTAACCTCAATCACGGTCAACAAGCCGGCGGGCACCACCAGCGGTGATTTGCTTATTGGAGTTGTAGCCACTGATGGCACTGCCGGGACGTTTCCCCCGCCCGCATCCTGGACTCTAATAAACTCCGGGACTAATGGGACTGCTGTTACCGTAGGTACCTGGTACAAGATTGCCGGGGGTTCCGAGCCAGCTTCATACACATGGAGCTGGACTAATCCTCAGGCGGTATATGCCTTTATTGTGCGTATTACCGGGCATGATTCGAGCAATCCAATAAATGTCTGGGGGGTTGCTACAGGCAGTAGCACAGGCACTAGCATCACCGTAACTTCCCCCGATGTTACCACCAGTGTGGCTGATACCCTGGTCTTACGGATTTTTGGCGCTGACAGGGCTATGAATTTCGGCAGCTATCCCGCCGGACACACCGGTATCACTTTCGGCAGCAGCAGTGGCAATAACACGACGATGTATCAATGTACCAGCGGTGCCGCCTATAAAACTCAAGCAGCAATCGGCGCCACGGGCACGGCAGACTTTACTGCTATACCCAACGTCTTCACAACTGAAGAATGGCGGGCACTCACCGTGGCCATTGCGCCAGCTGCTGCAGCACCACCGGATATCTCAAATCTCCCCGCCAGCAAGGACTTTGGCACTGTCTTGGAGAACTCTGATTACTGGTCAAGTGGAGCGGAGCCAAGTTGGCCTCTCACAGATGGGGACGCATTCTTTACAGTGACCAACAATGGAGACCAATGTAGTATCACTTTTGAAGCAATTAACTTTACAGGTGGCAACGGCTGGGCATTAACATCGGGAAGTCCGGGAAGTGAAGAGGTTAGGATATCAGTCTTTATTGAAGATGATGGAAGTGGGGATGGTACTGCCTTGACTACAAGTCCGCAGGAGTTAATTTCGGGCTTAACAACTGATGTAGACTGGGAATTAAAACTGGAAACCGGCACCTTTACCGATAGCGTGCAAAAAACCTCAACCATAACCCTGACGGCAACCCTCGCCTGAGGTCGACAGGCGTTTAATAAATGCTAAAGGAAAGGAGATAAAGATAATGAAGAAAACACTTTTAGCCATTCTAATGGCGGCAGCGCTGATAGTTATTCCCGTTGGTAGTGCCCTGGCCGCCGACACTGATACTGTGACGGTAACGGCTACACCCGGTTGGGTCAGCATTGTCAACGCGCCGGACGCCTTTGACTTTGCCATAGTGTATGCGGACACTGATGAGAACACCGGCATTAACTTCTTTACCATCACCAATAGCAGCACGGTGGCCATGGACGTCAACATAGGGTGCGACGGCTGGTCTGGAGCTACCCCCTGGACCTACGGTGCGGCTGGTATAGATACCGCTCAGCTAAACGCCAGTGACGGTGATGCAGCCTATGATGTAACCGTACCAGCCGCTGGTAGCACCCTGCTTATCAATGCTGTTGGTACGGCCACCTCCCCCCAGTGGGAGTTGGAGCTCGACGCGCCCAGCAGCTTTACTCATGTTGATGTGCAAACGACTACGATCACACTAACAGCGGTGCCAGATTAATATGGATTAGCACAGGTGGGAAGCCTGCAACTGAGGCTGAAAGCGCAGGTAATACTGTAGCGTCTAGACTCAACGGAGAATTAATATGAAGTGGTTGGTTGTACTGATAGTGGTAGCCGGGCTACTGCTGGTGGGTTGTCCCCAGCCTTCGGAACCGCCGACGGCTGAAACCCCCACCACGCCACCACCAGCGGAGCTATACGATAAGACCTGGATTAGCCCGGGCAAGGTAGAGATAGGCAATTTCTACCCCGGAGCCAGGGCAGAGTATAAGATTAGCATACACAACGGCAGCGACGAGCCGGCGGAATTCTCGGTTAGCTACCGGGTAACCGAGAACATCACTGAGGGCTATGAGCCGGCACCCGCCGAGGCTGAAAGCTGGGTAACCATAGACGACCCGGCGCCGGTGCTGGCGGCCAAAGAGACCAGGGATGTGCTCATAGCGGTGGAGATGCCCGATGATGCCCAGGCGCCGCCGAAGTGGGAGTTCTGGATTGCGGCCAAGGATGTAACCCAGACGGGGATGGTGCAAACCGAGCTTGCCTGCCGGTGGCTGGTAGAAATGAAATAATAACAGGGGATTTTAGGGTGGTGCCAAGAGCAGTTTACGCTATTATCGGCATTATTATACTGGCTATTGTTGGCGGTCTACCTGCCTATCTGGTTATTGGGCAGGGAGGCAGCCAGGAGGCTACCGTTACCATCACCGCCCGGCCGGCATTTAGCCCGGGAGGTGGCGGAGGAGGGGCGCCCGTGGCGGAGCCGGATTGTCCGGCCGGCGAGGTGGCTACCAGCGGCAGAGCAGCCAGCACCGGCCTGGTTTTCCAGGGCTTTACTATCAGGTCATTCGATAAGCGGTTTTCCCTCTTCCTTGATGAAGGAATCGTTGTCTTAACCCCCGACGGCAAATGCCCCAGGTGCATCGGCATCCATGAAATGACACCACAGCCATCTCAACCGGAGGGGGCGCAATTTATCGGCGTCACCTACGATGTCATCCCCGACCTAACCGCCTTTACCCCCCCAGCCACCATTATATATAGCTATGACCCGGCAGATATCCCCGAGGGCTTTACCGGGGAAAACCTGCTCATAGCCCTCAGTGACGAGGCAACAGGAGAATGGATGAAGCTGGACTGCGTGGTTGATACCGAAGCCCACACCATTACCGCCCAGATAGGCCGTTTTAACGACCTTGCCGTCCTGTGCTACGAGCCGGCAGTGCCAGCACCAACGCCCACACCAACACCTACACCCACCCCTACGCCGACGCCAGGTGAATCAGCGCCGGCTGAGTCAACACCGGTTAAAGCCACCACCTGGTGGTTAATCGGCGGGATTACCGCCGCCGTGGCAGCAGCGGCAGTTGCCATCTACCTGTACCGCAGGAGGTTATCGCCTTTATTCCAGAGGTTATCACCTCTATACCAAAGGTCAGCAGATTTATATCAGAGGTCAGTAAATCAATCACGAAAGTGGTGGCAGCAGGTCAGGGGGACGAAGAAACCTTAGTCTGAGTCTTAGCTGTAGACCGCTATAACCACGGCGTCTTTGGCATTGTGTTCATCAAATAAGATAACCGCCACCCTTCTCCCCAGCACCATCTCGGCGGCGGGCAGGTTGCGCGCCACAGTAACCCCATCCAGGTAGGCTTTATGGCTGCCGGTAATCTGTAAGGCAGCGGTGTAGCTGCCGGAATCAAAGCTCTTCAGTATCGCTTTCTTCAGGTTCATTCTATACTCCCCCCAGTAATAAACGCTGCTGATATTCCCCACGGCGGGGGCGGTAGACTAAAGTCAGCCCGATTACCCTTCTCTTAGCCGCTTCCAATCCGGCCCGGCTATCTGTTATGTCAACCACGTCATAGAGCTGCTGGCCGCAGTTGACCGGCGTCAGGATAGCGCCATCGGCCGCTTCCATCTCCGCCTGCCTCAGGTAGGCCTCCCCCCTCTCCCCGGCTTTAGCCACCGTATCCAGATTCCTATCCTCAACCTGCCTCAGCCTATCGTAGAGGCGGTCTACCTGCTCCCAGCTAAAGGCATCAACCACTATGGCCTCACCCTGCCCCGGGTCGTAGCCCTCCACCTGGACATGATTAAGCTCCCACCCCACCTGCCGGTACCTCCCCTCGAACACGGAGTGCGATGAGCCGTAGGCATAATCAGAATCGTCGGCGGATAGGGGGTTGACCACATAGACGGTGTTGCCCTCGATAAAGAGGACATCGGGGACGAAGGAGAGCAGCCTTTGAATAACGGTATCGCCGCTGTTACCGGGGTTAATGGTGAAATCGGGGTAGTAGCCGGCCATAACCGCCGACTGGGACTTCACCTCCAGCTTTAAGCCCACCCGGCCTAGCACAAAGGCCAGGATTTGCCCCACACTCATCTCCTCAGCTGCTTTGTTCCAGCGGAACTGGTGGCGGGCCCTCCAGCCCCCTATTAAGCTCCAGCCGTCGGCGGCATGAAGCACCAGGCTGGACCGACCGCCGGCGCTGGTGTGCTCATAAGCATCCAGGGTAAAAGCCAGCCCCGAGCTTGCCTCATTCCCCTGGGCGGTAACATAGCCGGGGCTGAAATCAAGCTGGCAGCCGATATCGAGTATTGACAGATCGCCCTCTCCCGGCGCGGCATAACGGCCGTCGTCGTTGCGGAGCTCCACAGTGAGGCTGCCCCTGGCGGGGTTTAGCTCCTCTCTTAATGAAATTATATCGGCCGATAAATCAAGGCTCTGGGGGTTAAGCCCGGCCCGCCACACCCCGTATGGGGCCGACAGCCAGCAGTAGTCGCCGTGGTGGGCGATAGCCAGCCCGTACTGGCTGGTAAGATTAAACGGTACCGGCTCGTGCCACAGGTTGTCGATAAATTTACTCTCCGGCACCGAGGGCGACCAGCAGGGACGGCTGTAGGCTTCACTGCCATCGAACTTCTCGACGAAGAAACAGCGGTAGACATCGGGCTTATCCATAAAGGCGGTGCGGTATTCAAAATCGCCGTCGGCCGGTGCTGAGGCAAACTCCTTCAGCTCCGACCAGCTTCCGGCGGCGACGTCACCGCCGTCGCCGTAGACCAGCGACCACAGCCTAAAATTGCTGTCGCTATCTTTACCGGTGACGAACAGGTTCCAGTCGCCACCATAAACAGCGGCCACGCCGGAGAGGTCGCCGGTTGACTTGCCCCAGGCGACCTTGCCCTGCCAGCTATCACTTACCCGCTTCATCACGTAGAGGGTCGCCTGGTCGGCAAAGAACAGGGCGATATCGCCGTCGGGCTTAAAAGCTGCGGCCAGGCCGTTGATAGCGGTGGTGGGGGTATAGGTCAGGAACTGGGGGCTTCCCCAGCTCGCCCCGTAGTCGGTGCTTTTGAGGTGGTAGAGCTTGCGGTCGCCCTTAATCCAGAAGATGCCGGCCTCGGCCCCCAGCGAGCAACTGGCAACAGTAACCACGTCATACTGGCTGGTGTAGACCCACTGGCTGAAATCGGACTGGGGGGTGGGGTCGGCCACCCGCTGCCGGTAGAGCTTTCTGGCATCGGAGGGGGGTGTCACCCTGACCCTGATCAGGGAGCCGTCGCCGGGCATGGTAACGGCGTGGTAATAGTCATCCTCGGAGCCGGTATAGAGTCTCTCCCAGCGCAGGTTGACCACGCCGGCGTGCCTGTTTGAGGCCTCCACCTTAACATAGGGAACGCGGGAAGCCCCCTGCTGGGCGGCGAGCAATGTGGAGCTGAGCTGTCTCATCAAGACCTCCTTTACCAGAAAATGTGCCCCAGCACGATACCCAGAGCGCCGAACCCCAGGAGCCACAACAGGGGGTGTTTCTTCTGGTTATCCCGGAAGATATAGGTCCAGGGCCTGCCCCCTATCCGGCTCCACAGCCATTTATACAGTTCTTCTATCATCTTTACCCCCTTATCCCAGCACCGCCAGGGTATCCGGCAGCGGCTTATCGGCTTTAAGGTAGTGGCCGGCCAGGTGCCTGGCTGCCTGGAGTATCTGCTCCGGGCTGGCCTCAACCCTCCGCCCCCGGTAGCCGCCGGGGGAAAGGGCCGCCACCGCCGCCGGCATTAATTCCCAGTCAACCGTCTTTTCTATATCCAGCCTCCCCTTAAGCGCCCGCAGGATGCTTTTCTTGTGGTGGGGCAGCTTCCAGCTATCCGGGTCACCGGGGTCGCCAACGATGGCAAACGCCTCCCCGGGTAAATCGTCTTTGGTCCTGGCCGGTGCCTCTCTCACTTTCATTTTAGCCTCCTTAATCTCTTTTACCGGCGGTAGAGCTGGCGGATTCTTACCTGGTTCCTTCTCCCCAGCCGCCTCAGCTCGCTGCGGAACTGCTTTAATCTCTCATCGCCCCAGGCCAGAAACTCCCCGGGAGTGGTGGTACCGCCCAGGCTCACCCGGTTGATGGCGTAGCTCGCCCACTCAACGGCGGCATAGCCCTCGGCGCCGGTAGCAATCAGGTCCTCATGCTTGCTGGGTATTGATGACCCCTGCCCGTCAAGGGTGTGGAGCATGCCGTAATAGACGTTGCAGTCGGAACCATCGGGTTCCTCCTCCCCGAACAGGGTCAGGGCATGCCCCCACAGGGCAAACCTCTGGTAGCAGGGCGGGAAGATGCCCAGGGGATACTCCACCGCCTCCACCATAACCCGGTCGGTCAGCGGAGAGATATCAATTACCCTGGAGTCGGCGGTGGTGGGCAGGGTAGCCTTGGCCGGAAAGGGCACCGCCTCGGAAAACTCCCTTACGGCGCGGGCGATGTGCCGGTCCATCTCGTCATCGCTCCAGCGATAGTTCTGCGCGTCTTCGTCCTTCAAATCTCGCCTGACAATAGTTCTCATCGTGCTTAAGTCCATAGTCTCATACCTCCCCCCTTGGTCGACATTTCAATCTTGGCGGTCAGTCCGTCGGCGCCTTCCCCCAGCTCGCTGGCAAACAGGTGTTTGAGCAGACCCCCGCCCCCGATTTCACTGGCCTCAGCGCCGGAGCCAGCCTCGGTGACGGCCAGCAGCCGGGCAATAAAGGCCTCTATGCCGATGCCACTCTCATAGCCCGCCAGGAAAGCGCTAGGTATCGGTACAGCCTCCGTTCCGGAACCGCCGTCGGACGAGGTCTTGGCCGCCGGCGTCTGCAAGGAAACCAGGGCGTCAGCACCGGAGCCGGTATCAGGCAGGGCAATTTCCCTGGCCGGTAAAGAATCGGCGCCGCTGCCGGTCTCACCGCCACTGATAGCGGCTGACGGATTTCCCGATACCTTGGCATCGGCGCCGGTTCCGGTATCAGAGCCAGTCTTCTCGGTAGCCCCACTCCCCTCCGTCCCCGTCCCATAGAGACTGACAACACGGCCAGAACACCAGGTAAACGCCTCATTGGTGCAGGGTATCTTATCCAAGTTATAAGCACGCCAGTACCCGGCACCGCCTGATAGTGCGTGGTCAATACTTCCGTCGGGATGATACTCCCCGATATAATCCCCGGTCAGGACGTCTATATCCAAACCAGAGAAAGTCTGTGTGCTCCCTGCCGTTACCGCCCCAAGGGTCTCATAGTCCCTGGTAGAGAGGTTGTTACCACTAACGACATAAAACGTGGCTGCCTCGCAGGTGGACATATTTTGATTGGCATAAATCTGGACAGTGTCAATCGTCCCATCTGCGTTGGCTGGATTTGACCCCTCCACAATCGTAGAGTATACAGAATTCCCGCTTCTATTGATCGCATCAGCTCCAATATCAATTGCCAACTTCAACCTCCATACCAGCAAAACGGGCGTTGATTTCCTCAATAAGCTGTTTGGTGTCGGTGGAGTATGGGATTATCCCGCCGCTCCCACGTTTGGCGCTGGTATTCATTAGTTGAACAGCCTGCCTCAAGCTGGTTTCTTTGACCCGCCATCTGGTAGCATCCAGCCACTCCACGTCTGAAAGCAGGTTATCAAGCTGGCTCAAGGTGTCAGCATCAAAAACCTCCCTGACCTTAGCCTCCAGTTCCTCTCTGGTAGTCTCAGGGTCAATGGTGATAAAGTGGCAGAGGCAGGGGTTAAGCTCTTTGTGAGTTGGAATTAGAGCCAGCCGAGCTTCATCGGCTGATTCTTCCTCTGTCGGCTCCCGGTCAAAGTGGTCAACATAGTGGAGAGGGTGTGTCTTACTCCCCTGACCACAGCACAAATCAAACCTCACCTTGAGCCAGCCGTTTTTAGTATGTGTGCCAGAGTCGTTGAATGCTACTGGTACTACTGTTGGCATTTCTATCCCTCCAATAACTGACCACAGTATCCCTCATCGCCTGCCGGTGCTATCAGCTCAAGGTTATGCTTACTTCCAGTGTCCAGGTGCCGCTGGACTTGGTGCCCAGGGACTCAACCTTGCGGTTAAGGCACTTGCCGCTGGACGACTGCTTTACCACCCACTCGTTCCAGGCGTAGTTAGCCTCAGCGTCCCCGAAGCTGGCTTTAAGGGTCGTCTTCTGGTCGGTCGAGGTGGGGTAGCCGCTCTCCATGCCCTTGTAGGTCTTGTTGGTGGCCGCCTGGAGGTCGGTCTGGGTGGCGTTGGCGGCGGTGGTGGAATCACCCACGCCCACCTGGGCATAGGTGCTGTCGAAGTGATTGGCCGAACCGCCGATAATCAGGTCCCACATCTCGTCGATACCGGTATTAAGCAGGCAGTTGCCCTCGCCCTCTATCACCTCATAGGGCTGGAAGCGCTCATGGAAGGCCGCTTCAGAACCCCGGTAGGGCGTAATGTCCTGGCGGTATTTACTGAGCCGGTAGCGGCAGAGCCATTGCGCTGTGTCTTTATTTTTCATTTTCTCCTCCCGTTGGGGGGAGCCCGCTAAAAGGCCCCCCCGAAATTAGCTTAAGTTAGTCCTTGACCCCGATTAAAGCGGCCGACTTGATTGAGCTGAACAGGGCCAGCGAGCAGTACCACTTAATGCGGGTCCGTGATGCGTCCTTGGTCTCCAGCGAGCCGATGGGCTCAACGGTGAGGTGCCCGGGGCCGGTCAGGCCGCAGAGCGCCCCCTCCCCCATCTGGAAAGCGTAGATGGTGGAGCAGGTGTCACCGGTGATGGCTGTCTCCACCCCACCGCTTAAAGTATGGGTATCCAGTATCCAATCGTTGACGCCGATGGGGATGCCATCCCAGAGCTGGACGAAGTTGCCCCAGCGGTCTCTATCGGTCTCAATCATGCCGCCGGCGGCCCTGACCAGGGCGTTAATCTTGCGCCGGGAGCGGCGGCTCATCAGCAGCACATCGGGCTTGCCGCCCTTGACCGCGTCGATAAGCTCGTCCAGCTTGCCCAGTGTCAGGGTGGCGCCGGTGGCGCCCATAGCGATTACCTGGTCGCCGGCGGTGCCGGTGTCAATCAGTTTCCTCAGCCCGTCGAACTGCTTGGCGTTGACCGAGGTATCGCCGTAGACAAAGGTCTCCTCGAACTTGTCCCGGAGCGCCTTGGCCTTAAGCTCGACCACGGCCGCCTCTAAATCCTGGATGTTGCTGCGGGTCGCCTTGAGGAAGTTATCAACGTCGGCGTCGCCGCCCATAATCTTCAGGGTGGCTATTTTCTGCTCGAAGGTCGGCGTGGACTCTGACCAGGAGTCGCCGACGTCGTAGAAGTCGATGGTGGGCAGGGTCTTTTCCTGGTTGTAGGTCAGGACGTTGCCCACCATCTCGATGAAGGGCATCTGCTGCAGGACGGGCGAGTCCTTGACGATGGTCTCCACCACCCCCTGGAGCAGCATATCGTTGGACAGCTTGGCTGCCTCATCCAATGTTAAAGCCATTTTCTATCTCCTTTCTCCCATTGCATATTGAATCTTCTCCTGCGGGGACAGGGCGGAAAGGTCGGCCGCCGTCCGTAACGGCGACCCCGCCGGTATCCTGGCCCCGGCGATTTCGGTCTCCAGCCGCTGCCTCACCCGGTCGATAAGGGCTTGAGCGCCGGCCAGGGACCTGTCAATCTCCTCAACGCTGTCGCCGGTTATCAGCTCCTCGGGCAGGCCGGGATTTGACCTGACCACCAGCTCCCGGTAGCTGGCCATCGCCTGAGACCGGCCATCCGCGAGTTCGGTCAATTGTGTCTCCAGCTCGGCCAGCGACTGCTTTAAGTCGGCAATCCGGTCATCCCTCTCGGCTAAAGCCTGCTCCAGCTCGGATAGGCGGGAATTCTTCTCCGCCAGCCCCACCTCCAGCTCGGCAACCCGGGAGCTATCCAGCTCCCCCCCGTCGGGCTCTTTCTCCTGGTTTTGGTTATCGTTTTTTGCCATTTTTCCTCCTTAAGATGGAGATTCGCTAGCGCCTGTCTCCCCGGCTGGAGCTCTCTCTCCCTCTCCGCCTCTGGTAGACCTGGCGTTATTCGGGTTCCCGGAAAAATCTCCGATTTTTCTGGGTGAATTATTCGTTTTATTCATCTTTAAAATAGTCTCCCTCTCCTCCAACCACCGCTTGAACTCGCTCTCCGGGTCCTTGATGCCCATCTCCTCCATGGCTCCCCGCCGCGAGTGAATCCCGCTCTGGACAAGAGTCTGCTCGTTGGAAACCATGCGGGCTATATCCTGGGGCAGTACCGGGCTCCAGATTACCCGCAGGCGGTTTTTGCCGAAATCCATTCCCTGGTACTTCTCCAGCAGCCTCAGAACCATCCGGTTTCTCCGGTTATAGGCGGCGGTGCGGATAATCCGCTTTCGCCTCACCTTGTGCAGCAGCGGGTTAAGCTCAATCTCAAGGGCTACCCCGGACAGGTCCCGCTCGGTGCCGCCGAAAGCGGCCCGGGGAGACTCGGAAATATCGTGCAGGATTCTATAGAGCAGGTTGATATAATCTATGTGAAGCCTTACCCCACCCCCCTGCAATAAATCGAGCAAATATGCCTTGGCGTCCTCGGGTACATTCCAGACCGCCCCCGGTTTAACGGCGATATCCTCGGCCTCCTCCACGTTCTCCAGCACGGCGATGGGGTTGCCCGAAAGCTCTAATATTCTTGATAGCTGCGACATCGCCCGGTTAAGCTCCTGCTGAGACTCCATAATCGTAGATAAATCGGACATACCCCAGAACTGCTTCGGCTCCCTCAGGTTGGGGTAGATAATAAAGGGGATAAAGCCGTAGGGGTTGGGCTTGCTTTCGATGAGGGCGTCATCCAGGTAAAGCTCAAACTCCCCGTCGCTCCACATCTCGGCAACGGTCGCCGTTTTACCCCTGGGCTTCACCCCGTAGAGTAACTGGCTCTCTTCGGCGGTCAGGCTATATTTGGAGGCCACCCGCCATACCCTTGAGGTATCATCCCCCAGCCACCAGGCATATATCCCCTGGATATCGGGGGCGGTAACCCTCACCCTCTTGGCCTCGGTATCCCAGGTAACCTTGTAGCCGGCGTCGCCCAGGACGGCGCAGTCAATCTCGGTCTCCAGGTCCAGCTGCTCCAGGTTGTTTTCCTCATAGACCTGGTGCAGG
The DNA here is from genome assembly GCA_030603275.1 of Deltaproteobacteria bacterium. Classification (GTDB taxonomy): domain Bacteria; phylum Chloroflexota; class Dehalococcoidia; order Dehalococcoidales; family BS750m-G39; genus JABMRW01. The sequence continues at coordinate 51,168 of JAUVYB010000007.1, read as the reverse complement.
GCGGCTTCGGCCCTCCGGGCTTTTATTTCCGCCTCCGCCGAATCTTCTACAGCGTCCACGGCAAAGCTAACCCCGGACATCAGGTAAGAGGTAACCTTATCGATAAAGACCCTGGCATAGTTAAAGGTTAATCTTTTCTCCCCCCACCTCTCTCTCCCCTCCCACTGCCGTCCGTGGTAGAAATCCAGCCGCTGCCGGTATCCCCGGAGCCGGTCAATATCCTGGCGCTTCAACTGTGAGACAATAGAATTCTTATCCATCAGCCCCCCTTTGAAATCTTGAATTTGGAGTAGACACGTCTTTAGCCTGCTTTAGTATTCGCTGGATGGTGCGCCGGCTGACGCCGAACATAAGGGCCAAATCCTTCACTGTTTTACCCCGGCTGGTAAAAAGCCTTAAAACAGCCTCACCTCTCAAACACTTCAGCCAGCGCTGCTTGCCCCCCGGCTCGGCATAGAGGCATTCGGGAAAAGGGCAGTTAAGGCAGGAATCGGCAAACTCGCATCCATTATCCTGGTAGTGGCAAAACTCCGGCGGCAAATCCAATTCAAAGTCGTCAAAATACATATCCAAAATCCTAAAACGCCGTGTGATGAGATATTAGCACACTTGTTCTAATAGGTCAACGGTATTTTGTCGCCCTTTAAGTACCATTGACACGGTATCTCGCTATAGTTTATTATTTAGGCAGGTTCGCGATTTGGCGAAAATACTATGGGATTTCTTAACAAATTAATAACTTTTTCCCGTTATATTCGTTATAAATATTGGGCAAACCCATAGGCAGTTTTAAAAATGATGTTGATGGAGGTAGATGGTGAAAGGTAACAGATCTTTAAGAATTCTGGCGACGGCAATTATCCTGGCTATGTTAATAGCAATCATACCGGTCACACCGGCACTGGCGGCGGGAAGTATTTCGGTTACCCCCACCAGCGGTGAAATTGGCGATGAGGTTGAGGTTGAGGGCAGGAATTTCGAGCCCGGTGAAAGAGTTTATATCTACTTCTCCAACGAGGAAGCCGATGAAGGCGATGACGTTGATGACCTTGATTCCTACAAAAGAGTGGTTGCGCCCTACGCTGGCGATACCGGTAGCCTCGACCCCCCCGAGGGTTATTTTTGGGCCTTTTTTGATGTACCCGAGGAACTTGATGACGGCGATGAAGAAATAGATGTCACCGGCGGCCAGTACTATGTCTATGCTACTTATGACAACGATGGCGGTGAGATAGTAGCCAAAGATGAATTCAGCGTTATCGGCCTCTCCATCAGCCCCGACGAGGGGCCGGTGGGCACCAGGGTCACGGTTAACGGCTCCGGCTTTGAGGGCAACGAAGACATTGAGATAAAATTCGGCTCCACCGATATGACCGATGATATAGAGGGCAATGATGAAACCGATAATGACGGCGAATTTACCAGCTATTTTCTCGTTCCCGAAACTACCGCCGGCGACCACACTATAACCGTTGAGGTTGACAATGACGAGGCCGAGGCCGAGTTCACCGTGGAGCCAGCTATAGAGATTGACCCCGCAGATGGAGCGGTGGACGACAGGATACTGGTCAGCGGCACCGGCTTTGCCCGCATGGAGGATTTTAGCATCACCTTTGACGGCGAGGAGGTGGGAGGGGATAGGACTGATACTAACGGCAGCTTTGAGACCTATGTTAACGTGCCCGAGGTGGCCGCCGGAGAATATGATGTTGAGGCTGAGGACGATGATAATAACTCGGCCAAAGCTACCTTCACCATAAGCACCGATGTCAGCATCAGCCCGACCACCAGCGTGAGCTCGCCCGGTGCTGTGGGCGATTCGCTGACCATCAGCGGCACCGGCTTCAAACCCAGCAGTGAGATAACCATCACCTATACCTCCGACCCGGTGGTGTTTTACACAACCAGCGAATCTGACGGCAGCTTCTCCTTGACCTTCGAAGTTCCCCCCAGCCAAGCCGGGGAGCACATCATAACCGCCAGTGACGGCACCAGCAGTATATCGGTCACCTTTTTCATGGAGTCAACGTCCCCGGCGATACCGCAACCCCTGCTGCCCTACATGAACGACAAGGCAAAATCACTGGCATACTTTGACTGGGAGGACGTCACCGCCAGTCCGGACGGCGTCGTCGAGGAGAGCCTGCCCATAACCTATGACCTCCAGATAGCCACCGATGAGACCTTCACCAGTGCAAGTATACTGGTAAATAAGACGGGGCTAACTACCTCGGAATATACCCTCACCGAAGAGGAGGCGCTGGAGTCAGCCAATGCAGAAGCCCCTTACTACTGGCGGATAAGGGCGGTAGATGCCGCCTCCAATGCCAGCGGGTGGACCGGCGCCGGCATATTCACCGTCGGCTTCATCTTTAACTTCCCCGATATAGGCGGCTGGCTGCTATATCTGCTGATCGGGGTGGGGGCGCTGGTGCTCTTCTTCGTCGGGTTCTGGCTCGGCCGGCGGGGCGGCGGCGGAGACTATTACTAAACAATAAAATAAGAGAGGGGACCTGAGGTCCCCTCTCAATCTTTAAAAAAATATCTTTAAATAATCTTAAGCCGGTTATTTCTGCTGCTTCTTGGCTTCGCGGGCGATTTGCTCTGCCTGCCGTCTAGCCGCCGAAATAATCTGAGCCGCTTCCCATTCTGACTCGCGCTTGGCCTCAGCCATTTTCTTGGCCAGCTCTTCTTCTGCCTTAGATTTCCCGCTCTCCCTGGCTTCGCTGGCAACCTGTTTGGCTGACTTTTTAGCGTCACCTATAATCCTGTTTGCCTTTTCCTCGGCCTCCCTTTGGGCATCAGCCAATACCTGGCCGGCTTCTTTTTCCGCCTGCCGCCTGGCCTTTTCGAGGATATCGGCCGATTCCTCCCTGACACGATCAATAAGGAGCTTCGTCTCCCGTTGCTTTTCCTGCTCGGCCTGCTTCTTGGCTTTCTCCGTAGCCTCGGCGATAATCTGCGCGCTCATCTCCTTCGCCCCGGCAATAATCTCATCTGCTTTCTGCTCAGTCTGTTTCCTAATCGTACCCTCGAACTCGGCAACCACCTCTTTAGTCTTCTCCTTGGTCTCGCCGATGTACCTTTCTGCCTCTTGCTCAGCCTGACTTCTTACCTCAGCGATAATCTGTTCCGACTGAAGTTGAGCCTCTGTCCTGGCCTCGGTAATCAGGTTTTCCCCCTCCTCCCTGGCCTTGGCGATAATTACTTCCGACTCTCGTTCCGCCTCCTTCCTGATTTTTTCCCGCTCCTGTGCCAGGGCATTGATTAAACGCTGTCTGTACTCATCCCGAGCTCCAGCAATAATATGAGCCGATTTTCGGTCCGCCTCCTTCCTCATCCTGTTCCCCTCTTCCTCAATAATCAGACTAAGCCTCTCTCTTATATCATCCGAGACTTCGTTCATCTCTTTAAGCTCCTGCGCCGCCTCGTCGATTACGTTTGCCATACGACCGTCTTCCTTTTTTGGCCTACCCCGGCCGTCTTCAGGTGATATGGTTTGCTTCCCTTGTGATTCTTTCAACATCGGCCTCCGTGAACAGCCTCCACCCCCGCTTATCCCTGTGCGATGCGTCATTCATAGCACCTTTTCTAAGCCACCTCAAGAAGGTAGACCTACCTATCCCTGCTAGCCGACAGGCCTCCGATGTCCTATAGTAGGTCTCGCCCTTGATTTCAACCGGCATAGCCTAAGCCTCCTTTAAAACTGCTAAAAACGTGTTGGTATATGTCAATCTTGCTACAATTATGCTTTAGAGCCTGGCAAACTGTAAATCCCCCGAAAGTACTGCTTCAGGGATACGTTAGTACTAGTCTCGGTCAAGCCCGCCGCTACAGTTCCAGAACGGTCGCTTATGATAGGAAAAGACACCTTGACCATTACTATTTGGGGGGGTACGATTGGGTAAGGTACTCCATCCGGTTAGTTAAGAGGCTAGTGTTGAGTATGATACCAGCGGTAATCTTTGTAGCACTGAATGTTACGGACGCCTATTTAACCAAGGTGAGCCTAATGGCGGGGGCAACAGAGCTTAACCCGCTGATGACCGTCATCGGCAGCAGCATGATATTCAAGGGACTGATAGGCGTAGCGCTGGTCTGCGCCCTCTATTTCTTCGGGAAAGAAAAAATCCTGTGGCTGTTGAACTTCGGGCTGTTAGGCATTGTCTTGTGGAACTCAGCCACCTACTTGATAATAGACCTCTGGCCCCTCCACTACTTCATCGGCACCCACGCCGGCTTCTAAATACCGCCAGCCGATATACTCCCTGCAACCAAAACCAGCTAAATTGCCGCCGCCGCCACCAGTATTACGCAGTCCTCATCCCCATCGTTCTTCAGGCTGTGGGGCACTCCACAGGGAAGCCAGATAGCGTCACCGGCGGTTACCTCCTGCCGCTCATCACCAACCGTCATTACCCCCCACCCCGAAAGCAGGTAGTAAACCTCCTCATAAGGGTCCACGTGCGTCTCTATCTCCTTACCCGGCTTCAGAACGGCGTGGGCAAAGAATAAAAGGCCTTCCAGTACCCGGCTATCCAGCAGCATACAGGCCGCAGCCCCGCCATGCGCTGTGTAGCGCGTCTGAACTACCTCCGGGTGGTCAATATTTCTAACAATCATAAACCTGGCTCCTTCTCTGGTTACAGTAAAAACCGCTCAATCGCCACCGCCAGACCGTTCTGGTCAACGTCAAGGGTTATATGGTCGGCCACCGCCTTCACCTCGTCGGGGGCATTATCCATAGCCACCGCCAGCCCCGCCTGGGAAAGCAGGGTAATATCATTGGTGCCATCCCCCACCGCCATCACCTCACTTAAGGACATCCCCAGATAGAGGCTTAGCGCCTCCAGCGCCCTCCCCTTGGACACCTCAGGGGCGACCACGTTGGTAAACTCGACGCCGGGAAAAGCCGGCGACGTGGCCAGGGAAAAGTGAAGGCTGCTCTTAAACCGGGCGTAAAACTCCCTGGCTTTAGCCACCTGTTCGGGGTTGACCGAGGCCAGCCCCCCTTTGATGATTCTCTCCCGCTCCCAGAGTTCGGTAAAATCCACTATGCTGGGCTCTATGCCAAAATATTTACGGTGGGCATTGGTTGACCAGGTTTCCCGCTCGACGAAATAATGGGTCGCCGAATAAAGCTCAAGGTCTATTTTAAGCAAACGGGCAAAATCAATCGCTTTCCGGACCACCCCCCTATCCAGAGGCTCGGCATAGATCTCCTCCCCCCGCCCCGATATTAAAGCGCCGTCAAAAAAGATATGATGGCCGTCCAGCTTAAGCTGGTCTAAAATAGAGCGGCAGGCCAGGACCGCCCGGCCGGTGGACAGGGCAACCCCCACCCCCAACCGGCGGGCTTCGGCCAGTGCCTCCTTGTTATCGTCTGATACAGTCCTTTCCTTACCCACCAAGGTGCCATCTATATCTACCACTAACAGCTTGTATTTCATCAGCCCTCCCCTAACCTACTAATTCTAGCATCAGGGGCGGTAGATTTCCAAATCAGGCAGGCTCAGACGGCACTGACCCCATCCCCCCTATTACAATTTCTCTTATTTCCCTCCCTTATCCTTGATTTATCAACCCCACCCCCAATTTTATCTTTACCCGCCCGCCACCCTTTAAGGTAAAAGGGCTAAAGCCCTTTTTATCCCCCCATAACGCTCAGGCTTCCCCCCACCCCCACAAAAAAGAACTGATAGAGGTATAACCTCTTTCGGGCGGGAGGGTGGGAAGCAATATGCACTCTAAAAATCGGGCTAAGACCCCTCCTTTTCCCCCCACCAAAGAAAGAGAAATTACCATCATGCGGGCTAACGCCCCTCTTGAACACCCCGACAAAAACGGGAGATTGGGGGTAAAACCTCTATGGGGCGGGCGGGTGGGAAGAAAAACAAAACTAAAATAAAGGAGGCGGGGCAGCCGGAGCTTGAACGCACCCCCCAAAATAAACTATAATCCCCAGAGCAAGTTATTTATGTTAAGGTCTGTTATGCGCTGTGTCGGTGTTGATATAGTAGAAATAGCCCGCCTGGAAAAGGCCATAGCCCGCCACGGGGAAGGTTTCCTTAAGCGGATTTATACCGATTCGGAATTAAAGCTCTACCGAAAAAAGCTGCCCTCTTTGGCGGCCCGCTTCGCCGCCAAGGAAGCGGTGGTAAAAGCCCTGGGCAAACCTGCCGAGGGTATCAGCCTCAAAGAGATTGAGATACTGTCCGGCCCAGGCGGCCAGCCGGTGGTCAACCTCTACGGCAGGACGCAGCGGCAGGCTAAAGGAATGGGGCTGGGCAGGCTGGCGGTCACCATCTCCCACTCAAAGGAGTATGCCGTCGCCTTCGTCAGCGGCGATACTCAATAAAGCTATTTACCAACCCACCCCCTTAATCCCCCTCCCTTACCAGGGAGGGGGAAGATTTTTTAAGAAGAGGGGGCGAAGCCCCCTCTTAAACACCCTCAATCAGTCGCCTCCCCTTTTCCCCCCACCCTCTAAGAAGAAATTAATAGAAGTATCACTTCTGTAGGGCGGGAGGGTGGGTAGCAAAACGCCCCCTTTACCCCGGACAGGCAAGGTGTTAAAATCTTAGCAAGAGGATATACATGTCGGGACACTCCAAATGGTCAACGATTAAACGGCAGAAGGGGGCGGCTGACGCCAAGCGGGGGCAGGTCTTCACCAAGCTCACCCGCGAGATTATCGTGGCGGTGCGGGAGAGCGGCGATAACCCGGAGAGCAACTTCCGGCTCAGGCTGGCCATCCAGAAAGCCCGCGATAACAACATGCCCCTGGACAACGTAGAACGGGCCATCAAGCGGGGCAGCGGGAAGGCCGAGGGCGTCACCCTGGTGGAGATGACCCTTGAAGGCTACGGGCCCAGCGGTGTGGCTATTCTGGTGCAGGCGCTCAGCGACAACCGCAACCGCACTCTGCAAGATGTCAGGAACATCTTTACCCGCCAGGGCAGCAACTTGGGGGAGGCCGGCTGTGTCGCCTGGCTCTTCGACTCCCGGGGGCTGATTACGGTGGAAACTAACGACAAGGACGCCGAAGAGCTGGCCCTCGAGGCCATAGACGCCGGCGCCGAGGACGTCAATATAGAAAACAACTATGTGGAGATTTATACCAGGCCCACAGAGCTGGAGAAGGTCAGGGGGGCGCTGGAGGCGAAAAAGATAGCCATCGCCTCGGCGGAAGTCTCCATGGTGCCCAAGACCACGGTCGAGCTCGAAGAAAAGGCGGCCCTGCAGACTTTAAAGCTGCTGGACAAGCTGGAGGAGTTGGACGAGGTTCAGTATGTCGCCAGCAACGCCGACTTCTCCGACGCTATTCTGGAGAAATACCAGGCATGAGCCCGCCCCGATGAGGATTTTAGGCATTGACCCGGGAACGATAAATATGGGCTACGGTGTCATCGAGGCCGAAAACGATAAGACAACCCTGATTGACAGCGACGCTTTAACCGCCACGGAGCGCTCCCCTATCGGGGAGCGCCTGAGCTTTATGTACCACCGCCTCCTGGAGATAATTTCCCGCTACCAGCCCGATGCCGTTGCCATAGAGCAGCCCTTCATGGCCAAGAACGTCAAGGCGGCGCTGGCGGTGGGCAGAGCCCAGGCAATCGCCATACTGGCCGCCGCCGATAAAGGCATCCCAACCTTTGAATACACCCCCACCCAGGTAAAGCAAAGGGTCACCAACTACGGCGCCAGCACCAAGGAGCAGGTGCAGGAGATGGTTAAGCTCCAGCTCGGCTTAACCGAAGTCCCCCAACCCAACGATGCCGCCGACGCTATAGCGGTAGCCCTCTGCCACCTCCATGAAACCCATATAGAAAGCCTGCTGGCTCAGGGAGAGCAGCAATGATAGCCAGCCTTAAAGGCACACTGCAGTCTCTTGCCGGCGACGGGGCTGTCGTCGATGTTCACGGCATCGGCTTCCGGGTCTATATGCCCACCCCCACCATGTCCACGCTGGGCGCAATCGGCGATGAGGTTGAATTACACACCCACCTCCATCTCAGGGAGGATAACGTCACCCTCTACGGCTTTGCCACCCCTGAGGAGCTTGGGCTTTTCCAGACCCTTATCGGGGTCTCTGGACTGGGCCCCAGGCTGGCTTTAGCCATGCTCTCGGCGATGAGCGTGGAAAAACTGGCTATGGCTATCGCCAGCGGCGGCGCCGACCTGCTGTCCGAGATTCCCGGCATCGGCAGGAAGACGGCTAACCGCATTATTTTAGAGCTTAAAGAGAAGATTGCCGCCGGCTGGCTTACCGCCCCACCCCCCGAGTTCGCCGAAGAAAACACCGAGGTCTTATCCGCCCTCGTCTCTCTGGGCTACTCGGTCAGGGAAGCCTCCCACGCTTTAGCCACCCTCCCCACCGACCAGGCCCTGACCCTCGAAGAGAAAATCAGGCTGGCGCTCCAGTATTTCACCACCAGATAAAGGAGTCCCCTATGGAAATTGCTCTCTATGTCATAATTTTCGTTCTGCTTGTCGTGATTCTGGTGCTGCTTTTCCGCCCCAGGAAAGTGGAACTCCCGGCCATAGACGAGCTTGAGGCCAAGCTCAGGTTTGCTTTAGCCTCGGCGGCCTCGGTCAAGGAGATTCAGGACGCCCTGGAAGAACTACCCCACGATGTTTTAGAGTCGATAACCCGCAGCCTGGGCAAGCGGACGGGCAAGCTCAACGAGCTGCTGGCAACCTTTGAGCTGACCAAGTACGACCGCCTCTTCTACCTGGGCGAGCCGGTGGACTTCGTCGGCGTTAAGTACGATGAGGGCATTGATTTCATTGAGGTGAAAACGGGCCGGGCCAGCCTCTCCGAGGACGAAAAGAGGCTGAAAGACCTCATCGAGCTTAAGATGGTCAACTACGTGCAGCTGTCGGTGCAGAAGATAGGCATCGCCGAGGAAGTCGATACCAGAGGAGAAAGCGATGAAGGCGACTGAAGGCCATATCGGGCGGGTCTTTGTCCTGCGCCTTGAGGACGGCGACGTCGTCCCGGACTGCATCGAGCGCTTTGCCGCCGAAAAAGTTATATCTATAGGGCAGGTCGTTCTGATCGGCGGCATCGGTAGCGGCCGGGTGGTCGTTGGCCCCAAGGACTCGGAGGAAATGCCGCCTGAACCCGTTCTCCTCCCCGTTGACGGCGCCCACGAGGTAGTCGGCGTCGGCATAATCGCCCCGGATAAGGACGGCAGGCCCGTCCTCCACATCCACGCCTCACTGGGGCGCTCTGATAAAGCCCTCACCGGCTGCCTGCGCCCCGGCGTCACCACCTGGCTGGTCGGGGAGGCTATAATCTATGAGATTCTGGGGGCTAAGGCCGCCCGCCTGCCCGACTCAAAAAGCGGGTTTGATTTGATGGAGATGTGATATAGTAGTTTTGGGGGAGTGAATAATTGCAAACAAAGAAAAAAAACGGTCTGATACAAAAGTGGGGTAAGAAAATACACTGGGAAAGACGAGTAAAGGCCGTTTGTAAGCCCTGCTGGGAAATCAAATATTGTCCATACGGGCCACTGGTTGAATATTTTCCCCTAAAAAGCACTCGCGACGAAAGAAGCTGCCGCATTTTTGGGCATGATTGCCCAGTATTCTTTGTCGCCGAACCATTAACAGAAACAAGAGAGTTAAGAAACATCAGTAGACAGATTCCGAGGGTGACCCAGTTTAAAGTGTTGAAAAGAGAGAATCAAATATGCTCAAGTTGTGGTAAATCTGTAAAAGACGAATATGTCGAGTTCGACCATATCATTCCCTGGACTAAAGGTGGGAGTTCAGACGAACATAACGTTAGGTTACTTTGTAGGGATTGTAATAGAAAAAGGGGGAAGAAGTTTGAAGATGAGTATTTGATAGAGTCCGTTAGTGATCATCTAATAGAACCTATAGGAATTGAAGTTGTGTGGGTACTTATTGAAGACATTCAACTAGCACATACACTATATAAAGAAGAAAAACGCTATCCCAGTGCATTAGATGTTTGCAGGTTTTACGGTAGACGAAAGGTTCGTGATTATGACGAGGTAACTATTAAAGTGATTAAAGATATTGATGAATTCTTTAGTTTAGGAAAACCGAGAGAGATTAAACAAAAGGTTTTCAAAGCTTTAAAATATAGATGGGGTTTCTCAGACAGGGAAGTCCATAAATTGAAAGAAAGCGCAAAGATGTTTGGCATAGAAACAGAAGAGCTTCTATTGGCAGAATTGTCTTTGATAAATAGATTGGGCTGGCAAGTCAAACTCACAGAAACAACCAAGAAGGAATGGCTACGCTTTTAATCAAAACAGTGCGCAACAAGAGTAGGACTGTATAACCAGTACCCCCCCTCTGTTATCTATTCCCGCCCACCAACCCTCTTTAAGGAAAAGAGAGGGCGTTGCCCCCTCTTAAACACCCCCAATAAATAATCCCCCCTAAAATCAAACGGAGAGAGGTATAACCTCTTTCGGGCGGGAGGGTGGGACGCAAAACCAACGCTAAAAATCGGGCTTCCACCCACCCCTGTTTGACTTTATTGAAACCAAAGTGTTAGGATTGAATTGCGTTAGTAAGTCCCAAACAGGGCTGCTATGTGAGACCCCCCGCCACCAATGGGGGGTTTCACGCTTTTTAAGGTATGCCCCTGGCGGGGCTTCTCCCCACCCCCTTCTTATCTATTCCCTTTTAACCCCCCAAAAGCTATACTATTATTAGAGACATCCTTCAGCGCCGGAGTCTACCAATGCGGAATAAAGAAAGGAGCCAAGATGCCGACTATAATTGTGGTATACAATGCCAAAGATTTAAAGACCGCCGACGATTATGAACAATATCTAAAGAACAAGAAGGTTGCTTTACTACGGTCAAAGCCCTACATCGACTCGTACGAGAGCTATCGGATTGACAGGGTACTGGCGCCTTCGGTACTCAATGCCAAGAATCCGCCCTCGGAGCCCCCGTATCAGTTTGTGGCAAGGTGCGAGGTCAACAATATGGAGGATTTTGCCAAAGATGCGCAGACACCCGAGATGATGGCCTTCGCCCAAGAATATAGCGCCTATATTGACCCGAATGGGCCTCTCAATGTTTTCACTCTCGGCCATAAGGTTGAGCCGGCGGGATAGGCACAGCACTACTTACCATAACATTAAAAACAAACCCCACTCTCAACCACGCTCGAATTGTTTCCCCGATTTTTACAGGCTTGTTTTTGTCGCCCCTCCGGGCATAAAAACAGGGAGGGGTAATCCCCCTCCCTTGAGTGCTCTCTAATATTCAGTTATGCCCGGGCTTAAAGCTTAATGCTTAACCCTCATACTTAAAGGATACCTTCACCTTGGTGCGGTAGCTGATGACCTTCCCCTTGTCTATCTGCATATCCATCTCCTCCACCTCGGCGATGCGCAGCTCGCGCAGCGTCTTGGCGGCAGTCTCAACCGCCACCGTGGCCGCCTCCTCCCAGGACTTGGGGCTGGTGCCCACCAGTGTAACTACCTTGTACACGCTGTCTGACATATTATCCTCCTTCATACGCGGCAGGTACCCATATTTACGGAACTGCCACGGTCTTTTCAGTCTATTAAATAAGTTGCGCATTGTCAATACCACATTGTAACCAGTCCCCTCAAAAGCTATACTATTAGTATGCCTCAGTTTGAGATAGTCTCCGATTTCAAGATGACCGGTGACCAGCCCCAGGCGGTGGATGGACTGGTGGCAGGCTTAAATAAGGGCTTCAAGCACCAGACCCTGCTCGGCGTTACCGGCAGCGGCAAGACCTTCACCATGGCCAACGTCATCGCCCGGGTGCAGCGGCCGACTCTGGTCATCTGCCACAACAAGACACTTGCCGCCCAGCTTTCCACGGAGTTCAAAGAGTTCTTCCCCGACAGCGCCGTGGAGTACTTCGTCAGCTACTACGACTACTACCAGCCGGAGGCCTATATCCCCCGCACCGATACCTTCATTGAGAAGGAGATAGACATCAACGAGGAAATTGACAAGCTGCGCCATGCCGCTACCCGCTCCCTCTTTACGCGGCGGGACGTGGTCATCGTGGCTTCGGTCTCCTGCATCTACGGCCTGGGCGAGCCGGAGGAATACCGCAGCTTTGTCTGCGCCCTCAAGCGGGGCGGGAGCTACCGTAGAGAAAAGCTTCTCAGGCAGCTGGTGGATATGCAGTATGAGCGCAACGATATAGACTTCACCCGGGGCAGGTTCCGGGTGCGCGGCGATACCCTGGAGATTCAACCCTCCTACGAGGAATTAGCCCTGCGGATTGAGTTCTTCGGCGACGAAATCGAGCGCATCATGGAGATAGACCCGCTCACCGGCGAGCTGTTGAAGGAACTGGAAGCGATAGATATCTACCCCGCCAAGCACTTCGTTACCTCCCACCAGAAGCTGATGCTGGCGCTGGACAGCATAAAGCAGGAGCTTGACGAGCGCCTGGCCGAGCTAAAACAGCAGGGCAAGCTGCTGGAGGCGGCAAGGCTGGAAGCCCGCACCAACTATGATATGGAGATGCTGCGGGAGGCGGGCTACTGTCATGCCGTGGAGAACTACTCCCGCCACCTGGCCCAGCGCCCTGCCGGCAGCCCCCCCTCCACCCTGCTCGACTACTTCCCCGATGACTTCCTGCTCTTCATCGACGAATCGCACATGACCATCCCCCAGATTCGCGGCATGTACCACGGAGACCGCTCCCGCAAGGAAACCCTGGTCGAGTACGGCTTCCGCCTGCCCTCGGCGCTGGACAACCGCCCCCTCAACTTCACCGAGTTTCAGCAGCGCCTCAACCAGGTTGCCTATACCTCGGCCACCCCCGGAGAATACGAGCACCAGCACAGCCAGCAGGTAGTGGAACAATTGGTCCGCCCCACCGGCCTCCTTGAGCCAACGGTTGAAATAAAGCCCACTAAAGGGCAGATTGACGACCTCCTCGACCGGATTAAGGCCAGGGTGGACAAAAAGGAGCGCTGCCGGGTCCCCACCCTGACCAAGCGCATGGCCGAGGAGCTGGCCGACTACCTGATAGAGATGGGCTTCAAGACCCACTACCTCCACTCCGAGATTGATACTTTGGAGAGGGTGGAGATACTGCGCGACCTCCGCCTAGGCGTTTACGACGTGGTGGTGGGGATAAACCTGCTGCGGGAGGGGCTTGACCTGCCCGAGGTCAGCCTGGTGGCCATTCTGGACGCCGATAAAGAGGGCTTCTTAAGGTCGGCGGGAGCGCTAATCCAGACTATGGGGCGCGCCGCCCGCCACATTGACGGCCATGTCATCATGTACGCCGATGCCGTCACTAAATCAATGCAGGCTGCCATCGACGAGGCCAGGCGCCGCCGCCGGATTCAGCAGGCCTATAACAAAGAGCACGGCATTACCCCCCGCGGGATAAGGAAAGCTATAAAGGACATCACCGCGCGGGTAAAGGTGGCCGCCGATGTCCACGCTGTCTATGACGCCGCCGCCCCCCTCACCAGGGAGGACATCACCCGGCTGATTAAAGAGCTGGAAGCCCATATGAAGACCGCCGCCCGCAATCTTGAGTTCGAAAAGGCGGCATTAATCCGCGACCGCATTATCGAGCTCAGGAAAGAGTTCGAGCCGGTGGAGATAAAGAAATGACCAACGACGAGGAAGAGACCAGGCAGGAGCGCCGGGAAAAGAAGCTCCAGAAAAAGCGGGAACGCATAGCCAAGCACGGTAAGAACATAGCCAGGATTTATATGGATGCGATTATGAAGCGGCTAAAACGGCAAAAATAGGTAGCATTATAAACTACGAGTAATGAAGGAGGGTAACATGATTGAGCGAGTTCATGAGCACATTATCAGCGAACTTGGTACCAACTCACGCACGGACACGATTTTTATTCTCACCGGGATTATCCTCAACCTGCTGGTTCTTGCCATTAATTCCGGAATCGCCTCGGGCGGCGGTGATGCCTCAACAATGATTGTAATGTTCACGCTTGTAGCTCTTTTGATAGTGGTCAATCTGATTGTAGAATTTGGTTTACTAAGAGGCAGGCAAACCAGAGTAAAGCTGCTGAATGGTCTCTTAAAGATGTACAAAGATCAAGGTGTAGCAGATTACTATGACCAGTCGCTGCTGAGCGATTACAGGATGCGATATAACCTGTTTATGTTCGGCGTTCTCTTTATAGGTCTCGTCGCCCTTATTATACCCTTCGTACTCCTGGGAACTTAATAGGAGAAGGGGAAATGCTGAATACCGCTGTGGTTATTATTTAAAGAAGGCACCCCCTATATTTCTATTATCCCCAACAATATTATGTCTCAACAAACAAATATAGAATTCTTGATCATCTAGGTAATCCTCGGCAATAATAGCCTGCCCAATACAGGTGTTGTTGATGGCGTCTACATACTTGTATCTGTATGCAATAGGAAAATTAAGGGCTTGGTGATTAGCTCTCACAAAAAATACTATCCCTACAATTGGTAGAATCTCCTTGGGTTCCCCTGAAACAGTTATATATGGTGGATTAACTTTAAGATATAGACGTGGTCGTTTATATTGGATTACAAGGGTAGCTTTATGAAATTCCGTATTGATTGGTATCTTAGCAAGGAACTCCTTCTGCCGTTTATTATTACCCATAACGTCAACATCAAAGACCCTCGCCAGAGAGATTATCCTATATTTATTTTTCTCAGTGGTAGGCACTAGTATATTGTTTTCAATGCTCTTACGTTCATCAGTTTTAAATTCGAGAATTCTATTATCCACTCCAGCCAGAACTGAACAATGATCTATTTCCACAATGGGACTCTGTACGCCAATAGTATTTGGTTCATACCATACCTTTATGTTCTCTTCGCTCTCAGGGAGTAACAACCTAAGCCGAATGTTTTTCTTTGAAGCCAACCTTATAGCATTTTGAGAAAACTTGCCTGTTGAAACCATAATGCCACCAGCTTCTATTCCAAGAGAAGCCCGTTGTCCTAATAATTGTTCCACCCAAGGTCTGCCCTCGGTATTTTGGCGGTCTCGGACCTGAACAAATTCAAAAATAGACGTTGGATCTGAAATATTTGCAAATGCTACATCAATTTCTTCAGGGTCATTTACAATATTCTGTATTTTTTTTGAAGAGAATACGTAAAGATCGTCCAGATTCTGAAAGTATGACTCAATAACAGCAACAATTTTCTCTTTGAATCTCCACGACTTATCTGACGCATTGGTCGAAAAGTATAGTCTTGGCTTTCCTTCAATCGTCACTTCTGGCATAGCTACCTTCCTCCCCAACCTCCCCCATAATACCCCCAACTTAACAACCAACCAATGCAAGCAGGGTGTTTCTAAGAGGGGTGCAACCCCTCTTTACCTTAAAAGGGCGGTGGGTGGGAAAAGATTAAACTTCCCCTTCTCCCCCCACTATCCCCTCCTCCTCCTCGAGCTGCTCCATGATGCGCGCCGCGCGGGGGTAGCCGATGCGCAGCTTTCTCTGCAAAAAAGAAGTTGATATATGGCCGTGTTCCTCGGCCAGCTGCCGAGCGGCTTCCATCAGCGGGTCGGCGGGGAAGCTTCCCCTCCCGGCCGCAGTCGCGGTAATCTCCTCAATCTTGGGCATAACCGCCTCTTCACCCTTCTGGCTGTTCCAGAAGTAGACCAGCCTCTCCACCTCGGCATCGGAGACATAGCACCCCTGAAGGCGCTTGGGCTTGGCCGCCTCGGTAGGCATATAGAGCATATCCCCCCGGCCCAAAAGCTTTTCCGCCCCGCCCATATCAAGGATGGTGCGCGAATCGACCTGGGAGGTGACGGCAAAGCTGATGCGGGTGGGGAAGTTGGCCTTAATCAGGCCGGTGACCACGTCAACTGACGGGCGCTGTGTCGCCACGATTAGGTGAATGCCGGTAGCCCGGGCCAGCTGAGCCAGACGGCAGAGGACGTGCTCCACCTCGTCAAAGCCGGCCATCATCAGGTCGGCCAGCTCGTCGATGACCAGCACCAGGTAGGGGAGCTTCTCCTCCCCCTCCACTTTCTTGTTATAACCATCAATGTTGCGGGCGCCGGCGGCAGCCAGCTTCTGGTACCGCTTGTCCATCTCCTGGTTTAGCCAGCGCAGCGTGCCCATGGCTTTCTGAGTATCCACGATGACCGGGGTAGCCAGGTGAGGTATGCTGTTGTACGATGTCAGCTCCACCCGCTTGGGGTCAATCATAATAAACTGCACCTCGCTGGGAGGGGCGTGCATCAGCAGGCAGCAGATGCTGGAATTGAGGCAGACCGTCTTGCCGCTGCCGGTAGCCCCGGCGATAAGCAGGTGGGGCATCTTAGACAGGTCACCGGCCACCGCCTCCCCACCGGCGCCCTTGCCCAGCGCCAGCGCTATCTTGGACTTGGCGGTTATCTTCTGGAAGGGGCTGCTCTCCATTACCCCCCGCAGGCTGACCATGCCGTAGATGGTATTGGGGACTTCAATCCCAACTACTGACTTGCCCGGCACCGGGGCTTCAATCCTTATGCTGGGCGCCGCCAGGGCCAGCGCCAGGTCGTTAGACAGAGAGGTAATCCTCTCTACTTTAACCCTGGTCTTGGATACCTCCTCCATCCTCACCTGGACATTGCCGTCCCTGTCCCGTTCTTTTATCTCCTTCATCTTCCTGTCCCAGCCCGGCTCTATGCCGAACTGGGTGACGGTAGGACCGGCGTTTATCTGCACCACTTTAGCCTCAACGCCATAGCTGGCCAGTGCCTCCTCGATAATCTTGGCCCGCTGCATGTTATCCGCCTGCCCGAACTCGACATCGGGCACGCTATCCAGAATATCGATAGGGGGCAACCGCCAGCCGTCAACCATAACCAGCGACGGCGATTCGCCGTATTTCTTCCATACCTCCTGGGCTACCTGCCGCAGCTCCTGCTGCGCCGGGGTAGGGGTAAGCATCGGCACCTCCGCTTCAGGCTCCCTGGTCAACGGCGGCTGGGGCGCAGTCACCGGAGGCGGTACCATTACCGGAGGCGTCGCCAGCTTCTCAACGGTGGGAGGCTCTACATAGGTCACCGGCCTGGGAGCGGGACGTTCCCTGAGCTTTCTGCCTATCCAGGAGAATAACCTGGCCACGACCCGCCAGCTCAAGCCGGGAGCGACCAGGATAAAACCTAAAATTACCAGCCCCAGCAGGCGCAGAATACCCGGAGCAATGCTAGCCCCGATAATACCCTGACCGAAGCTGCCCCCCACCCCGAAAAAGGCCATTATTCCCCAGGCCACCAGGGTAAAGACAATACCACCCAGCCACTGGTTCCAGTGGTAGATAAAGGAGAGCACCCTCTGCCCCCACACTATCCCCATCAGTACGCCAAAGACCAACACCAGAAAGCCCAGCCCCCAGCCGAACAGGGCCAGGGTGCCATCCCAGACGCTGGCCGCCCAAGCGGTAATTGTCGCCCAGTGCCAGAACGCTAGAGCAACGATAATCACCGCCAGTATCAGGCGGCGCACCGGCGGCAGCCAGATATAACGGAAAAACCGCTTCCAGCCCGATTCACCCCTGGCCCTGGACTCTCTTGTCGGCTGACGATTAGCCTTTGCCTTCTTTTTAGCCATATAAAACCTACACCTTCACCATAACCGGCAGAATCATGGGGCGGCGCTTGGTCTGGTCGTAGTAGAATTTATGCAGTATATCCCTGACTTTAGCGTAGATAAAGCCCCATTCAGCCGGGCGGACACCGCTGTGGTCCAGAGAGCGAGCTACTAGGTCACAGCTCTCTTCTAGCATATCCTTGGCCTCCCTGGTATCAACAAAGCCCCGGGAGACAACATCGGGACGCCCCACCAGCTTACCGGTCTGGCGGTTAACGGTAATAATCACCATAACAATACCGTCCCGCGATAGCATCCTCCGGTCGCGTAAAACCACGGTGCCGACGTCACCCACGCTCAGGCCATCCACATACACATTACCCGAGCTGACCTTGCCGGTTATCTTACCCGACCACTGGCCGAGCTCAAGGACATCGCCGTCTTCCATCAGGAAGACATTCTTCTCCGGGATGCCCACCGACTGGGCTAACTTGGCATGAAAACTGAGGTGGCGGAATTCGCCGTGAATGGGTATAAAGAATCTGGGCTTGACCAGATTCAAGAGCAGCTTCAGTTCTTCCTGGCCGCCGTGCCCGTGGACATGAACCTGCGCCACCTTATCGTAAAGCACCTGGGCACCCTGCCGGAACAGGTTGTCCACGGTGCGGTTGATGAGGCCTTCGTTGCCGGGGACGGGGCTGGCTGACAGCACCACCGTGTCCCCCCGCAGGATATGAACATGGCGATGGTCTTGGTTGGCGATGCGGACCAGGGCCGAGGTCGGTTCCCCCTGGCTGCCGGTGGTGACAAAGACCACCTTGTTATGAGGCGTTGCTTTAAGTTCGTCTATCCGGGCCAGTATGCCGTCGGGAGCCTTGAGATAGCCCAGCTCCAGGGTCATTTTCACTATATCAGTCATGCTCCGCCCGATAATAAACACCCGGCGCTGGTGCTTGGCAGCGGCATCAATAACCTGCTGAATGCGGGACACCAGCGAAGAGAAGGTGGTTACAATCACCCGGCCCGGCGCCTCGGCCATGACCCGGTCCAGGGTCTCACCCACCACCCTCTCCGACGGGGTATAACCGGGCATCTCGGCATAGGTGGAATCGGACAGCAGCAGCAATACCCCCTGCGCCCCCAACTGAGCCAGACGGGAAAGGTCGGTCGGCTTGCCGTCTACCGGGGTGTAATCGAGCTTAAAATCCCCGCTATGGACAATAGTGCCGAGCGGGGTATGGATAATCAGACCGGCGGCATCGGGTATGCTGTGGCAAACGTGGAAGAACTCCACCCTGAATTTGCCCAAACTTACCTGACCGCCATAGGGCACCACATTGAGCTTGGCCCCGGCCAGCGCCTTTCTCTCCTTGAGCTTAACCGAAATAAGCCCGTTGGTAAGCTTGGTGGAATAGACCGGCACATTAAGCTGGGGCAGCAGGTAAGGCAAGGCGCCGATATGGTCTTCATGACCATGGGTGATAACTATGCCCCTTATCTTCTCTTTATTCTCCAGCAGGTAGCTGATGTCGGGGATTACCAGGTCGATGCCCAGCATTTCCTCCCCGGGGAACATCAGCCCGGAATCAATGATGATGATGTCGTTCTCATACTCCATCAACATCATATTCTTGCCGATTTCAGATAGCCCCCCCAGGGGGATTATTTTTAACCTTGGTTTAGTCATTATCTTTCACCTATATTTTTCACCTAAAACATACTTAATTGCTCTGGGTCCTGCTTTGCCTCTGTCACACTTCCGGCTTCGGCCAGAAGGGAAGGAATCTTGAGCATGTCCGCCTCTATAGCCTGGCGCAAGCTCCCCTGGTGCAGCGCCGCCGCCGGGTGGTACATGGCGTAGTAGATAACATTATCCCGCTTCTGCGCCGTACCGTGGATTTTACTGATACTCTTGCCGGGGAAGTACATAGCCATAGAGAAACGCCCCAGGGTTACGATCATCTTGGGGCAAATTATCTCAATCTGGCGTGTCAGCCACTGGCGGCAGTTTTGGATTTCCGAAGGCAGGGGGTCACGGTTTCCCTGAGGGCGGCACTTAATCACATTGGCAATATAGACCTGCTGGCGGTTCAAGCCGATAGAAGCCAGTAATTCATCCAGAAACTTCCCCGCCGGCCCGACAAAGGGACGCCCCTGCTGGTCCTCGTGCCAGCCTGGTGCCTCACCGATAAACATTATGTCGGCATCCTCCGCCCCTTCACCCGGCACCACCCTGTTCCGATATTTAGCTATCTCGCACTGCTGGCAACGCTCAATTTCTTGGTAAAGCTCGCTCAGAGCTGTCATATCAACCAGCCTTTTGATTATGATATCACGGGCAATATGTCAAGTCAATTTAGAGACATTTTATTAACCTCACCCCCTTTATCCCCCTCTCCACTCTTGGAGAGGGGGAATTGAGTATAGAAAAGGGGGACTTCGTCCCCCTTAAACCCCCTAAATTCATGGCTATCGCCCCTTCATCCCCCCCCTGAAAATGAAACTAACCTAAGCGGGGTGTTTAAGAGGGGCGCTAGCCCCTCTTCTAAAAAATACTCTCCCCCTCCCTTGCAAGGGCGGGGGATTAAGGGGGTGGGTTAGTAGGTAGGTATTAAAACAAATTACTCCCCAACTTTAGTAATGGGCATAAAGAACCCAAGGGTTTGACACCTGCAAGGGTGCAGTTGTAGACTTTAGCCAGGAGGGAAAATGGACTTCTTAAGTCAAACCGACCCGGAAATCAGCCGCGCCCTGGCACTGGAGGCAAAACGCCAGCGGGAAACAATCAACCTTATTGCCTCGGAGAACTACGCCAGCCGGGCGGTGCTCCAGGCTGAAGGCTCTTTTCTTACCAACAAATACGCCGAGGGCTACCCCGGCAAACGCTACTACGGCGGTTGTGAGAACGTGGATATCGTGGAAAACCTGGCTATCCAGCGGGCCAAGGAGCTTTTCAAGGCCCAGCACGCCAATGTCCAGCCCCACAGCGGAGCCCAGGCCAACATGGCGTCATACTACGCCCTGCTGGAATACGGCGACACGGTCATGGGCATGAGCCTGGCTCACGGCGGCCACCTCACCCACGGGGCCAAGGTAAGCTTCTCCGGCAAATCGTATAACTTCATACACTACGGGGTTAACCGGGAGACGGAAAGGATGGACTACCAGGAGATAGAAAACCTGGCCAAAAAGCACAAGCCCAGGCTGATTGTGACCGGCGCCAGCGCCTACCCCAGGATTATTGATTTTGAGCGTTTCCGCAACATCGCCGACCTGGTTGGAGCCAAGCTACTGGTTGATATAGCCCACATCGCCGGCATGGTAGCGGTGGGCTTACACCCCACCCCCATCCCCTACGCCGAGGTAGTAACCTCAACCACCCACAAGACACTGCGCGGCCCCCGGAGCGGCTTTATTCTCTGCCAGAAAGGGCTGGCCCCAGCTATAGACGATGCTGTTTTTCCCAGGATGCAGGGAGGCCCGCTGATGCACGTTGTTGCCGGAAAAGCGGTCTGCTTTCAGGAGGCGATGCAACCTGCCTTCACCTACTACCAGCAGGCGGTGCTGGATAATGCCCGGGTTCTGGCCGCCGGACTGCAGCAAAACGGCCTGCGCTTAATCTCAGGCGGCACCGATAACCACCTCGTCCTGGTTGACCTCACCTCAACCGGTATAACCGGCCGGCAGGCTGAAGAAGCCTTGGGGACCGCCGGCATTGTGGTCAACCGCAATTCTATTCCCTTTGACCGGCAGCCACCCCGCATAACCGGCGGCATCAGGCTGGGCACCCCGGCGGTGACCACGCGGGGCTTCGGCAAGGAAGAAATAAAACAAATCGCCGCCATGATTATAAAAATTCTGGACAATATTGATAATTCCAAAATTCAAAAGGAGGTGAGAGGAGAAGTCAGTCAGATATGCTCTCGCTTCCCGGTACCCGGCATTGACGACTGATTAGTTTATTAACCTCACCCCCTTTATGCACCCTAAAAAATCTTTGATTTTTCAGGGAACCCGCTTTATCCCCCTCTCCTTGAAAAGGAAGGGGGAGTGAGGTTGGTCAACAATAGTGCTATAATTAATAATACAAGTCCAATCTATCCTCAAGGGAGGTGATTAAAATGGGGACGAAACTAGCTATAGGAATAGGGGCAGCAGTACTGGTGCTGGTCATCGTTTTCTGTGTCTTGCCCCTCAAAGAGGTAGCCTACGAGACTACGGAACAATACCAGGCCTCGGAGACCTACTACACCTCTGAACCGTACACCGAACGAATACCGTATACCGTCCAAGTACCGTATACCATAGACCACAAAACATATTGGAAGACGGTCACCAAGTACCGGGAAGTCACCCTGTATAGTGATGCCGCCGGACAGACTCAGGTATGGCAGGAAAGACCGGTAACGCAATACAAAAAAGTCTCCCTGCTGGAAGCCCTTATAGCTTATTGATATTACGCAAAGAGAGGTAATAGCCTATGGATGAGCTGAAGGTATTCACCGGTAACGCCCACCCCACCCTGGCCCAAGAGGTAGTCGACTATCTGGGCATACCGCTGGGCAGGTGTGAGGTCTTTGAATTCAGCAACGAGAATATCTTTGTCCGCATCCTGGAGAACGTGCGCCAGAGGGACACCTTTGTTATCCAGCCCCTGTGCTCACCGGTGAACAGGAACCTGGTCGAGTTGCTGATTATGATTGATGCCCTGAAGAGAGCTTCGGCGGGGCGTATCACCGCCGTTATTCCCTATTACGGTTATGGCCGCACCGATAAGAAAGACCAGCCGCGGGTACCGATAACCGCCCGCCTGATTGCCGACCTGCTCAGTGTGGCCGGCGCCGGCCGGTTGCTGACGGTTGACTTACACGCCGCCCAGATTCAGGGCTTCTTTAACATACCGGTTGATGAACTGACGGCTCTTTACCTGCTCAGTGACTATTTTAAAGAAAAAGACTTTAAAGAGCTGGTGGTGGTTGCTACCGATATCGGTATTACCAAGCGGGCGCGGGATGTAGCCGCCAAGCTTAATGCCCCCCTGGTTATTGTGGAAAAGAGGCGGGTGGGCAATGATGACCAGACGGAGACACTGAATATTATCGGTGAGGTGGGGAGCAAGGTAGCGCTTACCGTAGACGACGAGATAGACACCGCCGGCTCTCTGGTAGGCGTGGTCTCGGCTCTGGAGAAGCGGGGGGTCAAGGAGATATTCGCCTGCTGCACCCACCCGATACTCTCCGGTAAAGCTATCCAGAGGATAGGCTCCTGCCCTGTCAAGGAGGTAGTGGTTACTGACACCGTTCCGGTGGCCGGTGACAAGAAACTGGATAAGATTACCGTTTTACCCATAGCCCCCCTGCTGGGTGAGGCCATCCACCGCATCCACACCGGACTATCTATTGGGGCTATGTTCGAACAGGGATGAGCGATGTTTAAGTGGCTGGGCGGACTGGTTGATTCCAACGAAAAGGAACTCAAGCGGCTACAACCTCTGGTAGATACCATAAACCAGCTTGAGCCTGAATTTACCAAGCTCAGTGACAGCGAGCTTGGTGCCAAGACCGGCGAGTTTAAGGCAAGGCTAGAAAGCGGCAGCTCCCCGGATGAGCTCCTGCCCGAAGCTTTTGCCGCCGTCCGCGAGGCCGCTAAACGCACCATCGGCCAGCGCCACTTTGATGTCCAGCTCATAGGCGGCATCGTCCTTCACCAGGGCAAAATAGCCGAGATGAAAACCGGCGAGGGCAAGACCCTGGTGGCCACCCTGCCCCTTTATCTAAACGCCCTTAGCGGCAAAGGCGTTCACCTGGTCACCGTCAACGACTACCTGGCCAGGCGGGACCCCTACTGGATGGGGCCTGTCTATCACGCCCTGGGCTTAAGCGTGGCCAGCATCTACCCCATGCAGTCCCCCGATGAGCATACCCCCGCCCTCATTTACGACCCCGAATTTGATTCCGGAGACAGCCGCTGGCCCCACTTCCGCCCAATCCCCCGCAAAGAGGCCTACCAGGCTGATATCACCTACGGCACCAGCGCCGAGTTCGGCTTTGACTACCTGCGGGACAACATGGTCACCGAGCTGTCCCAGTGCGTCCAGCGTCCCGTAAACTATGCCATCGCCGATGAGGTAGACTACCTCCTTATCGATGAAGCCCGCACCCCGCTCATCATCAGCGCCCCCGATGTGGAGGCGGGACAGAGGTACCAGCTATTCGCCCGCCTCGTCCCCAGCCTTAAGAAAGAAGCGGACTACACCGTTGATGAGAAGAGTCGTACCGTCAGCCTGACCGACTCCGGCATGACCAATATGGAACGGATGCTAAAGCGGGAAGGGCAGCTAAAGGCGCCCGACCTCTATGACCCGGCCAACGCCGACCTGCACCGCTACCTGCAAAACGCACTGACCGCCAGGGAGATATACCGGCGCGACCGGGAATATGTGGTCAAGGAAGGGCAGGTCATCATCGTTGACGAGTTCACCGGCCGGCTGATGCACGGAAGGCGCTACTCGGAAGGCCTGCACCAGGCGATAGAGGCCAAGGAGCGGGTCAGGGTCCAGCAGGAAAGCCGCACCTACGCCACCGTTACCATCCAGAACTACTTCCGCATGTACGGTAAGCTGGCGGGCATGACCGGCACCGCCCTCACCGAGGCCGAGGAGCTTCACAAAATATATAAGCTTGAGGTGGTGGTCATCCCCACCCATAAGCCAATGATACGCCAGGACTTCCCCGACCAGATTTACAAAGACGTAAAATCTAAATTCAAGGCGGTGGTGCGTGAGATTGAGCAGATGCATAAAGAGGGGCAGCCGGTGCTGGTGGGCACGGTATCTATTAATAACTCGGAATATTTGAGCGACCTGCTCAAGAAGAAGGGCATCCCCCACGAGATACTCAACGCCAAGCAGCATACGAAAGAAGGAGAAATTATTGCCCAGGCCGGTAAGCCGGGAGCGGTAACCGTGGCCACCAACATGGCCGGGCGCGGCGTTGACATCATACTGGGGGGGAACCCCGGGGACGGGGAGGCCGAAAACTGGCAGAAAGAGCACGAAAAAGTGGTTGAGCTTGGCGGGCTCCATATTATCGGCACCGACCGACACGAGTCCAGACGGATTGACAACCAGCTCCGGGGGCGGGCCGGCCGGCAGGGTGACCCGGGCAGCTCCCGCTTCTATGTTTCTTTAGAAGACGAAATCGTCCGCCGCTTCGGCGGCGACCGGATTAAGAGTTTTATGGAGTGGGCGGGCATGGACGAGGACACCCCCGTGGAGAACGCACTGGTGAACAAATCCATAGAAGGCGCCCAGGTAAGGGTAGAGGGCTACAACTTTGATATCCGCAAGCACCTGGTGGAATACGACGATGTAGCCAACCGGCACCGGGAGCTCATCTACGGCGAGCGCCGAAAGATAATAGCCGGCGCCGACCTTAAATCCAATATCCTGTCCCTGGTCGAAGATGAGACTAAGAATATAGTGGCCGCTCACACCGCCGACGAGCACGGCGAGGGCTGGGACGCGGACGGCCTGCTCAGCAAGGCATCGGCCATCTTCCCCATCCCCCCAACATTTAACGCCGAAGCCATCTCCCGGATGAAGCCAAAGCAAATTGAGGAAAAGCTAATTGAGCTGTCAAATATGCTCTACGAGGAAAAAGAGAAGGAGATTGGCCCGGAGAACATGAGGGCGGTGGAGAGGCTGGTAATGCTGCGCATCATAGACATGCTCTGGGTAGAGCACCTGACGATGATGGAGCACATGCGCCAGGGAATAGGGCTGCAGGCGGCCGGGCAGCGAGACCCGCTGGTCGCCTACAAGAGGGAGGGACACAACCTGTTCCAGAACCTGCTTTCGACCATCCAGCACGACGTGGTTCACAGCATATATCATGTCGGCATTGCCCGGCGGGAAGCCCCCCAGAAATCACCCGCGCCGGTTCAGGCCGGGGGCAACGGCCAGAAGCAGAGAATGAAGGTCGGCGGCAAGAAAGTAGGCAGAAACGACCCCTGCCCCTGCGGCTCAGGCAAAAAATACAAACACTGCTGTGGAAGGTGAGCAATGTGGAAACGAAGGCTGGTTGAAGACGTAACTTTTGGCCTTGCCCAGGAGGTTGCCCTCCGGCAGCGCTACCAGAAAGACGGTTTTGGGCTGGAAAGCGCCTTTGGCAACGAACGGCAGGCCAGGGCTAGAGTAGAAGAACTCAAGCGGAAATTCGGCTTGACTGAGGCTGATATCCGCCTGGTGCAGAACATCGCCAGGGCAGGCGCCCAGGAGAAAATAACCTGGCAGGTCTATGCCAAAGGCGGTAAAGGGGTAAACGTCTTTTTACCGGGTAGCTGACGGACGGAACCAAACCCCATGAACAACCAGGAAGCGCCCAATCAATCAGTACCGGCTCAAGCAACCTCAATCAACAATGCCCAGGCGATAAAACACCTGGAGCAGGCTATCTCAAGCGGCAAGCACTGGTATATCGCCCTGCTCGAGGCTATCGGGCTGTGGACTGACGGCGAGGAAACCTGTAACGGCCGCCGCTACCGGTACCTTATTGACGGCGAAGCCTTTGACTGGCTGCTGCTGGCGGAACGGCTGTGCCAGGCGGTGGATGACCTCCTGCCCGAGGAGGAAAAAATCGCCCTCCTCTTCCACGGCCAGCCGCCGCTAAAGCTGAGCAATAGTAAATTCAAGGCGCTCATCGGCAGCACCAAGTACCGCCAGTATCTCAACTACTTTTACGGCGTCACCGTGGAGGAAGCCCTGGTTCTGGCGGTGCAGGAAGAGGTGCGCAAGGAAAAGCGCACCTCAGGCTATAAAAAAGAGCACAATCTCACCGACGAGGTCTACCAGCGGATATACGGGGCAACCGGACCGGAACTGCTCAAGGGCTTCCGGCGGGAGAAGGGTTACCCCCGGCTCAGGTCCATCAGCCTGACCGAATTAAAAGAGTTCAGCTACTGGCTGTTCAAGTACCGGCTCAAAAACTGTGACAGGGCCAGGATTGCCAGCGATACCAGGAAGGCGCTGGAGCGTTTAGGGGCTAACGGTTCCCACCGGGGACTGGCAGCTGCCGAGCTTGAGCTTTAGTTAAGCTCAATTTAATTAAGCTCACCAAGCCTTTGCTGCAGCCTCTCCAGCCTGTCCTTTCTCACGCTGAGGTTATCCCTCTCTTTAGCCACCACCGCAGGCGGTGCCTTGGTCAGAAAGGCTTTATCCTCGAGTCTGGCCTCAAGCCGGGCCACCTCGGCCCCGGTCTGGGCTATCTCCTGCCCCAGCCGCCGCCGCTCCGCCTCCGGGTCAACCATGCTCTCCATAGGGATGATGACCTCGGAACTTTTCAGAACCAGAGCCAGGACATTATCACCCGGCGGCATCTCTTCCCGGCTCTCAAAGAAGCTAACCGGCCTTGCCTTAGCCAGTCTCTGGATAGTCTGTGCATAGGGGGCAATGGCTGATTTAAGCTCACCGGCATAGACCTGCGCCTCAACCCACCGCCCGCTCTCCACCTTATGTTCGGCACGGGCGTTGCGGATGGCGTGTATTACCTCGATTATGGCCTCCATCACCCGCTCCGCCTGCGGGTCAACGGCTTTTTTATCGGCGGCGGGGTAGGCGGCTACCATTATGGACTCGGTCTCCACCCAACCGGCGGGCAGGCGTTGTTTCAGGTTCTGCCACAGCTCCTCGGTGACGAAGGGCATAAAGGGGTGCAGCAGCCGCAGCGAGGTCTCCAGCACGTGAACCAGCACCGGCAGTGGGGACGGCTTTTCCCCGGAACCGAGGCGAATCTTGGCAAACTCGATATACCAGTCGCAGAACTCGCCCCAGAGGAAATCGTGGAGCTGCCTCAGGGCTTCGCCGAACTGGAAGTTATCCATCAACCTGTTCACGCTGGCTATGGTGCCGCTCAGGCGGCTCAGAATCCAGCGGTCTTCCACGGTAAGCCTGTCCCGCTTAACTTCTATGTCGGCGCCCGGCTTTAAACTCCTGACCACGAAGCGGGTGGCATTCCACAGCTTGTTGGCAAAGTTACGGCCTGCTTCCAACCTGGATGCGGTCAGGTTGATATCGCTTCCCGGCGATACATCAGTGATCAGGGCAAAGCGCAGGGCATCGGTGCCGTATTTATCCATGATGTCAAGGGGGTCGAGTACGTTACCCCTGACCTTGCTCATCTTCTCCCCCTTTTCGTCCCGCAGCAGCCCGTGGAGGTAAACGGTGCTGAAGGGGATATCGCCGGTATCCTCCAGACCCATCATAATCATCCTGGCCACCCAGAAGAAGATGATGTCATAGCCGGTCTCCATCACGGTGGTGGGGTAGAAATAGCCGAGGTCCTCGGTATCACCGGGCCAGCCCAGGGTGGAGTGGGGCCACAGCGCTGACGAAAACCAGGTATCCAGGACATCGGGGTCCTGCTCTATATTAGCCGAGCCGCACTGGCCGCAGGCTTTGGGCTCATCAACAGCCACGGTCACTTCTCCGCAGTCACGGCAGTACCACACCGGTATTCTATGCCCCCACCACAGCTGGCGGCTGATACACCAGTCACGGATGTTCTCCATCCAGTTAAGGTAGACCTTGGTAAACCGTTCCGGGATAATATTAATGCGCTTAGCCTGCACCGCCTCGATGGCCGGTTCGGCTAAAGGCCTGGTATTAATAAACCACTGCTGGCTGGCTATCGGCTCGATAACCGTCTGGCAGCGCATGCAGTGCCCCACCGAGTGACCATAGGGCTCAATCTTGACCAGCTGCCCGTCCCTTTCCAGGTCGGCCAGTATCGCCTGGCGGCACTCAAAACGGTCAAGCCCGGCATAGGGCCCGGCGTTCTCGTTCATGGTCACATCCAGGTTCAGTATATTGACCAGGGGCAGGTCGTGGCGCTGGGCCATCTCAAAGTCCACCGGGTCGTGGGCGGGGGTAATCTTTACCGCCCCGGTGCCGAATTCAGGGTCGACGGCCTCATCGGCGATAATAGGCACCGCCCGCTTCACCGCAGGCAGAATGGCCTTTTTGCCTACCATACCCCTGTACCGCTTGTCCTCAGGATTAACAGCGACGGCGGTATCACCCAGTATCGTTTCAGGGCGGGTGGTGGCCACGGTGATGAACTCTTTGCTCCCCTCCAGGGGATAACGGACATAGTACAGGTTGCCCTGTATATCCTTGTGGTCGGTCTCCAGGTCGGATAGGGCGGTAGCACAGCGGGGGCACCAGTTGATAATCCGCTCCCCCCGGTAGATTAGACCTTTTTCATAAAGGCGGACGAAGGCGGTGCGCACCGCCCGGCTCGGCCCCTCCCCCAGGGTAAAACGTTCCCGGCTCCAGTCGCAGGATGACCCCACCCTCTGCTCCTGCACGGTAATCGTTTTGCGGCACTCTTCCGCCCAGCGGTACATTCTCTCCAGGAATTTCTCCCGGCCCAGCTCATGGCGGTTGGTTCCCTCATTAGCCAGCATCTTCTCCACCACCACCTGGGCGGCAATGCCGGCGTGGTCGATTCCCGGCAGCCACAGTGTTGGGTCGCCTTTCATCCGGTGCCAGCGGGCCATGATATCTTCCGGGGTGAGAAAACAGACGTGCCCCATGTGAAGCCCGCCGGTAACATTGGGCAGGGGCATAATGACGACAAAGGGTTTCTTCTTGGGGTCTATCCTGGGGGTAAAATAGCCTTTATCCAGCCAGAACTTGTACCACTTCTGCTCAACCTTGCCCGCCTCGTAGGCTTTGGGCATTTCATCTTTTGGTGCTTCTGCCATGATTACCTTTCTAGAAACTTCCTAGCAACCTCACCCCCTGTATCCCCCTCTCCTTACTAGGAGAGGGGGAGGAGGTTTTTTTAAAAGAGGGGGCTTCGCCCCCTCAAACTCCCCCCGCTTACGCTTTCCCCCAGCCCCCGCCAACCGGCTATTGACAAAATCAGCTAAATTTGCTATCCTAAATAAGAATCATTTCGGGAAGCACGCTATAAGGGTTAGTCCTTATGGGGTGCTTTTCACTTTTTATATTCAAGTTTAGATTTCAAATTATCCATATAATCAACTTTACTCCCCGCCGCTATTCTCAAGTATCTTGAACATCCGCCTTTACTGGCTGCTAACAGGCGTTCTAACTTGCCCGCTTTCTCCAGGTATGCAACTAAACAGCTAAAATCTCCGTCGCTGGTTACGATAACCGCCCCATTATAGTTGTTTAAGTCTATCATTGCCTGTAGAACCAACTCAGCGTCGACATTAGCTTTATAGCTACCATGCTTGTCTTTAATCGGGGGTTTGAATATCAAGTTAAAGCCGTACCTCTGTAAATCTGAGTATAATTGGCCCATTCCCGGGACTTTACCAATGAAGTAGTAGGCTTGAACAACAAGGTACTTATCTATTAAATACTGCCTGAATTTCTTGTAGTCCAATTTCCAACCGATGTTTATCACTGACAAGTGCAGGTTATTACCGTCAATAAAGGCGTAGTTATTTTGAGGCTTCTTCACCCTTTTACTTCTTCTTCCCCAGCATCCCCACCACCCGGTCCAGTATCTTATCGGCTACCTCCCGCTTGCTCATCAGGGGCAGGCTTTCGGCTTTGCCCTTTTTAGCTAGCAGGGTCACTTTATTGGTATCAACGCCAAAGCCACTTTTCTTGTCGGTAATATCATTGGCCACGATGAGGTCGAGCTTTTTCTTGGCCAGCTTCTTTTTAGCGTTGGTGATTATATTATCGCTCTCGGCGGCAAAGCCAACCCTTAAAAATTTACCCCTCACCTCCCCCAGTATGTCCGGCGTCCTCACCAGCTCCAGGGTCAGGCCGGGGCTGTCTTTCTTAATCTTGGACCTGGCCACGGTCCTGGACTGGTAGTCGGCCACCGCCGCCGCCATGAGCAGGGCGTCGGCTTTAGCCACCGCCTTGGTCACCGCCTGCTTCATCTGTGCGGCGGTCTCAACCGGGACAACCGTTACCCCTTCCGGCTCAGGAAGCGAGGAGGCGGTAATCAGGGTAACCTTAGCCCCCCTGTCGCGGGCGGCTTCGGCCAGGGCGTAGCCCATCTTCCCCGAAGAGGGGTTGCCGATATAGCGCACCGGGTCAATGTACTCCCGGGTGCCGCCGGCGGTAACCACCAGGCGCTTACCGGCCAGGTCAGCGCTGCCGCCCACTACCCCCTCTATGGCGGCCATAATTTTGTCCACATCAGCCAGGCGCCCCCACCCCACCTTGCCCGAAGCCATCCGGCCGTAACCAGGGTCAACAATAATAAAACCCCTGGCTTTAAGCCTGGCCAGGTTCTCCCGGGTGACGGGGTTGGCAAACATGTCGACATCCATCGCCGGAGCCACCATAACCGGGGCTCTGGTCGCCAGCACGGTTAAGCTAACCATATCGTCAGCGATGCCGACGGCCATCTTGGCAATAATAGAGGCGGTAGCCGGGGCGATAACCATCACATCAGCCGCCTCCACCAGGGCGATATGCTCAATGCTGTGCTGAGAGGCGGGGTCAAACATGTCGGCTACCACCGCCCGCCCGGTAATGCCGCGCAGGGTGAGGGGCGTGATAAATTTGGTCGCCGGCTCGGTCATAACCACATCAACCTTGGCCCCGGCCTGAGTCAGCTTGCTGGCGATATCGGCCGCTTTATAGGCGGCTATGCTTCCGGTAATACCCAATATAATATTTTTGTTGTTTAGCATTGTAACCCCATCCCCTGTATCCCCTTCCCCTTAACAAGGGGAAGGGGAAGATTTTTTCTGAAGAGGGACTCCGTCCCTCTTAAACTTCCTTTCACCCCACCCCCATTCAAGGGAGTTTTAGAGGCACCGCCTCTGTAGGGCGGGTCAGGGTGGGTAGATAAACGCCCTCTAGCCCTTATTCATCTCGTAGATAAGCCTCAGCCCAATCAGGGTCAGGTCGGGATTTACCACATCAATTACCCGGGTTTCTTTAGCGATGAGTCCGGCGTAGCCGCCGGTAGCTATCACCTTAGCCTTTACCCCCAGCTCCTTCTGGATGCGGGACAGCATCCCCTCGACCAGCGAGGCGTAGCCGTAGATAATCCCCGACTGTATGGCCGCCACCGTGTTGGTGCCGATGACGTGCTTGGGGGGGGCCAGCTCCACACGGGGCAACTGCGCCGTCCGGGTGAACAGCGCCTCGGCGGCGGTGGCTATGCCGGTGGCGATAATACCGCCGATGTAGTCTCCCTCTTTGGAGATAATGCCGAAGGTGGTGGCGGTGCCCAGGTCGATAACGATTACCGGCCCGCCGTAGAGATGGTGGGCGGCGGCGGCATCGGCGATGCGGTCGGCACCCACCTCCCTGGGGTTATCCATCCGGATGCTCACCCCGCTCTTAACCCCCGTCCCCACCACCAGCGGCTCGATATTGAAATAGCGCTTAAAAAGCTCCTCAAAGGTCGATATCAGCGGCGGGACGACACTGCACAGGGCCACCGCCTTAATATCACTGGTCTCCAGGCCCTGCTGGCGCAGCAGGTTAAACAGCAGGGCGGCGTATTCATCCGACATGCGGTGGACGCCAGTAGCCATATGCCAGGTGGCGCGCAGCTCCTCGCCGTCAAAGACGCCCAGGGTGGTGCTGGTATTACCGATATCAACCGCTAATAACATGGCGCTTTAAGTTTCCTTTAAATTTTTAATAACCACGGGCAGTTCCGGCAGAAGGTCGCTGGCAATCATGCCGGCATCGCCCAGCCTGTCCCTGACCAGCTCACCGGCCTCCCCGTGGAGGTACACCCCGCCGGCGGCCGCCTCAAAAAGCGGCAGCCCCTGTGCCGCCAGTCCGGCGATGGCGCCGGTCAGAACATCCCCGCTTCCCGCCGAAGCCAGCCCGGGATTGGCCACGGGGCTGATTACGGTTCTACCCTCCGGAGAGGCGATAACGGTATAGGCCCCTTTAAGAACGACGGTCTTGTTCCATTCCACCGCCCACTTCTTGGCCGCTCCCAGACGGTCGGCCTGTATCTCGGCTACCGCCGTTCCGGTCAGCCGGGCCATCTCTCCGGGGTGCGGGGTAAGTATAGCATCGGTGGTCAGCTGCTGCCACCACCGGGGGGTATCAGCCAGGGTGTTGAGGGCGTCGGCATCAAGTACCAAAGCCGGTAATTCCACTCGCTGTTTGGCAAGCAGGATAGACCGCACCAGCTTTACCACCGCCTGGCTCTGCCCCAGCCCGCAGCCCAGGAGCAGGACATTATAACTCTCAAACTGCTGGGATATCAACCGGACCGCTTCCGGGGAAACAGCGCCGGGACGGGATTCGGGCAGAGGGAGATAGGTCACCTCGGTCAGCTTTGAAGCCAGGATAGACTGTAGAGTGGGGGTTGCCGCCAGTGTTACCAGCCCCGCCCCCACCCGTATAGCCCCGCTGCAGGCCAGGTAGGCGGCGCCGATATATTTCATCGAGCCGGCCACCACCAGCACCCGTCCAAAGCTGCCTTTATTGGCCTGCAGGGGACGCTCGGGCAGAACCGAGCGAACCCACTCGCCGGTGAGATACTCCGAGTTGGCTTCTTCAGCCATATTTTCGGGCATACCAATATCAGCCACGGTTATCTTACCTACCCTTTCCGCCCCGGGGAAATTGAACAGGCCCGGCTTGGGACAGCCCAGGGTTATCGTGTAATCGGCATAGAGTGTCGCCGGGTCAACCGCCCCGCTGTCAGCGTTAATCCCCGAGGGCAAGTCCAGCGCTATAATACGCCATTTTGGACGCTTCTTTCTAGCCTTATTCACCCTGTCCAGTACCGACAGAATATTACCGCTAAAGGGTCGGGCGGTGCCGGTGCCGAACAGGGCGTCGACAACGGCGTCGGCCGATGCCAGAGAATCATTAAACTGGCTCAGCCCCTCATCTTTAGCCGCCTCCACACAGCCGATGTCCCGCTCCCGAACCAGCTTCAGGTTGGGGTCATCGTCCCCTCTACGCCCCAGCAGGTAGACGGTAACCCTGGCCCCCCAGTCATGCAGGTGGCGGGCGGCCACCAGCCCATCCCCGCCGTTATTACCCGGCCCAATAAGAAACAGGACGTGCTGCCCATCAATGCCCCCCAGAATGCGCTTGGCCTCCCCGGCCACCGCCATGCCCGCATTCTCCATGAGCCTGTCGCTGGACAGGCCGCTCTTAGCGCAGCTTTCCTCCAGCTGGCGTATCTGGCTCGCCGTCAGAATCTTCAAATACTAACTCCCCCTTATCTTATCCAGATCGGCTTTCGCTTCTCCATGAAAGCGGTCAGCCCCTCCACGCTGTTCTCCCCGGCCATTACCAGGGTAGCGTCGACCCCGGTGACATCCATGGCCTGACGGAATTCAAGGTCAAAATTACGGTAAAGCGCCTGCCGTGCCTGGGTCAGGGTCAACCCGCTGTTAGCCGTGAACCGCTTGATAAACTCATCAGCCGCCTCCTCCAACTCACCGGCGGGCACGGCTTTATTTATCAGGCCAATCCTCTCCGCCTCTTTAGCGTCGATGCTATCGCCGGAGAGGATAAGCTCAAAAGCCTTCCGCCTGCCCAGGATTCTGGGGAAGAGCACCGTGGCCGGAGGCGGATATACCCCCAGCTTAATCTCAGGCTGTCCCAGCTTCGCCTCCTCCGAGGCCACCGCCATGTCACAGCCAGCCACTATCTCGCAGCCCCCGCCCAGGGCAACCCCGTTGACGATGGCGATGGTAGGCTTATCCACCTCGACTAATGAGATAAACACCCTGTTAAACACCTCAACCATCCGGGGCAGCTTACTACCCAGGTGGTCCCCGACGGCCACGCCGGCGGAAAAGGCTTTCTGACCGGCTCCGGTAACGGCCACTACTTTAACCTCGTCATCTGTTTTAAGCTCGGCCAGCGCCCGGCTCATCTCCTCCAGGGTGTCAATATCCAGGATATTTAGCGGCGGCCGGTTAATGGTAATCTTGGCCACCCCTTCCTTCTTCTCTACCAGTATATTCTTATAAGTCATGGCTCTCCCCCTCTAATAGTTTAAATAATAGTTTCAATTTGAAGTGTAGCAATATAGTTTAATATGGTCAAGGGTATATTGGGAAACCTATCCCCCTTACCCCCTTCCCTCATCAAGAAGGGAAGGGGGAATATAGGTAAGAGAGGGGCTTCGCCCCTCTTAGACTCCCTTTTCTACCCCACCCCAGTGGTGAGGAGAAAATCCGGAATCCCACCCCCTGAGAAGAAATTTATAGAAGTATCACCTCTGTAGGGCGGGAGGGTGGGAAGCAAAACGCACTCTAAAAATCGGGCTAATCCCCTTATTCGCCCCTGAGCTTCTCCAGCTTTCGGGTCATTGACTGCCAGTGTGTCCCCCGCCAGTAGAGGCGCTGGCAATTAGGGCACTGCATAAAATAATTCTGGGTCTTAAACACATAGGGCGGCACCAGCTCGGCCAACTCATCTTTACCCCTCTCCACCAGGGGCTGATTGCACTCCAGGCAGATAGTAAACGGCCTGAAGCGGCTGTCCAGCCCCAGGGTATCTATTACCTGGTGAATCTGCCGCTCCGGCTGGTCGCTGTCGATAAGCACCGCCTTGACCTGGCCGCTGGTTATCAACCGCCGCTTCATAATGCGGGTATCCCGGCTTAAGATAACCCGCCCCTCGGCTTTAGCCATAGCCACCAGCTCGGAATCATCGTCGCCATCGAAGAAGCGGGCATCGTAACCCATGAGCCGCAGCCACCGGGCCAGCTTGCCCACATTGCAGTCAACAATGAACTTCGGGGTGTCTGCCATGCCCCACCCTCCACTTTTATCTTTTCCCCACCCCATTTTTTTATCTATTCCCACCCGCCACCCTTTGCGGTAAAGAGGGGTTACACCCCTCTTAAACACCCCGTTTTTACCTCCCCCCACCCCACTATTTTTTTTAAAATTCTCTCCCCCTTTCATAAAGGGGGAACAAGGGGGATTTCCCCCACTTTTAAATATTAATCTCCATCCCCTCTTTAGCAACAGTGATGGAACAGCCCAGCTCTTTAGCCACCACTACCAGCTCGGCGGTTATCTCCCCCTCCAGGTCCGGGCTCATGTGAATCGCTACCACCCGGGGCAGATAGCCCTTGACCTTCTGAAAACTCTCCAGCTCCTGCTTCAACAGGCTGGGGGCGAGGTGTCCCGCGCCGGCCACCCACCCGGCATACTTATCCGACGCCGTAACCTCGATGATAAGCAGCTGCGGCGAAATATGCCGCCAGCAGTCGGCCAGGCCCGGGCCGGTATCCCCGGTATAGAACACCGACTTACCGTCGCCGGCGGTCACCTGGTAGCCCACGGTGGGGACGCTGTGATTAACCGGCACCGCCAGGACGGTGTAGCCCTCAATCGTCTCCGCCTTATGCGGCTCTATAATAGTAAAACCAAGCGTGGGATTTTGTTCCGGCTTCTGCCGGAAATCGGGGTAAATCTCGTTATTCAAAAGGTGTCTGGCCAGAGCATCGAGCGCCGCCGGGATGGAGTAAATCCGGGTGGCGGCGCCGCCCAGGAAAAGGCTCATGCCCAGGGCCGGGATGTCCCTGACGTGGTCATAATGCTGGTGGGTGAGCAGTATGGCCTTAATTTTCTTTTGCTCTTCCAGCGACAGGCTGGAGGTGAGGGAGCCGGCGTCTATGGCCAGGACACCGTCAATCAGCAGGCTGACCAGCCTCCGGTTCTGCCTTTCGCAGTTGTGAGCGCCTAAAACCCGAATATTCATTTTCAGTCAATCCCTAAGCCGCCGCTTCGGCACCGGCCAGCGGCTTAATTTTATTTTTCAGGAAATAAACCAGCAGGTAACAGAACGGCGTGTCCAGGGCGGCTATACCCAGCTTAATCACATACTGGGTAATGAGCATATTCACCAGGACGCTATTAGGCACCATCCCCCAGAAAGCGATGGTGATGAACAGCCCGGTATCAAGCGCCTGGGACACCATCGTCGAGGCGTTATTGCGCAACCACAGGAACCTTGCCCGTGTCTTCTCCCGCCAGAAGTGGAAGGCAAAAACATCGTGGTGCTGGCTCACCAGGTAGGCAATCATCGAAGCCAGGACAATCCGGGGCACCATGCCCAGCACGGACTCATAAGCCGCCTGCCCCTCCCAGAACGAAGCCGGCGGCAGCAATCGTCCGCCGACTACCAGTATCACCATCAGTATACTGGCGCCGAAACCCAGCCAGACAACCCTGGAGGCTACTTTTCTCCCGTAAAGCTCGGCAATGACATCGGTGAACAGGAAGGTCAGGGGATAAGCGATTACTCCGGCGGGGACAATCCAGCCGCCAATGGCAATAAGCTTGACGGTGATGATATTGGCGGTAATCAAACAGGTAACGAACAGTGTGGCTAATACTGCTAGAACCATCCTAGATCCAGCGCTTACGGCGGAAGAAATAGAGCATCCCGCAGGCAATAACTATCCAGACCACGAAGACCAGCACGAAGGAAAAGGGGGAACTCTGGAAAGGCAGGGGGATATTCATGCCGTAAAGCGAAGCGACCACGGTCAGGGGCAGCAGGATAGTAGCGATGGTGGTCAGCACCCGCACCACCTCATTGGTGCGATTGGTCGCCAGGGAATCATGGGTATCGCTTAAGCCCTCGATTATCTCTTTATATTCATCCAGGGCGTCCCAGAGCTTATCGACGTGGTCGGTCATATCACCGATGTAGACCTCCATATCCATCTTGGTAAAGCGGCGAATCTTGGACTCCATACTGCCGATAACCGCCCTCATCGGCCAGATAATGCGGCGGAAGGAGATGACATCCCGCCGCAGGGTGGAGATTTCCCGCACCGTGCCCCGCATACTCTCCGAGAAGATATTATCCTCCACCTCCTCAATATTAACGCCAATCTTATTCAGTATGGGGATACAGTAGTCAACCAGCCGGTCAATTATGCGGTAGAGGAGGTAGCCGGAACCCTGGCCGAAGTGCTCCTGCCTTATCTCTTCATCGGTCTGGCACTGGTTGAACAGCTTGACCAGCGGCTTAAGGTCGCCCTTATGCAGGGTAATCAGGTAGCCCTGGCCGATAAACACCGATACCTGGCTGGGGGTAGTCACCCTCGCCTCGGGGTTGAATACGGGAAAATGGAAGACCAGGAACAGGTAGTCGTCATAGACGTCTATCTTCGGCCGCTGAATGCGGCTGAGACAGTCGTCCAAATCCAGGGGGTGGAAGGGGTAGCTCTGCGCCAGGTAATCCGTCTCCAGCCTGGTCGGCTCCTCAATATTAACCCAGGTCAGCTCCTCCGCAGTGACCGACTCTACATGCAGCTTCATCTCGGCGCCTGTTTCAACCTCAGCGCCGGCCTTTTTTTTCCGTATTCTGGGGACAGCCATGATAACTTAAACCTTAATAACTTAAACCTTAAGCCCAATCTCGCCCTATTTTAGCACAATTGCATTTGTAGAGGAATACCTTGAACTCACCAAGGCACAAGGAACTCACCAAGGCACCGTTATTGCCTGATGTCACCTGGTCTGTTAAACTAGAAACGGCTTTTTAAGGGAGATTAAAGATGCGGGGCAGGACAAAACCCCCCTGGGGTCATAACTTTAAATTAAGACTGAAGCAGATGCTGGGAATGAAAATCGTCATCTGTGACAGCTGCAAGTGGAACTGGCGCAGCTCATGCCACCGCCCGGAACGTCCCAACGCCACCTGGTGCCCCGATTACGAAAAGCGCTGAAAATAGCCCTATTTTCTCTCCAGAACTACTGCCATCCCCTGCCCGCCGCCGATGCACAGTGTCGCCAGACCCAGCTTGTAATCTTTACGCATCATCTCATGAGCAAGGGTAACCAGAATCCTGGCGCCGGTACAGCCTATGGGGTGCCCCAGCGAGATGCCGCTGCCATGAGCGTTAACCTTATCAACGCCAAGCCCCAGGTCTTTCATCACCCCGATGGCCTGAGAGGCAAAGGCCTCGTTTAGCTCAACATACTCTATATCACTCAGCTTAAGTCCGGCTAACTTCAGCGCCTTCCTGGTGGCCGGAACCGCCCCCATCCCCATATAGGCCGGGTCAATTCCGCCGGAGGCGTAAGACCTAATCGTTGCCATCGGCTCTAACCCCAGGGCCTTGGCCTTCTCCGCCGACATCACCACCAGGGCGGCGGCGGCGTCGGTTATCCCGGAGGCGTTACCGGCGGTCACCGACCCGTCCTTTTTAAAGACGGTGGGCAGCTTGGCCAGGGCCTCCAACGAGGTCTCCCTGGGGTGCTCATCGGTATCAAAGGGCTTGACCTCCTTCTTCACCCTGACCTCCACCGGCACTATCTCTTCTTTAAATATGCCATTCTTTATCGCCGCCAGCGCCCTCTCCTGGCTCAGCAGGGAAAGCTTATCCTGCTCCTGCCTGGTTATGCCGTACTTCTCGGCGATGCTCTCCGAGGTCAGCCCCATATGGTAGTTATAGAATATCTCCCAGAGGCCGTCGTAGACCATGCCGTCGACCATCTCGGCGTTGAACATCCGGGCTCCCCACCGGGCGGCGGGCATATAGTAAGGGGCGGCACTCATGTTCTCCTGGCCCCCGGCCACGATAATCTCGGCATCGCCCGCCTTGATTGCCTGGGCGGCTAAAGCCACCGACTTCATCCCCGAGGCACAGATTTTGTTCACGGTGTAGGCATTTACCTCCTTGGGTATGCCGGCGTATATAGCCGCCTGGCGGGCGGTATTCTGCCCCTGCCCCGCCTGGAGGACATTACCCATTATCACCTCGTCTATACTGACCTCTTTTAACGAGCTGTCCCAGTCGGCGTATTTCTTCTCCAGCTCAATCAGGCCATCGCCCTTAAACGCCTCAGGGGCGTAGCCAAGCACCTCGGCGTCCACTTTAGGGCGCAGCCCGGCTGCTTTGAGCGCCTCCCTGATAACAATACTACCCAGCTTAACCACGGGGGTATTCTTTAGCGCCCCGCCGTAATTAGCTATAGCCGTTCTTACCCCGCTGACAATGACCACTTCAGACATAAAACTGCCTCCTTCTCGTCCTGCTGATTATTTCTATATCAGGCTTAATGCAGATGGGGGGACCTACTTGTAATCGTAGAAGCCCTTGCCCGTCTTGCGCCCCAGCCAGCCGGCGGCAACCATCTTGTCCACCAGCGTCGGCACAATATACCTCGGGTCCTTAAGCTGCTCGTAGAGCGCATCAGAGACAAACTTGACCACGTCAATCCCGACCATATCGGCAAGGGTGAGCGGCCCCATCGGGTAACCCAGCCCCAGCTGTATAGCATTATCGACATCCTCCCGGCTGGCGACGCCGTCCTCATAGAGCTTTATACTGTGCAGCAGGAAGGGTAGCCAGAGCCGGTTGACGATAAAGCCCGGCGCGTCCTGAGCAGTAACGTTGGTCTTACCCAGGGACTCGCCGAATTTCTGGCTGGTCTCAAGCACCTCATCACTGGTGGCAATAGTCTTGACGATTTCCAGCAGCTTCATAACCGGCGCCGGATTGAAGAAATGCAGCCCCAGAACCTTATCCGGCCTCTTGGTAACCATCGCCATATCGATGATAGAAAGGCAGGAAGTATTGGTGGCCAGGATGGCATGGGGGGGACAGATTCCATCCAGCTCGGCAAATATCTTTTTCTTTAAATCCAGATTCTCGATGGCGGCTTCAATCACCAGGTCGCAGTCGGCAAAATCCCCGGTACTGGTGGTGCCCTTAATACGGCCCATTATGGCATCCTTATCCGCCTGGGAGAGCTTGCCCTTCTCCACGCTCCTGCTCAGCACCTTATCAATAAACCCCATCCCCCGCTTTAAAAGCTCATCATTTATCTCCGATACCACCACCTGGTAGCCCGACTGAGCGCAGAGCTGAGTGATGCCCGCGCCCATGGAACCACAGCCAATTACACCGACCTTTTTAATCTCCATGGTGCTCCTTCCTTACATTATTTTGCTTTGTAGTCCGGTTTTCTCTTTTCTATGAAAGCCCTGGTTCCCTCGTCGAAGTCCTCGGTGGACATGACAGAGGCCACCAGTGAGTTTTCCAGCCTCAACCCCTCCTCCAGAGTCATGGCCGAACCCCTGATCATCGCCTCTTTAGCCGCCCTGACCGCCAGGGGCCCCGCCTTGCAGATAGCTCCGGCCCATTCCTTAGCCGTGGCCATAACCTCAGCCTGAGGCACTACCTTATTCACCAGTCCGATACGGTAGGCCTCCTGGGCATCTATCAGTTTCCCCATAAGCAATAGCTCAGCCGCCTTACACCAGGGAATAACCCGCGGCAGCCGCTGCGTTCCCCCCCACCCCGGAATCAGCCCCAGGGTTACCTCGGGCGTGCCCAGGCGGGCAGTTTCGGCGGCTATTCTTATATCGCAGGCCAGGGCCATCTCCAGCCCCCCGCCCAGCGCCATGCCGTTGATAGCGGCAATAAGCGGCTTCCATAGCTCCAGTCCCCGCATTATGCTGGGTGGCATTGCCCACGGGTCTCTGCCGTGCTCCTTCATAAAGGGCAGGGTATCCTTGATATCGGCCCCGCCGCAGAAAGCCTTCTCACCGGCGCCGGTAACAATGCCGACCCACAGCTCAGGGTCATCCCTGAACTCGGTCATCACCTTTAGAAACTCACGCATCGTCTCCATGTTCAGGGCGTTCATTGCCTCGGGGCGATTTATGGTGAATATAGCAATCCTGCCTTCTTTCTCATAGCTAACAGCCATACCAGACCTCCTTCGTGACTTATAAGGGTCAACAAGC
Organism: Deltaproteobacteria bacterium; assembly: GCA_030603275.1. Lineage (GTDB taxonomy): Bacteria > Chloroflexota > Dehalococcoidia > Dehalococcoidales > BS750m-G39 > JABMRW01. The sequence goes on along the minus strand of JAUVYB010000007.1, from coordinate 9,895 downwards.
AGGTTAAAAAGAGGAATAACCAAAGTGAATTTTAACAGAGAGCTTAAGCCAGCGTCAACTTTATTTTATCAACCTCACCCCCTTTATCCCCCTCTCCACTCTTGGAGAGGGGGAATATATTTTTAAAAAGAGGGGCTAACGCCCCTCTTAAACACCCTATTAGATTAGTCCTACCCCTTTTCCCCCAAGAAGAAATTGATAGAAGTATCACTTCTGTAGGGCGGGAGGGTGGGAAGCATAACGCACTCTAAAAATCAGGCTTCGCCTCCCCTTTTCCCCCCACCCCCTATCTGGAAATCATCTTTCCCTTCTCACCCGCTCAAACAGGGTTGCAATAATCACCGCAGAGGTGATAACATAATTAAGCTTAACAACTGAATATTCTCTCCGAGCCTGTTCTCCCTAAAGCTTTAGCCATGGAGACTGGCCGATAGGGTATCGCTGGAAACGGCGGTGCCTCCCGTGATTGGAAAGGAGAACGCTTTATGCCTGAGCTAAAGGCATGTCGTGCACCTCCTTAAAGAGGTGCTTTTTAATTGCGCATATAAATTTATAGAGGAGTTTTATGAAAAGAAAGACGATATTGGTTATATTAGCCGGACTGGTGCTTGTCAGCCTGCTGGTGAGCGCTGCCGGCTGTCCCGCCAAAACAGAATCACAGTACCCGCTACACGACCCCATGGTAAGGTTCAAAATCGCCACTACCACCAGCCTCTACGATACCGGCCTCTGGTACCATCTGGAGCCGATTTTCGAAGAGCTGGCCAACGTGGAAATGGATATTATCTATGCCGGCACCGGCATCGCCCTGGAATACGGACGGAGGGGTGACGTTGATGCCATCATTGTCCACGACAGGGCCAGGGAAGACATGTTCTTGGCCGATGGCTACGGCATCAACCGCCGTAACTTTGCCTATAACTTCTTCCTGATTGCCGGGCCTGAAAGCGACCCCGCCGGTATTACCGGCTCCACCGCCAGCGAAGCATTCGAAAAGCTATACAATGCCGGCTTAAACGACCCCGATACTGTCAAATTCGTCTCCAGGGGCGATGATTCCGGCACCCACGCCAAGGAAAAGCTTATCTGGAGCCAGGCCGGCTTCGACTACGAGGAAATCCGTAACTCAGGTAAATGGTATGTTGAAGCCGGTAAGGGCATGGGGCCCACCCTGCTGATGGCTAACGAGATGCAGGCATACGTCATGGCCGATATATCCACTTTTCTGGCCTACAATCTCAAGAGCGGCCTGGACATAGTATCCCTTGTGGAAGAGGACCCCATATTCCTCAACGTCTACGCCGCCATAGCCATCAACCCGGAAACGCACTCAAAAGCTAGGATTGATATCGCCAACCGGTTCATCAACTGGCTGATTTCCGCCGAAGTCCAGGATATAATCAGCACCTACGGGGAAGCCGAATACGGCAGGCCGCTCTTCTTCCCCATTGCCGGCTGTGATATGCCCGGCTGTCCCCCGGTTGAAGACTATACCCTGCCCGTCCCGGAGTATACCGGCAGCTAAATAGCAATATAGAGAGGTAAACATATTGACCGAGCTTTGGGAAGGACTGGTAACCGCAGTCAAGCTCATCATATCCCTTGACCCCGAGGTCATGCAGATAGCGGGGAGGTCGCTGGCAATATCGGCGACCTCCTCGGCCATCGCCGCCCTGATATGCCTGCCGCTGGGGGCGGTTATCCATTTCAACCGCTTCCCCGGCAAGCGCACGCTGATAAACATCATCCAGACGCTGTTCAGCCTGCCCACGGTAGCCGTCGGGCTTTTCGTCTTTGTTATGTTCTCCAGCGCCGGCCCGCTGGGAGGGTTCGGCATCATGTTCAGCCCCGCCGTCATGGTAGTCGGGCAGGTAGTACTGATAATCCCGCTGATGCTGGGGCTGATTATCTCCGCCTTAAGCGCTACCGACAAGGCCATCACCGATACCGCCGTATCCCTCGGCGCATCGGGCTTCCAGATGTCGGTTATTACTTTCAGGGAAGCCAGGTTCGGCGTGCTGGCGGGACTGATAATGGGCTTCGGGCGGGCTATTTCCGAGGTCGGCCTCTCACTCATGGTCGGGGGCAACATCAGGGGCTTTACCCGCACCATCACCACCGCCATCTCCCTGGAAACATCCAAGGGTGACCTGGAACTGGCGCTGGCGCTGGGCATGATTCTTATCTTCATCGCCCTGGTAATAAATATTGGACTAAACCGGATTCAGCAGAGATGAGCATGGCTTTAATAGAAACGGTTAATATCACCCGGAAATACGGCAAGCAAGAAATTATCAAGAATATCAGCCTTAAGGTTGAACAGGGTGAAGTCCTGGCTCTCATCGGCCCCACCGGCGCCGGCAAGACCACCCTGCTCCGCCTGCTTGACCTGCTGGAGGCGCCGGCCTCAGGGCACATCTACTTTGACGGCAGGGAGGTAACCGACAACAAGAACCGCCGCCTTCAGACGCGCCGCCGCATGTCCTTCGTGCTGCAGAAACCGGTAGTCTTTAACATGAGCGTCTCTGATAATATCGCCTGCGGGCTGAGATGGAGAAAGGAAAAGGAGGCCACTGTCAGCCAGAGGGTTAACAGTGCTCTGGAGCTGGTGGGCATGACCGAATACTCGAGCCGCAACGCCCGCACCCTCTCCGGGGGTGAAACGCAGCTGGTAGCCATCGCCCGGGCGCTAGCGATAGCCCCCGAGGTGCTGTTTCTCGACGAGCCCACGGCTAACCTCGACCCCGTCTCCGCCGCCAGGATAGAGGAGGTGCTGGCGCATATCATCGGTGAGCAAAAGACAACGGTGGTGATGGCCACCCACGATATGGCGCAGGGACAGCGCCTCGCCGGCCGGATAGGGGTGATAATTAACGGCGAGCTGCTCCAGACGGGCAGCCCCAACGATATATTCAGCACCCCCCAAAACACCAGAGTCGCCGAGCTGGTCGGCATCGGCAATATCCTCGGCGGGGTAATAGCCAACCGGGACAACGAGCTGGTCGGCATTGATGTCGGCGGCGGTCTCATCCAGGCAATCTCAGACTATCATACAGGCGCCGAAGTACATGCCCTCATCCGCCCGGAAGATGTCACCCTGGCCCTCCACAAGGACGCCAGCAGCGCCCGCAACACCTTTGAGGGCAGTATAACCAGGATATTCCCGGTGGGGGCACTGGTCAGGATTGAACTGGACTGTGGCTTCCCCCTCTTAACCGTAGTCACCAGGCAGTCAGCCCAGGACCTGAAGCTGGCGGTTGGTAACAGGGTCTACGCCACCTTTAAGGCCACCGCGGTGCACGTTATCAAACGGTGGAATTGACACTATAAATCAATGCGTGCTATATTTTGCCGATGGCAGCGTAGCTCAGTGGTAGAGCAGAGGACTCATAAGCCTTTGGTCGGTGGTTCAATCCCACCCGCTGCCACTTATTTCTGCCCCCTCACTCATGTAAAATTTACCAGTATCTCACAAACATTTTAGAATTAGTCAGGTAGAAAAAATCAGCGGCGAGGGTAGCACTTAACTCTTAGTTATTTAAAACCGGCCCGAATCGTGCTATATTTATAGTCAGTTTTCTAGAATAGCTAAAAGGAGGTAACCAGATAATGCCAGACTATCCGGCATTAAAGAAAAAGGTAGACGAACTGGTAGAAAGAGACTGGGATGAGCCCGCCATTCAGGACAGAATTAGAAAGCTGGCCAAGGACGGGATTCCCAGGAAGAAACTGGACTCCAAAGAGCTGTTAGCCAACAAGCAGCAAATCCTCGACCGCGTTCAGCTGCGGGCCGAGGAATATAACTTTATTCTCAAGAATTGTGCCCAGGCCACAGCGCTTACCCTGATGGAAGAATTCGGCCAGGGTAATATGGAAATCATTAAGGCCATGAGCCCGTTCCCCAGCATCGGCGGTACCGGCGATATATGCGGGGGCATAACCGGGAGCTTAATTAACTTTGGGCTCTATTTTGGCAGTGATAACCCGCTGGATTACGATGCCAAGGGTCTTAGTATAATGAATTCCCAGAAATTTATAGCCCTTTTCGAAGAGACAATAGGTGATAGGCATTGCGCCAAAATAATAGAAACAGTGACAATTGGATATGCGATAAATCCCGGGGAAAGCGAAGAGGCCATGATGACCTTCGCCAAGGAAAAGGGTTTTGAGAAATGTGGCGTAATTCCGGGGACAGCCGTCAGGCTGGCCGCCGAGCTTATTATTGATAGCATGAAATGATTAATTGGGCCGGGGTACCCAAGCCAACCGGCTGCGTGTAATTTAAGCTGACTTTTAAGGCGGGCTAACCAGAGCCCGCCTTCTTCTCTTTCTTAACAGGCACCGAGCGGGCAAGAGACTCCACCACCCCCACCACCTTTTTGCCCATCTGCTGGGCCATCCTGACCGCCTTGCGGACAATCATGGCGGTCAGGTCCTGCATCACGGTCACAAGAACCGGATTTGACAAAGCAAGCTAAAATGGGCGATTATATACTTGGAGTTCCCGAAATGACGACATTCTACCGGCGTCTGCCTAAATTCAACTACCTGGCCCCCGATACTCTTGATGAAGCCCTATCCCTCCTCTCCCGGTATAAAGGCAAAGCCATGGTAATCGCCGGCGGCACCGATATTATCCCCAGGTTAAAGAGGCGGGAAATCGGGGCGCCGGAGCATGTAATCGACCTCAAAGGCATACCCGGCCTGGACAATATCAAGTATGACGTCAGCGGCCTCAGCCTCGGCACCCTGGTGACTATCGGGGCGGTGGAGACCTCGGCCATAATCGGGGAAAAGTTCAGTGTCTTAGCTCAAGCGGCGCAGAGCATGGCCTCCCCACAGGTGAGAAACCGGGGCACTATAGCCGGCAATATCTGCAACGCCGTTCCCTCGGCCGATTCGGCGCCGCCGCTGCTCACCCTGGGGGCCAAATTAAAGCTGGTCAGCCAAAAGGGTGAGAGAACGGTCGGCATTGAGGACTTCTTTACCGGCCCCGGCCAGACCGCCCTTGCCGATGACGAGATTCTACAGGAAATTCAAATACCCCACCCACCCCCCAACAGCCAGGGGATATACCTCAAGCTCACCCCCCGCCGGGCTATGGATTTAGCCATCGTCGGGGTAGCGGCGGTAGTTATCCCCCAGGACGGAGTTTGCCAAGACATCCGCATCGCCCTGGGAGCGGTAGCCCCCACCCCCATCCGGGTTAGGAAAGCGGAGGCCGTCCTCAAGGGGCAGAAATTTGATGATGCGCTTATTGAAAAAGCGGCTAAGACCGCCGCCGGCCAGTCCAGACCCATAGACGACCACCGGGCTTCGGCGGACTACCGCCGGGACATGGTCGAAGTCCTGGTTAAACGGGCCATAAAACAGGCCATTCGGAGATAGTATTGAAAGAGATAAACCTGACGGTAAACAACCAGCCCTACCGGCTTTCGGTGCCGCCCCGCCGCACCCTGCTCGAGGTCATCAGGGAAGACCTGGGGCTTACCGGAACTAAAGAAGGCTGCGGCCTCGGCGAGTGCGGGGCCTGCACCGTTCTCATGGACGGGCAGGCAATTAACTCCTGCCTGGTGCTGGCTGCCGAGGCTGACGGCAAACAGATTACAACCGTTGAGGGGCTGGCTAGCGGCGATAAGCTGCACCCCATCCAGCAGGCTTTTGTCGACCACGGCGGCCTGCAGTGCGGCTTCTGCACCCCCGGCATGATAATGTCGGCCAAGGCGCTGCTCGATAAAAACCCCACCCCCACCGAAGAAGAGATAAAGCAGGGCATCACCGGCAACCTGTGCCGCTGCACCGGCTATACCAAGATTATCGAGTCAATCAAGGCGGCGGCGGAAAACATGGGAGGGAAATAGCCATGGCAGAACTATCGGTCATCGGCCAGCGGGTGCCCCGGGTGGACGCCTGGGAGAAGGTCACCGGCCAGGCCAAATACGCCGCCGACTACTCCCTGCCCGACATGCTCTGGTGCAAACTCTTAAGGAGTCCTTACCCCCACGCCCGCATCCTCAATATCGACACCTCCAAAGCCAAAAAACTGCCCGGCGTCAGGGGGATAGTCACCGGCAAAGACTTCGGCGGCTGGAGCTGGGGCTGGATGCCGGCGACAAGAGACGAAACGCCTTTAGCGGTGGATAAGGTGCGCTATATGGCCGAGGCGGTGGCCGGGGTAGCCGCCGTTGATGAAGACACCGCCGAGCAAGCCGCCGGGCTTATCAAAGTTGAATACGAAGAGCTTCCCGGCGTCTTTGACCCCGAAGAGGCCATGAAGGACGGCGCCCCCAAGGTCCATGATTATGTCAAGAATAATATCAGCGTGGAATACCACTGGAACTTCGGCGATGTTGACAAGGCCTTCGCCGAGTCCCATATCGTCCGCGAGGACAGGTTCCGGACGGCCAGAGCCACCCACGGCTACCTGGAGCCGCCGGCCATACTGGCCTACTACGACCCCACCGGCTATATCACCGTCTGGGCGTCCAAGCAGAGCCCCTACTTCCACTACCGGCACCTGGCGGCCTGCTTTAAAGTCCCTTTAAGCCGGGTGAGGGTTATCCAGCCCTTTATCGGCGGCGGCTTCGGCGGCACCAAGAACGACTCCCTGGCCGGTGATTTCTGCGCCGTTTTACTTTCCAAAATGACGGGCAGGCCGGTTAAATACATAGAAAGCATGGAAGAAGAGCTGGCCACCAGCCGGCGCCGGCACAGCGTGATTGTTTACAGCAAGATGGGCGTCACTAAAGACGGGCTTTTAAAGGCAATACAGCACCGCGTCGTCGCCGACGGCGGCGGTTACACCGCTATCGGCCCCCTCTCCATGTACCTCAACGGCTTTATGACCACCCTGCCCTACAAGCTCCCCCACTTCAAATTTGACGCCTACCGGGTGTTTACCAACAACCCCATCGGGGCGGCCATGCGCGGCCACGGCGTTACCCACACCCGCTTTGCCGCCGAGATTCAGATGGAGATGCTCGCCGAAGAATTAGGCATAGACCCGGTGGAAATGAGGATGCGAAACGCCATCGATAACCCCAAACCGGGGGAAATCTACGAAACGATAAATAAAGTGACCCTCAAGACCTGCGGCCTGAAACAGGCTATCAAGGAAGCCGTCGAAGACCCCCTCTGGCGCGACCGGGATAAGCTGCCCAAAAAAGAGGGCGCTATCTCCTGGGGTACCGGCATTTCCGGCAGCTCGTATTCCGGCGGAGCCAGGCAGATGGGGCACCAGGCCTGCGCCGCTATCATCAGGCTCTGCGAAGACGGCACGGTCAATCTAATCACCGGCGCTACCGACTGCGGCCAGGGCTCGGACACAGTGCTCTGCATGATTGCCGCCGAGGAGCTGGGCATCAAGCTGGACGATGTCGCCATAAAGCGGGTGGACACCGCCTACACCCCGGTCGACCCCGGCAGCTACGGCAGCCGGGTAACGATACTGGCCGGGCAGGCAACCCAGAAAGCCGCCCGCGAGGTTAAAAAACAGCTACTGGAGACCGCCGCGGCAAACTGGCAGGTAAAGCCGGAGGATATAGAAATCAGGCTGGGCGAGGTCTTCGTTAAATCAGACCCGGAAAAGAAGATGCCCTTCATCAGGCTGGCCCGCATCGCCTGCTACTCGGGCACCGGGGCGGTGATAATGGGCACCGGCTACTCCAGCTACGGCATCGAGCACCTGGACCTCACCAACGGCATCGGCAACGGCGGCTGCTCTTACAGCTTTACCGCCCACACCGCCCGCGTCGGGGTAGACATGGAAACGGGGCAGATAACCACCACCGATTTCACCATCGCCTCCGACTGCGGCCGGCTGCTCAGTCCGGTACAGGCGGAAGGCCAGATTGAGGGCGGCGCCATTCAGGGACTGGGGCAGGCTCTGTATGAGGACTTTATCATGGACAGGGGCAAAACCCTCAACCCCACTTTTCTGGACTACAAGATGCCCCACGCCCTCGACGTCCCCAATATTAAATTAATTGACATTGTAACAGATGACCCCTTCGGCCCCTTCGGCGCCAAGGAGACCTCGGAGGGCAGCATTGTCAGCGCCCCGCCGGCGGTGGTCAGCGCCATCCACGATGCCACCGGCATCTGGTTCAAGGAGCTGCCGGTAACGCCGGAAAAGGTAGTAAAGGCGTTAAAGGAGAAGAAATAATGCCACCCATAGTATCTATTGTCGGTAAATCGGAATCAGGCAAGACCACCCTCATAGAAAAGCTCATCGCCGAGCTTAAGTCCCGGGGCTATAGAGTGGCCACGATAAAGCACGCCCCCCGGGAGTCATCCTTCGACGAGCCGGGCAAGGACAGCTGGCGCCACGTCCGGGCCGGCAGCGAAGCGGCCGTCATCAGTTCCTCCGATAAGCTGGTGCTAATCAAACCGCTCAGCGGCGAAGCCAGCTTTGAGCAACTCGCCTACCTGCTGGGCGAGGACTATGATATCATTCTGGCCGAGGGCTTCAGCCAGGGCGACACCCCCAAGATAGAGGTTCACCGCAAACAGGCCGGCCCCCTCCTCCCCAAGCCCAGGAAGCTCATCGCCATCGCCACCGACGAGCCGCTGGATACCAAAGCCAGGCAGTTCTCTTTAGATGATACCAAAGGCATCGCCGACCTTCTGGAGAAGGGCTTTATCCAGCCGAATAAGGAGCGGCTCTCCCTCTACGTTAACCACGCCCCCATCGTCTTAACCGTCTTCCCCAAACAGATTATCACCAATATCCTGCTGGCTGTGGCTTCATCTCTTAAAGGGGTGAAAAAGGTCAAAAGCATGGATATCTTCTACAGGAAACCTTAGAAGTTCCCTCCCCCATTTATATCTTTTCTCACCCAACTCCCAACCTTTTTGACTTTAATTTAAGGAAACCCTATCCCCTTTATCCCCTTCCCCTTGGTAAGGGGAAGGGGAATTATTTTTTCTAAGAAGAGGGGACTTCGTCCCCCTTAAACCCCCTGAATTCATAGCTCCGCCCCTTTTCCCCCACTTGACAGGTGGTAGTATAATCAGGGATAGAGGAAGATGAAGATGGAATTAATAATTAGAATTTCGGGGTGGGACTGGCGTTCTTTCACTCAATCTTTCTTCTGGCGGAAACGTTTTCTTTGGCTTGGTTTGGCCTTTGGCATATTTTTGATAATTTATGGCCTTTTACTCTTGGGCGATTTTAACAGTTATTACACTGCCTCCGAACAATACTATGTAGACTATCAACAATATCTGCAAAGCTATCGTGAAGTTCATTTAGGAGATGTAACTTATAAACTTCATCTGCGGCACCCGCCTGAACCAATTGATACGAATCAATATCTGTGGCCACTTCCCCTATTTCTCCCCAAATAATCTTTTAGTGGGGGTGAAAATATGAAATTGGTATGGATTATTCTCGTGTTGGTATTGTTAATAACACCACTTGGCGCCTGCCAAGGCGAGGAAGAGAACCCCCAACCTCAGAGTGATAATCCTCAGATGACGGCGGTTGAGGTCTGCGAGTATGTTGACCAAAGGTTATCTGGGGAATTGAGGGTAGAATATAAAGTTTTAGAAAGTACTTACGTCAGTTATGGTATCTGGCATGTTACAGTTAAAACAAGCGGAATAGTATTGCGGGGATATCAATTCAACGAAAAGACAGCAGCCTTAAAACGGATTAAATAATCTATTTCCCACCCACCACCCTTAATGTAAAAGGGCTAAAGCCCTTTCTTACCCCTCCCCCTTTAAGGGGTGTTAAAGAGAGGTGAAACCTCTTTCGGGCGGGTGGGTGGGACGCAGAACGCACTCTAAAAATCAGCCCAGCCCCCCCCCACTGACCGTAACGCTAAAAACAACTCCCACTCGCCCCCCCCCTCGACGTGGTGCCCATTTGTTTTAGGTATTGTTTGTGTCG
>JAUVYB010000020.1 GCA_030603275.1 Deltaproteobacteria bacterium | reverse complement strand
GTCCCCCTTCTTAAATTTAATTCCCCCTCTCCAAGAGTGGAGAGGGGGACACAGCGGGTGAGGTTGATAAAAATAAAAGGGTGGGAAAAGATATAAAACGGGGCGGGGGGCAAAGATACCAAACTCAGCCAACTCTGCTATAATAAGCCCCAAGACATAAGGAGCAAAGCCATGATAAAAGAAATTCTAAAGATACTGGAAAACGACTCCCGAACCACCCCCCAGAAGATAGCCACCATGACCGGCAAACCCGCCGCCGAGGTCAGCAAAATAATCAAGAAGGCGGAGAAAGACGGCACCATCCTGAAGTATAAGACTATCGTCAACTGGGAAAAGGTGGGGGACGAGCAGGTAAGCGCCCTCATAGAAGTAAGGGTGGCCCCGCAGAGGGACGTCGGCTTCGACTCTCTAGCCGAGCGCATCTACCGCTTCCCCGAAGCCCGCTCGGTCTACCTGCTATCGGGGACCTACGACCTGCTGGTGCTGGTCACCGCCAAGACCATGCACGAGGTGGCCAACTTCGTCACCAAGAAGCTCGCCCTCATCGAAGGGGTACAGGGAACGACCTCCCACTTCATGCTCAAAAGATACAAGGAGGACGGCGAAATACTGGCCGGCGGTGAGGAAACCAAACGCCAGCCGGTAATCCTCTAGGAGAGCATCTATGCCCAGAAAAAAGCCGAATATCACCTCACAGCGGGTAAACCGGATTGCCCCTTCCGGTATAAGGAGGTTCTTCGACCTGGTCGCCTCCATGGAGGGGGTCATCTCGCTGGGGGTGGGTGAGCCCGACTTCCCTACGCCCTGGCACATCCGCGAGGCGGCTATTTACTCCGTGGAAAAGGGCTACACCATGTATACCTCCAACCTGGGCATGCCCGAACTGCGCCGCGAGCTGTCAAAGTATCTCAAGAAAGAATATAAACTGGACTACGACCCCGATACCGAGCTGCTGATTACCGTGGGGGTGAGCGAGGGGGTGGATTTAGCCACCAGGGCCATCCTCGACCCGGGGGACGAGGTCATCATGGCCGACCCCAGCTACGTCTCCTACAGCTCCTGCGTGGCGCTGGCGGGGGGCAATGCGGTCATGGTGCCCACCAGCCAGAAGAACAACTTTGAGCTGAGCGCCGACGACATCGAGAAGCGGGTCAACGATAAAACCAAGGCTATCCTCATCGGCTACCCGGCCAACCCCACCGGCGCCGTGATGAGCCGTGATAAGCTAGAAGGAATAGCCGGGGTCGCCCGCCGCCACGGGTTGATAATAATCTCCGACGAGATATACTCCAGCCTGGTCTACGGCGTGGAGCATACCTGCGCCGCCACCCTGCCCGATATGAAAGAGAGCACCGTCCTGCTCGGCGGCTTCTCCAAGGCCTACGCCATGACCGGCTGGCGCATCGGCTACGCCGCCGGCAGCAAGGATATAATCGGCGCCATGTTCAAGATTCACCAGTACACCATCATGTGCGCCCCCACCATGGGGCAGGTCGCCGCCATAGAGGCGTTAAAATCCGGCAACGACAGCGTCAGCGAGATGGTCAGCGACTATAACAGGCGGCGTCGGTTCATGGTCAAGGGCCTGAATAAAATCGGCCTGCCCTGCTTCGAGCCCAGAGGCGCCTTCTACGCCTTCCCCTCGATAAAGGCAACGGGCTTAAGCTCCGAGGAGTTTGCCGAAAAACTGCTCATCGAGGAAAAGGTGGCCGTTATCCCCGGCAGCGCCTTCGGGGAGTGCGGGGAGGGCTATATCCGCTGCTGCTACGCCACCTCGCTTGCCGATATAGAGGAAGCGCTGAAGAGAATGGGGCGGTTTGTGGGGAAGCACAAAAAGTAGGTTATAAGAACGGGAAAATCCAAGAGGGGCTTAAAATCCCTCTTTTTTTTGTTTTCCTTTTGGGGGTGGTGGGCTAGAAAGTTTTAGAAGCGGAGCCTATGAGGGCGGGTGGGTGGGAAGATAGACAATACTTTAAAAGATGGGTGGTGTCAAGGCAAACATAAAATGATAGAATAGGGTGATGGATTGGCAGGTTGTTTTTTATATAGATAAAGAAGGCAACGAACCTGTAAAAGACTTCATTTTAGGGCAACCCGATAGAGCAATAGCAGAAATTTTACACGTATTCAAGTTATTAAGGCATTTTAATATTTCACTAGGTATGCCTTATGTTAGGAAAATAGACAAGTCTGGCCTTAGGGAACTGAGAATAAGGCACGGTTCAGACTTATACCGCATTTATTACCTTGCCTATACGGGGCAAAAGTTTATTTTGTTACATGCTATCCTGAAAAAGGAAGATAGAATACCCAAAAGCGACAAAGCAATAGCCGTTAAAAGAATGGATGATTATAAATTAAGACATATTTCTGAGAATAGTACTTAAGGCACTTGACAAATATAACATATATGTTATATTATGCTTATGTAGATTAAATGAGGCGATAATAAAATGGCTAATAAAAGGGGTACGAAATACGAGGATTTTGAGGCAGAGTTACTTAGAAAACCAGAAATTCGCCAAGAATACGAAGCCTTAAGACCTAAGTATGAGATGATAAAAACTCTGATAGAACGCAGAAAGCAATTGCGTATTAGTCAGGCGCAGCTTGCTAAGACTATCGGAACGCAACAGCCTGCTATATCCAGGCTAGAAAATGGTGGGCGGAATACCACCATCAGCACATTGTTCAAAGTTGCATCTGCCCTCAATTTAGATGTAGAGTTCAAACAGAGGAGTCCCGTTAAGAGCCAATAATAATAGACTTAAAGGAAGAGAGTCCGAGAGGGGTTTTAAGCCCCTCTTTTTTATACCCTTTTTAGGGGGAATCCCCCTTAGTCCCCCTTTACAAAAGGGGGAGACTGTGCGGTTTTTAGATGGCGTTGTACTTCCCACCCTGACCCACCCTACAGAAGTGATGCTTCTATCAATTTCTTTTTTGGGGATAAGGAGGGGCTAATCCAAGGGGGTGTTTAAGAGGGGGCAAAGCCCCCTCTTTACCTTAAAAGGGCGGAGGGCGGGTTAAGATATAAAGGTAAAGCTAGCCCAGCCCCACCTTCCTCCTGACCTCAGCCAGAACCTTTTCCGCGGTGGGGCGGGCGCGGTCAGCGCCTTCGGCCAGGATGGAGTCGATGCGGGTGGGGTCTTCGGTAAGCTCTTTATAGCGCTCCTGAAGGGGACGCAGGCCTTCAACGACCACCTCGGCTAAAGCTTTCTTAAAATCGCTGTAGCCCTTGCCCTCGAACTGCGCCTCTATCTCCTTCCGGCTGCGCCCGGTGAAGAGATGGTAGATGGTCAGCAGGTTAAAGATGCCGGGGCGGCTTTCGTCAAAGCGTATCTCGCGCTGGGAATCCGTGGTCGCCCGCATAATCTTGTTGCGAATGTCATCGGGGGAGTCGAGGAGATCAATGGCGTGGCCCGACGCAGTCTCGCTCTTGCTCATTTTCCTGGTGGGGTCGTCCAGCCCCATGATACGGGCGCCGACATCGGGTATGAGCGGCTTCGGCAGCACGAAGGTCTCCCCGTAGATGCTATTGAACCGCTGGGCTACATCCCGGGCCAGCTCCACGTGCTGTTTCTGGTCTTCCCCCACCGGCACGAAATCGGTATCGTAAAGCAGTATATCGGCCGCCATCAGAGACGGGTAATCGAAGAGCCCGACGCTCGCCTGCTCTTTGTGCTTGGCGGATTTTTCCTTGAACTGGGTCATGCGCTGCATCCAGCCCATCGGGATAAAGCAGTTGAGAATCCAGGCCAGCTCGCTGTGGGCGCTGATGTGGGACTGTATGAAAAGGATAGAGCGCTTGGGGTCAATGCCGGCAGCCAGGAGCAGGCCGGCGACCTCGCGGGTCCTGGCCTTAAGCTCCTCAGGGTCCTGCTGGATGGTGATGGCATGGAGGTCCACGATGCAGAAGACATTGTCGTAGTTCTCCTGGCTGGCCACCCAGTACTTGACAGCTCCCAGGTAGTTGCCAATCATAAGGGAGCCCGTCGGCTGAATCCCCGAAAAAACGCGCTTTCTCATCTGGCCTCCTTTAACAGGCAAGTTTAGCACAAAGGGGGAGAGCAGGACAAGGCGGGGAAGGCTCTCTGTTTAAGACAACTATACCTTGACAGCGTGGATTATACTACTAAAGTATGGGGTGTCAAGGGAATATTGACAAGTGTATAATGTGTGATATATTTCGTATATGACTAACCCGAAGGAATTTGAGTGCACTAATGTATTTGGAAACAGAGTTGGTTGTTCTAAGAAAAGATGGAAGCATATATATGAAAATCATGCTGAAATGGCAGGACTTCAGGAACTTGTTAAATCAATAATAATCAAGCCAGATTTCGTATGCAGAAGTAGAGCATATGCCAATAGGCGAACATTTTATAGAAAATGTTTATTGGCACAGTTGGGCAGAGATGAAAGGTATATCAGGGTTGTGATAGAATATTATAGAATTGACGAAGAAAAATTCTATGGTAACGTTATAACTGCTATGGCTTGTGACGGCACTCAATTGGGGGAGGTTGTAATATGGGAAAGGTAAGCAATCTAAAAAATAAGATAGACTACGATACAATAGATAATATTATGTCTTTCAAGTCTAGTTATGATAAAGAGGCAGATAGCCTAATTATTCAGCCAAAGAAACCTGTGCCTGCAACTTCTATTGATTGGGATGGTGATTTTTGGGTAAGAATAGACTCTGATAGTGGCGAAATTGTCGGTATTGAAATTGAGGATTTTAAGGAGTTCTTTTCCAAGAAATACAATATGTTAAGGGGGCATGCTGTCACAAGTCCTGTTATAAAGGCGTTCGTGATTGCTTTATTGAAATTAGGGCCTAAACCATTTACTAAGAAGGATTTTATTGCGGATTTAAATACCGCTTGCCAACGAGTAGAAGTCTAAACCTTCTCCAAAACCGCCAGAAACTGGCTATGATTCAGAGGTGTCCAAGAGGGGGCTTTCGCCCCCTCTTTTTTTATTCCCTTTTTTGGGCGGGGTAAGAAAGTTTTAGAAGCGCAGCTTATGAGGGCGGGTGGGTGGGAAGAAAAACAATACTTTAAAATGGGGGTGGGGGAAACTTTTAAAAGCATGGGCGGGGGGCTTATAATAGGGGTGGATTTTTACAGGAGGTAACCATGATTAGAAGCCTTGGAGATAAAACACCAAAGATAGCCGAAACCGCCTTCGTCAGCGAGGCCGCCTATGTTATCGGGGAGGTGGAAATCGGAGAGCATTCCAGCGTGTGGCCGGGGGCGGTAATCAGGGCCGACTTCGGCAGCATAAAAATCGGCGAAAACACCGCCGTCGAGGATAACTGCGTGATTCACTCGGGGACACTGTCCAACCCCGAATACCGCGAGGAGCTGGTTATCGGGGATAATGTGCACATCGGGCACGGGGCGGTGCTCAATTGCCGCAAAATAGGCAATAAAGTCCTCATCGGGATGAACGCCACCATACTGCACGACACCGAAATCGGGGACTCGTGCATCATCGCCGCCGGCTGCCTGGTCAAGCAAGAGGCCAAAATACCCGACGGGTCGTTCGTGGCCGGTGTTCCGGGGAGGGTGATGAGCAAGGCTACCAGGGAGCAACTGTGGTGGGTGGAGGAGGCGCCCGAAATCTACAAGGAACTACTCGAGAAGTATAAAGAGGAGGGGCGGTAAAGCCCTTACATCTTATCCGGGGCGGTCATGCCCATGAGGTGCAGCGTCCGCGCCAGCGTGAGCCTGGCGGCGGCCACCAGCTTGAGCCGCGCCTTTGACAAAGCCTCATCATCGGAGACGACGCGGCACTGCTTGTAGAAGCTATGAAATACCGTTGCCAAATCCTGTGCGTAGTAGGCCAGGTGGTGGGGCTCCAGAGCCTGCGCTACCATTTCGATGACCTCGGGCAGGAGCAGCATCTTGCGGATTAAGGTAAGCTCCGGCCCGGTGGTGAGCAGGGAGACATCGCCGGTGGAGTAGTCAATCTTCTTATCTTGAGCCAGACGAAGTATGCTGGCGATGCGGGCGTGGGCGTACTGGACATAGTAGACCGGGTTATCGGCGGACTGCTTCTTGGCCAGCTCCAGATCAAAGTCCATCTGGCTGTCGGCGGAGCGGGCGGCGAAGAAGAAGCGGCAGGCATCGGCGCCGACTTCGTCAATCAGTTCGCGCAGGGTGATGATATCGCCGCTGCGCTTGGAGAGCTTGACCACCTCACCGCCGCGCGAAAGCGTTACCATCTGCGAGATTATCACCACCAGCCGCTCGGGTGAAATGCCCAGCGCCTGAACCACCGCCTTCATCCGGGAGATATGCCCCTGGTGGTCGGCTCCCCAGATATTGATTACCCTGTCGAATTTTCTCTGGATAAACTTGTTATAGTGGTAGGCGATATCGGTGGCGAAATAGGTGGGGGAGCCATCGCTGCGCACCACCACGTTGTCCTTGTCCTCGCCTAAAGCGGTGGAAACGAACCAGGTGGCCCCTTCCCTCTCGGCGATATAGCCGCCTTCACGCAAAAGCGACATCACCTTCTCATACTGCCCCTGCTCAAAGAGGTCCCGCTCGCGGAACCAGACGTCGAAGCCGACCCCCAGAAGCTCCAGGTCACCCTTTATCTGGGCCAGCATCTTAGCCAGCCCGAGTTTACCGATTTCGGCTACCGCCTCTTTCTCCGGCAGAGAGAGAAATTTATCGCCCTCATCGGCGATGATTTCTTTAGCCAGGTCAACGATATAGTCGCCCAGGTAGCCGTCGGCGGGCATCTCGGCGTCAACCTTCAAGCCCTGCTGGTAGCGGGCGTAGAGGGAGCGGTTAAAGGCGTCTATCTGGCTGCCGGCGTCGTTAACGTAGTATTCCTTCTCCACCTTATAGCCGGCGGCCGACAGCACGTTAGCCAGAGTGTTGCCCAGTATAGCCCCGCGCCCGTGGCCGACGTGGAGGGGGCCGGTGGGGTTAACGCTGACGAACTCCAGCTGCACGCGGCTTGCCTGACCTAAATCGATATTGCCGTAAGATTCGCCGGCGGGCAGTATGGCGTCCACCTGCCTGGTCAGCCAAGCATCTTTAAGGGTAAAATTGATGAATCCCGGCGGCGCCACGGTGGCAGTTTCAACTTCGGGGGCGGGAGCCATCAGCCCGACTAAATCTTCGGCGATAGCCAGTGGGCTGGCCCCGGTGGCCCGGGCCAGTTTCAGGGGCAGGCTCGAGGCATAGTCGCCGTGCTCGGGGTTCTGGGGGTGCTCTATGGTAATCTCGGGCACCGCCACCGAGGGCAGTTTGCCCGATTTCTGCGCCTTATCAGCCGCCTGTGCCAGCAGCTCTATAATCCTCTGCTTAATCATCTATTTCCAGATTATATTATTTTGAAATAGCAACGCCAGTAACTCCTGCATTAATTCAACAGGGAAAGCCCTCTCTGAAGCGGCCGCTTCAAAGAGGCAGCGTACCTTATTCGGGTTGGAGAAGTGGCTTTAAACTATTCGCTTTCGGTAGCCAGCCTGGCTATGCTGAACTGCGCGCCCTGGGGCGTATCCTGGCAGTCAATGACCATCCCGTCCAGCGCCTGGGTCAACTCGGCGCTGACAAATAAGACCCCGAACCCTTCGCTCTCTACCACCTGGTCGCTTTCTTTTTTCCTGTCCAGCGCCATGTCGAGCTGGCTGGGCCTCACCATCGAGGGAACCAGCCTGATGGCCAGCTCCGGGTCTTCCGTCTGCGCCTGGATAGCTTCCTTTAATTTTGCCGCTGCCTGCGCCGTTACCGTCAGCATAATACTATCCTATTTACCTGCCTATACTACTGTTACCTTCATCGCCCGGGGGCCTTTAGCCCCGGTTCCCATTTCGAACTCCACACTTGCGCCCTCTTCCATGGAATCGAAATCGGCCTCAACCAAGTCGGAGCGGTGGAAGAAGACCTCGTTGCCGTCTTCGGCGGTTATGAAGCCGAAGCCCCTGTCCCGGATAAGTTTTTTGACTGTTCCTTTCAAGTTCCTTACCTCCTTTATTAAAGCAAAAATCCTGCTGAGCCACCAAACAGGCCTGCAGGCTCTAATTATGCGAATTCTTTTTTAGCCAGACATCTCGGTTAACCATATTCTAACAATTCATTGCGCCATATGCAAGAGGGAATTTAAGTATATTGGGGGAGTTGGCAGAAGGACTTTAATTCTCTCCATCTCACCCGCTTTAAATTTACTCACCAACCCACCCCCTTAATCCCCCTCCCTTACTAGGGAGGGGGAAGGATTTTTTATAGAAGAGGGGGCTTTGCCCCCTCTTAAACACCCCGCTTGGTTAGCAACTTTTTAAAGGGGCGGGATAAAAAGGGCTTTAGCCCTTTTACATTAAGGGCGGCGGGCGGGAAAAGATATAAAGGGAGGATTGCACGGTTTTTATAGGTTGTTTGACTTCCCACCCTCCCACCCTACAGAGGTAATACTTCTATCAATTTTTTCTCAGGGGGGATAATTTTCCCACCAAAAAGAGGTGGGGGACTAAGCGTTAAGCTTTAAAGCGTGGGTGGGTATGGGAAAAAGACAATGGGGGGTGGGGTTAGAGGTATGAAAAAAGGTGAAACCTTTTGGGCGGGTGGGTATGGGAAGAAAAAAATATTTAAAAAGGGGTTGTGGTAAGCTGCCTAGCTCCACTCGCCGCCGGCCTGCCAGACACGGGCTAACTCCTTAGCCAGCAAGCCATGTTCGGGGCTTCTTAAGCCGGGGTCCTGCTCGAAGAGCCTTATTGCCTCGGCGCGGGCTAATTCTAAAAGTTTAACATCGGAGAGTTTGGCCATGCGCAGGTCGGGCAGGCCGCTCTGGCGGGTGCCGAAGAACTCGCCGGGGCCGCGCAGCTTGAGGTCTTCCTCCGCCAGCTGGAAACCGTCCTGAATCTTTTCAATCAGGTCCAGGCGCGCCCGGCCTATCTCCGAGGGGTTTTCGGCCAGGAGCATGCAGTAGCTCTGCTGGCTGCCCCGCCCCACCCGGCCGCGGAACTGGTGCAGCTGCGACAGGCCGAAACGGTCGGCGCTTTCTACCAGCATAACGGTGGCGTTGGGGACATCAATGCCCACCTCCACCACCGGAGTTGAAACTAAAATATCAAGCTCCCCGGAGCGGAACTTGTGCATTACCCCGTCCTTTTCCGCCGCCGACAGACGCCCGTGAATCAGGCCCAGTTTAAGGTCGCGGAAGACCTCCCTGGACAGGCGCTCATATTCGGCTACTGCCGCCCTGGCCTGAATCGCCTCCGACTCCTCGACCAGCGGGCAGATGATAAAAGCCTGGCGGCCTTCATCTACCTGGCGGCGTAAAAAGGCGTAGGCGCTGGCCCTCTGCGCCTGTTTAAGCCAGCGTGTCTTGATTGACTGCCTGCCCGGTGGAAGCTCGTCAATAACCGAGAGGTCAAGGTCGCCGTAGAGGGTTAAGGCCAGAGTGCGGGGGATGGGGGTGGCCGTCATCACCAGCACATGGGGGTTAAAGCCCTTCTGCCGCAGCGCCGAACGCTGGGCGACGCCGAAGCGATGCTGTTCGTCGACCACGGCCAAGCCTAATTTATTAAAACCGACCTCCTTCTGAATAATGGCGTGGGTACCGATAATGATATCTATTTCGCCGTCCCTGATACGCCGCTGGATTTCCTTCTTACTGGCCTGTTTTAAATCGCCGATAAGCAGCGCCAGCGTAAGCGGTTTAGCCAAAAGCCCTGAAAAGCGGCGCAGGTTGTCTTCTTCCGATACCTCACCGGCGGTTCTGGAGAGCAGTTCGCTGACGCTGGAGAAGTGCTGCTCGGCTAATATTTCTGTGGGAGCCATGAACGCCCCCTGGCAGCCGCTGGCGGCGGCCGCCAGCAGCGCCGCCGTGGCCACCACCGTCTTGCCGCTGCCGACCTCGCCCTGCAACAGCCGGGACATGGCCCTCGGCTTTTCCAAATCGGATAACAGCTCTTTAAGCACCTTCTGCTGGGCGGCGGTTAATTCAAAGGGCAGGGATTTCAAAAAAGTATCCAAAACCGGTTTGTCCAGACTGACCGGGGTGCCCGGCTGGCTCTCCTGCCACTTCCGCCTGCGGCCCAGCACGCCCAACTGGAGGAGGAAAAGCTCGTCGAAGGCGAGGCGGGTCCTGGCGTCATCTTTGGCGGCCTCGTCTTCGGGGTAGTGCGCCTGAGTGATGGCCTGCGGCAGCTCAACCAGCCTGCAACGCTCTCTTAAATTCAATGGCAAAAAGTCTTCCACCTGCCCGGCGAACCGGTCGACCACCTGCTTCATCAGCTTCCTCACCTGGCGGGGCTTGAGTCCCCGTGTCAGCGAATATAGCGGCACCAGCCGCCCGGTGTGCACCAGTTCTTTATCCTCTAAAAGCTCCCACTCCGGCGACTCAAAGACATGGCGGCCGCCGAACAGCCTCACCCGGCCGCTTAAGACAACACGGGCATTAGTCGGCAGGCTTTTGGCGATATAGGGGTTATTGAACCAGACCGCCCGGACGTTGCCCGTCTCGTCGCCGACGATGGCCTCGGTGCCCCGCCGCCCGCCGAGCATGGTCACCTGCGACTGCCAGACGTTGGCGGTGATGGTCTGCTCCTCACCCTCGGTAAGCTCGGAGATAAATATGCTCCGGCTGTAATCCAGGTGGCGGTGGGGGAAGAAATAGAGCAGGTCACGTATTGTCTGCACACCCAGACGCTTGAATTTGGCCGCCATAGCCGTGCTGACCCCTTTAAGCGAGGTGATGGGCAGGTCTAAAGACTGGCCGGTGGCTTCTGGCGCCGCCGCAACACGCCTGCGGGGGGCGGGGGGAGCAGCGCGTTTGGGGGGCGGCTTTTCTGCGTCTTTCTCTGTCTTTATGGATTCTAAAAAGGCGAAGATATCGGCTATCCATTTTTGGCGCTGCTGCTGATTTAAAGAGGCGTATCTGGGGTCGTCCAGGCGGAGCCTGCGGATATGGGTCATGAGGCGGGGGGTGGTTATTGATTCCAGTGCCTGACCGGCCCAGCGGCGGAGGAATTTGTCCAGACCGCCGATTACCGCCGTATCGGCATAGCCCTTTTCACACTCAAGCTCAAGGACCTTCCGCAGCGATTCAACCTTCGTTAACACAGACTGGTCTCCACTCACCTAAACGGCTAGCCGCGGGCATGAAAACCTCAGCCTTGGTATATGTAACGAGGGCAGAGAAATTCTCTTCTTTGAAGGCTTTCCTTCACCAGCCTCCTCCCTGATAGGGCTTATCTTCTCCCTCAAGGCTACAATCAAACTCCCCGGACCGGCGTGGACGCCCAGCGCCGGCCCCAGTCTTGCTATTTGAGGCACTATGTTAGGAAAGAGCGAACCTGCATACTCGGCCAGTGTTTGAGCATCATCAGGGGTGGTGCTGTAAACTATAGCTAAATCCTCAAGGTGTAAAGCTAAGCTTATGAACTCACGGAGCCGGCCTATTCCTTTACTTCGGGTGCGCGCCATCTTGGCCGGGCGAAGCTCACCATCACGCAGAGTAATTAGAAGCTTCACGTTAAGCATTAATTCTATTGCAGATAGAGCCTTACCCAGACGCCCACCTTTGACCACGTATTTTACAGTATCCAGAAGTGCCAGGGCACGCATCTGGCTAATAGTCTCATGGGCTTTGTCTACCACCTCCTGTAGACTGCATCCGGCTTCAGCAGCTTTAGCTGCAGCTATGGCAACAAAACCCTGCCACATTGTCACACCCTTAGAATCGATAACTTCAACCCGACGTCCTTTCCTTTCTGCAATCTCCTTACCTGCTAACGCAGCCTCACAGACGGCACTGTGCCTGCTGGTGATATGAATGGAAACAATCTCGCCAGCTTCTTGCGCTACTTCCTCATATACCCTGGCGAAATCTCCCGGTGATGGGGCTGCCGTAGATGGGTGAATCGGGCTGGCCATCAGTTTATGATAAAATTCATCGCTATCTATATCAACCCCGTCACGATAGACTTCGTCACCAAAACGAAGATATACCGGCACCACGGTAATACCCAACTGTTTAGCTTGCTCCCGGGTAATATCCGAACCGCTGTCAGTTACAATCCTGACTGTCATAGCTATTATTTATCCCCCAGTATCGCCACCAGCAGAAGACCGGGGCCGGTATGGGCGCCGATTACCGGTGTCATCTTGGAGCGGTAGATGCGCTCGGCGGGAAATATAGCGCCCAGCCGCTCACACAGCGCCTCGGCTTCTTCAGGGCAGGCAGTGTCACCTACCGATAGCTCCTCAATGTGAGAGTAGCCGGCGACAAAATCATATAGGTGGTCTATGGCCTTAGCCCGCGAGCGAGTCCTGCCCGCCGGTTCGACCAGGCCGTCCTTAAGGGTGATGAGTGGGTTTATCTTGAGCATCGACCCCATTAAAGCCTGCGCCCGTCCGATGCGCCCGCCTCTTCTCAGGTATTCCAGAGTATCAAAGGCGGCTATAAAATTTGCCCGGGGAATGTTCCGGGCGACTAACGCCATCACTTCTTCAAGCCCAGCCCCGGCTTGAGCGGCTTGAGCCGCCTTCATGGCGATGAATCCTTCGGCCATAGTCGCCGTTTGTGAGTCAATTACCTCCACCCGGCACTTCTTCTTCATCTGCCCGATAGCCTGCAGCGCCACCTCGTGGGTGGCGCTGAGCCGGGCGGAAACGGCCACCACCACGATTGCATCGGCCTCATCGGCCAGCCGGTCGTAGGCCTCGGCGTAGGACTGCGGCGGCGGCACCGAGGTGGCCGGAAAGACTTTGCTGGTCTGCAGCTTCTGGTAGAACTGGTCGGGGGTGAGGTCAACGCCGTCGCGGTAGGTTTCGGCGCCAAAGCGAAGAACCAGTGGAACAACGGTGATGCCCAGCTCCCGGGCCACCTGCGGCGGCAGGTCAGCTACGCTATCGGTAACAATCTTGACCTTCATGGCTGGTCTCTGTCGCCCAGCACCGCCACCCCTAAAACCCTGGGGCCGACATGCGCCCCCACCGCCGGGCCGACCCTGGAGCGGTAGATGGTCTCCCCGAGGAAGCGGGCCTGGAGCCGCCGGGCCAGCTCTTCGGCTTCACCGGGGGTGGTGACATCCTCCACCCCTATCCCTTCAATGCCGGTAAAGCCGTCTGCGAATTCATATAAGTAGTCTATTGCCCTGGCGCGGGAGTGTTCCCGGGCGAAGGGATAGATTTCGCCGTCCCTGATACCTAATATAGGGCTCACCTTGAGCACCATGCCCAGGAAGGTCTTGGCCTTGCCTATGCGCCCGCCCCGCCTGAGGTACTCCAGGGTGCCGAAAGCCATACGGATATGCGCCCGGGGGATGTTGTTACGAACACCCTCCAGAATTTTGTCCAGCCTGGCCCCGTCTTTAGCGGCTCTGGCCGCCGCCATGACTATCAACCCCTGCGCCATAATCGCCGACAGGGAATCGATTACCTCCACCCGGCACTTCTTCTTCATCCGCTCCCTGGCCAGCACCGCCGTCTCGTAGCTGGCGCTGAGCTTGTGGGAGTTGGTAATGACAATAATATCGCCGGTCTCCTCGGCTACTTGATCGTAGGCATCGGCATAGCGGCCCAGCGAGGGCACGATAGTGGTGGGGAAAACCTTGCTGGCGGCCAGCTTATCGTAGAACTGCTCGGTGGTCAGGTCAACGCCGTCGCGGTAGTTTATATTGCCGAAGATAACGTTTATCGGGATTACCGTAATCCCCAGCTCCTCGGCAATGCCGGGGGGTATGTCACCCAGGCTATCGGTAATAATCTTGACCGTCATAGCACGTCCCCCTTACTCAACGGAAGCAATATAGTTATAGTGCGGCTGGCCGCCCTGGACTACCTCAACCTGAAGCTGGGAATAGCGCTCGCGGATAGACGCCGCCGCCTGCTCCGCCTCGGCCGGCTTGGTGTCCGCCCCGTAATATATGGTGACCACCTCGGCTTTATCCGGCTCTACCCTCTCCAGCACCTCGTTGAGCACCTCTTCCGGCTTATCGGCCACCGCCACCAGGTCCCCGTCCAGAAAGCCGATGGCCTGGTTCTTCTTGATGTCCAGCCCGCCCAGCCGGGTGGCCCGCACCGCCCGGGTAACCTCAATAGACTTTACCTCTAAATGCGCCTGGTACATACTCACGGTGTTGGTCTCCAGGTCAGCTTCGTAATCAAAGGCCAGAAGGGCGGCTACCCCCTGCGGAACGGTCCTGGTGGGCACCACATGAATCTTCTTTTCGGTCAGCGCCGGCACCTGCTCGGCGGTGAGGACGATATTCTTGTTGTTGGGCAGGATGATAACCTTCTCCGAGGGGACAGCTTCCACCGCCTGCAGCAAATCCTTGGTGCTGGGGTTCATCGTCTGGCCGCCGGGGACGATAATGGTCGTCCCCAGGCTGGTGAAAACCTGGCTCAAGCCCTCCCCGACCACCACCGCCACGATGGCGGTATCCACCTCCGGCATGCGCTCCTTCTGCATCTCTAAAAAGTCGCGGTACTGCTCGTCCATATTGCGTATGTTAATCTGGTGTAAAGTTCCCAGGTGGTTAACATAGTGCATGATATCGCCGGGGTCCAGGGTGTGAATGTGAACCCTGACCGCCGAATCATCGCCGATGACAATTACCGACAGCCCCTTCTTCTCCAGCCGCCTGCGGAGCTTTTCCGGGTCAAGCTCGGCGCCCTTGATGACGAAATTGGTGCAGTAGCCGTAGGGGACTTCGTCCTCCGCACCCACCATCTGGGGGGCCCTGGTGGTGAGGGGTATGCTGCTGGCCACCATCCAGGGGCGGCGCAGTTTAAGCTGTTCGGTTTCGCCTTTAAGGTAGTGGAGGGCGCCTTCCAGTATGGTATAGAGGCCCTGCCCCCCGGCATCCACCACCCCGCACTCCTTGAGCACGGGCAGCAGGGTGGGGGTGTTGGCTACCGATTCCCTGGCGGCTTCCACGGTGGCTTCCATAACCGAGATTAAATCATTGCTGACTTCAGACGCATGCTTTTCCGCCGCCTCCGCCGCCTCCCTGATGACGGTGAGGATTGTCCCCTCCACCGGGTTGCTTAAACCGTTATAGGCCGTCCTGGACGCCAGCAGGAGGCCCTGAACCAGGTCGGCGCCGGTCATGGTCTCTTTTTCGTCAAGGCCCTGGGCCAGGCCGTTCCATATCTGGGACAGTATGACCCCGCTGTTGCCCCTGGCCCCTATCAGCGCCCCCCGGGCTATGGCCTGTGCCACCGCCGAAACACTGTTATTAGCCACCTGATAGGCGTCCTCAATGGAGGAACGCATGGTGAGCAGCATGTTGGTGCCGGTATCGCCATCGGGGACGGGGAAAACATTGAGGGCGTCTACGTCGGCGGCACTCTTCTCCAGCCAGCCGGTAGCGGCGGTGAACATCTCCTGCAAATCTTTACCGCTGATGGAGTTAGCCTCTGCCATCTTACCTCATCCTTGCCACAGGGGGCCGGCTGTGTTAATATTTATGGACGGAATTCTACCCTAAATCGGCCCATTAGTCAAAGGAGAAAAAAACTTGAAGTGCGATATCTGTGGCAAAACACCTCAATTCGGTCATAATGTGAGCCACTCTAAGCGGCATACCAACCGCCAGTGGACGCCCAATATACACCCGGTGACCTTAACCATCGATGGTAAGCCCAAAAAGATGAAGCTGTGCACCCGCTGCCTGCGCACCCATCACAAGCTGGCTAAGCTAAGCTCGCCCTCAACTCCTTGAGGGCTTGAGCTACCGTCTGCCCCGAACCGAACACCGCCGCCCCGGCTACCAGCACCCTGGCTCCCGCTTTGACCACCCCTGGAGCGACTTCAACATTGATGCCGCCGTCCACCTCTAATTCGGCGGGTAAGTTTTTCTCATCCAGCTCCGCCCGTAAACCGGCTATCTTTTCCAGCGTTGATTCAATGAAGGGCTGGCCGCCGTAGCCGGGATTGACCGTCATCACCAGCAGCAGGTCTATTTCCGGCAGTATTTTGCTGACGGCGCTTGCCGGCGTCCCCGGGTTTAGGGAAACGCCCGCCCTGACCCCCAGGTCTTTGATTGACCGCACCACCTGCTCAATATCGGGGCAGGTCTCTATATGTACGGTGATAATATCGGCGCCGGCCTGAGCGAACTGGGCAATCTGCCGCTCCGGAGTCTCAATCATGAGGTGGACATCAAGGGGGAGGCCCGTCCATTTACGAATGGCCGCCACCACCTGTGCGCCTATAGTGATGGGGGGGACGAACTGCCCGTCCATGACATCTATATGGATATAGTCGGCGCCGGCGTTAGCCGCTTCGGCAACCTGCTCGCCGAGGCGGGCAAAATCGGCGGAGAGGATGGAGGGGGCGAGCTTGACCTCCGGTTTATTTGCCACCCCTGGCTCCGATTGTTTTCTTGGCCGCCGCTAAAGCCCCGGCTACCTGTCTGGGGGCGGTGCCGCCGACTACATCGCGGGCGGCGATAGAGGATTCAATAGTTATAGCGAAGACGTCTTTTTCAAATAGCTTGGAGAACTTTTTATACTCGGCGAGGGTGAGTTCACCGAGTGATTTATCCTGCTCCACCGCATAGCTCACCAGCCTGGCCACTATCTCGTGGGCGGCCCGAAAGGCCATGCCTTTCTTTACCAGATAGTCGGCCAGGTCGGTGGCCAGTATATAGCCCTTCTCCACCGCCGCCCTGGCGTTTTCGGCATTTACCTTGAGGCTCTTGACCATGCCGGCGAAGACATTGAGCGTGGATAGCAATGTGTCCACGGTATCGAAGAAGCCCTCTTTATCCTCCTGCAGATCGCGGTTATAGGCCAGGGGCAGCGCCTTCATGGTGGTGAGCAGGGCCATAAGGTTACCGTAGACGCGCCCCGTCTTGCCCCGCGCCAGCTCGGCGACATCGGGGTTCTTCTTCTGGGGCATGATGCTGGAGCCGGTGGCGTAGGCTTCGTCAAGCTCGATAAAGCCAAACCCTGCCGATGACCATAGAATAATCTCCTCGGCCAATCTTGAAAGGTGCATCATGCAGAAGCTGACAGCCGCTTCATACTCTAAAATAAAGTCCCTGTCCGAGACGGCGTCCAGGCTGTTCCGGCTGAGTTGGCTGAAGCCAAGCTCTTTAGCTAAAAATTCGCGGTCAATATTATAGGCGACGCCGGCCAGTGCGCCACTGCCCAGCGGCATGACATCAACGCGCTTGAGGCAGTCTATAAAGCGGGCGGTATCGCGCTGGAGCATCTCAAAATAGGCTAAAAGATGGTGCGCCAGCAGGACGGGCTGCGCCGTCTGCAGGTGGGTATAGCCGGGAATGATTACTTCTTTGTTGGCCTCGGCTAAACCGACCAGCGCCCGCTGGAACTCGCCGAGTTCGACCAGTGTGTTGGCGACGGCGTCCCTGGTAAAGAGGCGCATATCCAGCGCCACCTGGTCGTTGCGGGAGCGGGCGGTGTGGAGCTTGCCCCCCACCTCGCCGATTTTCTCTACCAGGCGGGCCTCGACGTGCATGTGGATGTCTTCCAGCTCCGCCTTGAAGAGGAACTGGCCTAAAGCTATCTCCTCCTTGATGCCGTTAAGGCCGATGACGATGGTCTCCGCCTCCTTGTCCGTGATGATGCCCTGCCTGGCCAGCATGCGGGCGTGGGCGACGCTGCCGGCGATGTCGTAGGGGTAGAGGCGCCAGTCATAGGGGATGGAGGCGGTGTACTGGTCCACTTTTTTATCCGCCGCCTTTTTAAAGCGGCCCCTTATTTGGCTCATTTTCCTTTCCCCTTTTTAATTTCCTCTGCTTCCATACTTGGCAACAAGGATTCAAAGTAAGAGGGAATATGCAGCTTGTGTCTAATTGATTGAAAATGACTACTAACCACTTGCTCACTAATACCAAGTTTAATAGCAATTTCTTTGTTTGTATAACCTACACTTAAATATTTGAGTATTTCTCTTTCTCGCGGAGTGATAGGTTCTAGCTCTCTCGACACAACTTCAGCTTCAGCTCCCCCATGCACCTTTGCCTGTGTGCGGGCGGGCAAGCCCCAGAGATGGATAAAGCCGACGGCGGCACTCTGGTCAAAAGTATCACCTTTATCATAGGTGGCCAGGTCGTGGCGGTAGAGGGAGCAGGGGGACTTGCGGCCGACAACGCTGGCACTGCCTTTATGCAGCTTCAGCCTGACCGTGCCGGTGACGAAGCGCTGGGAGGATTCGACATAGGCGGCCAGGTCTTCCCGGAACGAGGTGAACCAGAGGCCGTTATAGACAAGGTCGGCATACTCGGCGGATACAATCTGCTTGAAGCGAAGTTGCTCTTTTGATAGTGTCAGCGACTCCAGGGCCTTGTGCGCCTGAATCAATAGCAGCGCCGCCGGGGCTTCGTAGACCTCGCGGGACTTGATGCCGACCACCCTGTCTTCTATATGGTCAATGCGGCCTACGCCGTGTTTGCCGGCCAGGTCGTTGGCCTGCTGGATAAGTGCGATGCCGTCCATTTTATTACCGTTAAGCGTCACCGGAATGCCCTTCTCAAAGCCAATCTCGACATACTCCGCCTTATCCGGTGTACCGGCAATTGATTTGACCCAGATGAAAGCGTCTTCGGGTGGCTCGGCCCAGGGGTCTTCCATGACCCCGCACTCGATGCTGCGCCCCCACAGGTTCTGGTCTATGGAGTAGGGACTTTCGGCGGTAACGGGGAGGGGAATATTATGGCGTTTGGCGTAGTCGATAGTCTCATCGCGGGTCATCTCCCAGTCGCGGGCGGGGGCCAGGATTTTAAGGTCGGGAGCCAGGCCGGCCACGCTGACATCAAAGCGCACCTGGTCGTTGCCCTTGCCGGTGCAGCCGTGGGCCACCGATTTGGCCCCTTCTTTTAGAGCCGTTTCCACCAGCAACCGTGCCATAAGCGGGCGGGCCAGAGCCGTCGCCAGGGGGTACTGCCCCTGATAGAGGGCGTTGGCTTTGAGCGCCGGAAAGACGAACTCGTCGACGAAAGCCTCCCTGGCGTCGGCGACCACCGCCTTGACCGCGCCTAATTTGAGTGCTTTTTCCTTAATCGCCGGGAAATCGGGCTCGTTGCCGACATCAACGCTGAAGGCGATAACATCCAGATTATACTTCTCCTTTAGCCACCTGATGGCTACCGAGGTATCCACGCCGCCGCTGTAAGCCAGCACTACTTTTTCAGCCATAATGATTCTCCATTATTTTGCCACGCTAACCAGCGCTTTATCCAGTATATCTAAAGCCTCGTCGACCTCTTTCTTGCCGATGATGAGCGGAGGCATAAAGCGCAGGGCGTTGGGCTTTAATTGATTGACCAGCAGGCCCCGCTCCAGGCAGGCCGTCACCAGCGCCGGTGCGATGTCATCATTAAATTCCAGCGCCACCAGCAGTCCCCGCCCCCGAATATCAGTGATGGAGGGGAACTTGGGCTTCATCCTCTCCAGCCCTTCGATAAGATAGTGCCCCACCTCTTTTGCCTTCCCGGCGATGTTATTATCAATAACGAACCTTACCGTGGCGTAGCCGGCGGCGCAGGCCAGGGGATTGCCACCGAAGGTAGAGCCGTGCTCGCCGGGGACAAAGACCGAGGCTTTTTCTTTAGCTAAAATAGCCCCGATGGGCACGCCGTTGGCCAGACCCTTGGCCAGGGTCATTATATCAGGTTCAATGCCGTATTGCTCGTAGGCGAAGAGCGTTCCCGTCCTGCCGACGCCGGTCTGAATCTCGTCTAAAATGAGCAGGATGCCCTTCTGGTCACACCACTGGCGTATGGCGGGCAGGTAGCCTTCGTCGGGTAGGTTAACCCCGCCCTCGCCCTGGATGGGCTCCAGCATCACGGCGCAGGTGCGCCCGTTAGTTGCCGCCTTTACGGCTTCGATATTATTGAACGGGACATTGACGAAGCCGGTGGGGAGGGGCGGATAAGACTGCTGGAATTTGGGCTGGCCGGTGGCCGCCACCATGGCCAGGGTGCGCCCGTGAAAGGAGCTGAAGGTGCTGATGACCTCGTAGGCGCCATTTAAGTTAAGCTGGCCGTAGCGGCGCGCCAGCTTAACCGCCCCCTCGTTGGCCTCGGCGCCGCTGTTGCCGAAGAAGACCTTGTCCAGGCAGCTGTTTTCCACCAGAAGCTGCGCCAGCTGGAGCTGGGGGACGGTGTAGAACTGGTTGGAGGTCTGGATGAGCAGGTTGGCCTGCTCGGTAAGCGCCCTGGTCAGCGCCGGGTGGCAGTGCCCCAGAGTGGTCACCGCCCAGCCGCCGACAAAGTCCAGGTACTGCCTACCCTCATCGTCCCAGACATAGGGCCCCTTGCCCTTGACGATGGTCAGGGGCAGGCGCACGAAGGTCTGCATGTAGTATTTTTTTTCTATTTCCTGCCAGTCGGTCATTTTTATTTCTTCTTTTTTATTTTACTCCCCTAAGAGGGGAGGCGTAACCCCTACCTTATAAGGGCGGTGGGTGGGAAAAGATAAAATATTCGGGGAGGGGATTTGCCCTTTTTTAATCTCCTTTATTTTACTCCCTGAAAGGGGGCTCCGTAACCCTTCCACTAAAGGGTGGTGGGCGGGAATAGATATAAAACGGGGGGAGGCTCCGCCCCTTTAAAATATCTCCTTATTTCTTTATTACAGTGCCGCCGCCCTTGCCGTTAATATCATCAAGGAGGGCGTGCGACTGGCGCCCGTCGGCGATAATACAGGCCGCCGAAGCCCCCGATAAAGCCCTCAGGCAGGCCGTAATCTTGGGAATCATCCCACCCGACGCCGTGCCCGAAGCCACCAGAGCCTCGGCCTCACCGGGGGAGAGATAAGAAAGCAGATTGCCGGAACGGTCGGAAACACCGGCGACATCGGTCAGGAAGACCAGCTTTTCGGCGCCGATGGCGGCGGCAATCTCGCCGGCGACAATATCGGCATTAATATTAAGCACGCGGGGGGCCTTTTCCGCCTTAACGTCGATGGCGATGGGCGCCACCACCGGCATATAGCCGGCCTGAAGCAGCGCCTCCAGGGGGGCGGGGTTGATTTTGGCCACCTCGCCGACATAGCCCAGCTCCCTGTTCTTAATTTTTCCCTGGATTAAAGCCCCGTCAACGCCGCTGATGCCTATAGCCATTCCGCCGCGGGCGTTGATATCGGCCACAATCTCTTTATTGACCACCCCCGCCAGCACCGAGACCACCACCTCAAGGGTCTGTTCGTCAGTAACGCGCTCGCCGCTGATAAAGCGGGTTTTAATGCCGCGCTTTTTCAGCCAGCCGGTTATCATCTTGCCGCCGCCGTGGATGAGCACCAGCGACCTGCCCTGCTGCTGCATAGCGGCGATATCGGCAATGGTGGTATCGTGGCTGCCCAGAGTGGCGCCGCCGAGCTTGATTACGATTGCCTTGTCCAATTTACTACCCATACTTTATGTCATGTACTCGCTGTTAATGGCGACGTATTCCTCGGAGAGGTCACAGCCCCAGGCGGTGGCGCTCCCCTTGCCCAGATTAAGATTCACGCTTAGATTTATCTCCTTGCTCTTCAAAAGCTTATTTACCACCCGCTTGCCGGCAGGTAGCGCCCTGCCCGCCTTTATTACCTGAGTTTCGCCGAGGTAAAGGTCAATCCTGCCTTCATCCATATCTGCCCCGCTGCTACCCACCGCCGCCACCACCCGCCCCCAGTTAGGGTCGGCGCCGTGAATGGCCGCCTTGACCAACACCGAGCTTACCACCGCCCGGGCCGCCTTTCTTGCCTCAAGCCCGCTGGCGGCGCCGTTAATAACAACCTCAATGAGCCTGGTCGCCCCCTCGCCGTCAGCGGCGATAAGCCTGGCCAGATAGACGCAGACCCGCTCCAGCGCCTGCCGGAAGGCATCAGCCTGCGGGCTGTCCGCCGATATCGGCTCGCCGCCGGCCATACCGTTGGCCAGAAGCAGTACCGTATCGCTGGGGCTGGTATCGCCGTCAACCGAAATCATGTTGAACGATGCGTCCACCGCCTTTTTTAGCGCACCTTTTAGAAAGCCCGTCTCCACGGGGGCGTCGGTGGTGAGGAAGCAGAGCAGCGTGGCCATATCGGGGTGAATCATCCCCGAACCCTTGGCGGCACCGCCGATGGTAAATTCGCTATCCCCTACCTTGACGCCGACCGCCGTCTCCTTGGGCAGGGTATCTGTGGTCATCATCGCCTTTGCCAGGTCACTACCGCCATCGCGGGACATGATAATCCGTTCCACCGCCGGCCGGATGCGCTTCATCGGCAGGCGCACGCCGATAACGCCGGTGCTGGCCACCAGCACGTCTTTGGGGTCAATGCCGATGCCTTCGGCAACCAGACCGGCCACCTCGGCGGCATCGACCAGACCGTGCTCGCCGGTAAAGGCGTTGGCACAGCCGCTATTGACCACCACCGCCCCCGCCCTGCCCCGCTCCAGCCGCTGCCGGGTGAGAACCACCGGGGCCGATTTAAGCTTGCTGGTGGTAAACACCGCCGCCGCCACACAGGGCGTTTCGGAAAAGAGGACAGCCAGGTCCAGCTTGCCGGCGGCTCTTTCATTTATCCCGGCGCTCACAGCTCCGGCAAAGAACCCCTCGGGCGAGGTAACCGTGCCCTTGGGAACAGCCTTAATCTGGGCTTTCATTACCCAAAATATAGCACACCCGGCCAGCTATGACAATGAGATTATTTATCTACCTCACCCCCTTTATCCCCCTCTCCTTCAAAAGAGAGGGGGAGGTTATTTTTTTGAAGGGGCTAACGCCCCTTTTACCCCTTAAAACAGGGGGGAAAAGGGGTGACAAATGGGGGTTGACAGGAGTGAGGCTTTTTATGTAAAGTAATTATAGGTGAAATTAACACAAATACTGAAAGAAAGGAGGGAAATCATGGCATTTAAAGTTTTTATAAGTCATAGCACTGGTGATCTGGGCGTCGTGTATCAATTTAGCGATTCACTACAAATGAATGGTCTGCAAACTTATGTTGCGGAGCTATCTCCGCAACCCGGGGTGGAATTGCCGAATAAAATTGAAAATGCAATCAATTGGAGCGATTGCGTCATCGCTATTATGACTAAGAATGGAGATAGGTCAGCGTGGGTCAATCAAGAGATAGGTTACGCACAAAAAGCTAACAGATTAATAGTCCCTGTAGTTGAAAAAGGCGTCGAGTTAAAAGGTTTTATCAGCAACTTAGAATATATAAGCTTTACAACTACAAGCCCAGAACTTGCAATCTCCGAGGTTACTGATTACTTGGTTAAGCTAAAAGCTAATAAAGAACAGCAAGACAACCTAAAGGCGGGCCTTTTTATATTGTTTGGCGTTTTAGCTCTTGCAGCAATTAGCAATAAATAATAAAGACAAGACCAAATGGACGAATTTTTTGATTGGATCAAGAGAATTATCAACATATTGAAGGCTGCTATCTATGTAGCTGCAACAATAATAGCAGTTTTGCCATTCATTGAAATTGGTACAAAGATTTACTGGATTATAATACTAGGCCTGATTCTATGTATAATAGCACCGATAGAAGCAGATAAATTCATAGTTAAGCGAGTACGAAAAGTTATCTTAAGCTATTTAACTTGGGTAATTCTTATTACACTCATTACAGAAGTATTAATTCCATCATTACAATCTATATAACTATCCCTTATCTTCTTCTTTAATCCCAATTATTGGGGCAAAAAGGGCTTTAGCCCGTTACCATAAAAGGGCGGAGGGCGGGTATAGATATAAATGGGGGCGGGGGCTATCCCTCCCTCGCCTTTTTCTGCAGTTCATAAAGCCTGGTGATGGCTTCCAGCGGGGTCATGGAATCTACATCCAGCTTCTCTAATTCATCAAAGAGCGGTGATTTCTGCCCCAGCAAGGGCAGCTGTTGAGGCAGAGCCTCTTTGCGGCGGCGCTTAACTAAAGCCTGCTTGCTGCCGTCCTCCAGCTCCTCTAAAACCTCGCGGGCGCGGTGCACCACCGATTTGGGCAGGCCGGCCAGCTTGGCCACGTGGATGCCGTAGCTCCGATCAACGCCGCCGGGGACAATCTTA
The DNA here is from genome assembly GCA_030603275.1 of Deltaproteobacteria bacterium. Lineage (GTDB taxonomy): Bacteria > Chloroflexota > Dehalococcoidia > Dehalococcoidales > BS750m-G39 > JABMRW01. Next base: position 2,480 of record JAUVYB010000020.1, on the reverse strand, counting down.
TAGAGAAAAGTGACCTCTCCCCTGTCCTCGGCGACGGCGACATTGAAGTTCTTAACGCGGGGCAGGAAACCGGCCAGCTCGACCAGCTCGTGGTAGTGGGTGGCAAAGAGGGTCTTGGCCCCCAGTTTGGGATAGCTGTGGATATACTCGGCGACGGCGCGGGCGATGGAAAGCCCGTCGTAGGTGCTGGTGCCGCGGCCGATTTCGTCCAGGATAATCAGGGAGCGGGGGGTGGCGTTATTAAGGATATTGGCCGTTTCCACCATCTCCACCATGAAGGTAGACTGGCCGGCGGGCAGGTCTTCGCGGGCACCGATGCGGGTGAAGATGCGGTCGACCAGGCCGATGGTGGCCGAGGCGGCGGGGACAAAGCTGCCGACCTGCGCCAGCAGGACAAGCAGGGCAACCTGCCGCAGATAGGTGGACTTGCCCGACATATTGGGGCCGGTGAGGACAATCAGCTGGGCGTCGTCGTTGGAGAGGAAGGTATCGTTGGGGACGAAGCTGCCTGCGTCCAGAGTCCGTTCGACAACGGGGTGGCGCCCGCCGGAGATGTCTATGGTGTTATCGGTGGTGAGGGTGGGGCGGATATAGCTGTGGCGGACGGCGACCTCGGCCAGTGCGGAGAAGGCGTCTATATCGGCTAAAGCTCCTGCCGAGGCCGAGATGCGCCCGGACTCCGCTCCCACCTGCTGGCAGACCTGGCGGAAGAGCTGGGCCTCGAGCTCTGAAATCCTGTCCTGTGCGTTTAAGATTAAAGACTCGTACTCTTTTAGCTCCGGGGTGAAGAAGCGCTCGCCGTTGACCAGTGTCTGCTTGCGGATATAGTCCTGAGGGACTTGAGATAGATTGGGCCTGGATACCTCAATGTAGTAGCCGAAGACCCTGTTAAAGCCTACCTTGAGCGACTTAATCCCCGTTTTTTCCCTTTCGGTGCGCTCCAAATCGGCCAGGTACTGTTTGGCGTTTTTAGAAGATAAACGGAGGTTATCCAGTTCGTCGGAGAAGCCCCGCCTGATTACCCCGCCCTGTTCCAGGCTGCCCGGCGATTCCACGATGGCCTGTGAAATTAAATCAACCACTTCGGGGCAGGGCTTTAGCTCGTCTTTAAGCCAGCCTACAGGCTCAATGACCTCTGCCAGCCCGGGGATGACCTCTAAACTGCGGCGGAGGGCAATCAGCTCGCGGGGGATGGCGATGCCGCTTTTTATACGGTTAATCAGACGCTCGCAGTCAGCCACCTCACTTAAGGATGATATAGCCCGGCTGCGCGCCAGTGTGTTATCGGCAAACCACCCGATGGCATCCTGCCGCTTGTTTAGCTCAGTTATGTCAAGCAGGGGCTGGCCCAGCCAGCGCCGGAGAAGCCTGCCCCCCATCGCCGTCCTGGTTAAATCAATGCTGGCCAGCAGTGAGCCGCCGGCAGTCCCGTAGCGGCTTGCCTGAAAAAGCTCCAGATTTCTCTGGGTCTGCACGTCCAGCGCCATGAAGGCGTCGGTGGTATATGTTGTAAGGTGGCTGAGCTGCCCCAGCACCCTCTTCTGCGTCTCCTGTATATAGTGGACGATGGCGCCGGCGGCCCTTACCGCCAGGGGCAGGTGGCCGCAGCCGTAGCCGTCCAGGGTGGATACGCCGAAGTGGTCGAGGAGAGCCTGGGTGGCGGTCTCAAGCTCAAACCAGTAGTCCTCAAGGCGGGTCAGCGAAGCGTCTAAACCTAAACCGGGCAACTCCGCGCTTTCGGCGGCGATAATCTCCGAGGGCTTGAGCCGCTCCAGTTCGGGGACAAGGCGGTGGGGGGGAAGCTGGGTGGTGGCGAACTCGCTGGTGGTAATGTCAACGTAGGCCAGCCCCACCCCGTCCTCGCCCCACACCAGGCTGACCAGATAGTTGTTGCTCTTGCTCTCCAGCAGGCCGGGCTCTACCACCGTGCCCGGTGTTACCAGACGGACTACTTCCCGTTCCACCAGGCCCTTAGTCTCGCCGGGTTTGGTCACCTGCTCGCAGATGGCAACCTTATAGCCGCGGCTGATGAGCCGCGCCAGGTAGTTATCCAGAGCATGATAGGGAATGCCCGCCATGGGCACCTTGTGATCCTTGCCCATACTCCGCGAGGTGAGGACAATCTCCAGCTCACGGGAGGCGAGTTTGGCGTCCTCGTCAAAGGTCTCGTAGAAATCGCCCAGGCGGAAAAACACAATCGCCTGCGGGTACTGCTGCTTGATTTTGAGGTACTGGCGGCGGATGGGGGTGGAACCCTCTCTTATCACCCGCCTATTCTACTAGAATTTTGGGCTAAAAAGAAGGGCTTATCTACCTCACCCCCTTTATCCCCCTCTCCTTCAACCGTGGTGTACGAAAGGTAAAACTCCCACGGTTTCCTCTGAGACACTATGCGGAGGCATAGGGATAGTATAATGTACCTTTACTTCTGACTCATCCACCTCAATCCTTTCTACAAAGGACTTGAGGAAGCTCCTTTG
>JAUVYB010000048.1 GCA_030603275.1 Deltaproteobacteria bacterium | reverse complement strand
GCCATGGAGATGGTGAGCGAGGCAGCCACGGCAGGCAAGAGCAGCCTTAAGGTGCGTGTCCCCGGGACCGGGGAGATAATCCACTACAGCGGAACCGGGCTGCAGGATATCCTCGGCGACGCCACGGTGCATGCCAGCGCTGGCTTCCCCCAAGTCGGCAAGGGCATAAAGATAGGTCCTGAAGGCATGTTTACCGCGCCGTGGGGGTATTATAAGCTCACCTTCAGCAGCGCCACAGGCATAAAGCCCGTCTATGCCATGAGGGGAGCAACCATTATCGGCGATGTCGTGGATGCCGGCAAGGTCTTCGGCAAGACTGGAATAATCGGGAACATAAAGCTGGGCAGCAAGATTATCGGTCCCGCTGGCGAGGTTATAGCAAAGGTGGGCGAGGGCGGCAGGCTATTTAAGGGCAATATTGAAGTCGGGCGCCTGCTACAAGGAGGAGTAGCTGTCGATAAAGCGAATAAAGTGCTCGGCTGGCTCCAGGACGGGGCTAAAATTGTAAACGAGGCCGGGCAAACAATAGGCAAGACCAAGTCTCTGCCAACCTTTGCCGTTATCCGCACCGCGGGCGTTCAGCAGCTCCCCAAATGGGTGATGGAGGCGGGCAGTATAGAGGAGATGGAGCGGCGGGCCATGCAGATGATGGCCAAAGGCAAGATGCCCGAGGGCCTGCTCCCGGTATTCAAGCAGTACAAGCAGTGGATAGAGCTCGAGAACTTTTACCCGCCAGGGACCAAGCTGTTGCCCGTTTTGGATGCCAAGGGAAACCCGGCGGTCCTCTTCACCCGCGGTATCGGCGGCGAGCGTATCCCTGTTTTACTGCTGCAGGAAGTAAACAAAAACTGGCTTATGCGAAGCATCGAGTTTATCCGTGCCATGCAGGGCAAACCTATTGTAGCTGTCAAATCGGTTGACTTCGGAGTCGTCGACAATATCCCGAAGAAGGCTGGGCCCGCAGTACACAACTGGTTCAAGCGCAACCCCGATGCTACCGTCTATGGCGGCTTTTCCGAATATGTTCAAACGGGAACAAGGATACCCAGGGATCTTGATGCCGCCGTGGTAAACCCCATGAGGGCGGCACGACAGCTCGCTGATGTCATAGCGGATTCGGCCAAGGTTAAAACACGGGTCGTTGCCACACCGAAAGGAGGGGCGGCGGTTGAGGTCTTCGCCCGGGGGTATTGGGAGCGCGCCATCGACCTGCACCCGATGAGTGTATTGAAGGGGGAATTGCCCGGTGGGGTTGTCCCGAAAGCGGCAGTTATTGACGGCGTCAAAATGGAAAGTCTCAGCACCCAGATGGCCAGGCTCATTCAGCGCAGTGCCGAGCAGTGGGGGGAGGCCCCGGTAAGGATCCAGCGCATAGCTCGTTCCCTCGGCATGGATGTCGATCTCGGTATCGGGGCACGGGCGCCAACACTAACACAGCTGTATAAGCTCAAGGCCCAGGGTGCCTATAATACGGTCCGCGACATATTCAAGCAGGGTTTGACAAAGGAAGTACGTCTTAAGGCTACTGGGGGAATAGCCCCCGACCTTACATCAGAGGTTGAACGACTGATCTCGCTGGAGATGCAGATGGGCAGGATCTCACGCTATGCCCGGGGGCTTGAAGGGGCAAGGCGGACCTCGGTATTACAGGGGCTTGAGGAGTTAAGGGTAGCTTACAATGCTTCGGTTAGGGACCTGCGCTCGCGTCTTAACACCAGGGCAAAGGTCTACACCAGGCTTTTCAGCGAGCTTCCCAGCCGATACTCACCCAGGGCCGAGTTGAGATACAAAGAGTTTGCCGGCATAGCTGGAGTACGGCTTGCCCGAGGAATGAGGGAGCGAGCCAGAATGAGGGTGACAGCTCCATCGAGAGCGCGATTACCTCGGAAAGGAGAGGAGAGAATGCCAAGAATATCCAGGATAACAAAACCAGAGCGTCTACCTAGAGAACAGCCATTCAGGATGCCCAGGACACCACCGCCACCGCCAGAAACGAGTATACCTCCACCAGAAAAGGGGATATCAGTAATCCGCAGGGGCAAGGCTTTAGTAAAAGATGTTAAGGGATCTCCTGAAAGACCGGGCATTGTTTCATGGAAACAGGGACTATACTGGATCTCTGTCTTGCCCCCTTATCGCAAGGGGGAGAAGGTGGATATCCTATATTCAAGAAAGCCCCCGCCGTTGGCTAAAATTCGTAAGGGAAAGCCAGGGGAAACGATCTATACCTGGAGGGGAGAGCCTCCGGAGGAGCTGACCATCGAGATGGGGATATTCGAGCCCACTGTAACCAAGGGGAAGAAAATCGCTTTTGCCCGCGTAAGCCCAAGGGCTACAGCAACCCTGGAATCTACACCCAAGAGAATCGCTGGAATACGTAAGGCGCGGTATAAGAAAAACCAACCGCCGCCGCCAGAGGAGCTGCTTTATAGGTGATTGAGCCTGGGCAGGGGTATCACCGGTGATACCCTAAAGCTGTGAGGCGCTGGAGACCGCTATCTGTATTAGATATTACTGTAGCGTCCGCTACCCCCCTCTCAAAGATGAAGCACTCGTCATGACGAGTGAAATTATCAATAAGGCGAGGTGAAGGCCACCC
>JAUVYB010000038.1 GCA_030603275.1 Deltaproteobacteria bacterium | reverse complement strand
CGGGGTTTCATCGTCGAGTAATTTCGACACCCTCTTACCTTTTTCCATTGGTGTGTCAGAGGGGACAGCACCCAACATCTTTTCTCTAGGCAGCCCCGGAATGCCCAGGGTACCTTCCCTGGTCCTGCGCCCTCTCTTTTTAGACTTAGACATTTTGACCCTTTAACTCACTCCGAACCCTGTCTTCGGAATCTGATTAGTTGCGCATGTCTCGGTAGATAAAGCGGATGTTTTGGCTCCCCAGTCTTATTGATTCCAAAACACCGGGCCATGATTATCATATCAGCTACCTGCCGGCCCCTGTTAGCAATGCGGCCATGGTTACCCCACGCATAGACTACTATGGCGCACCGCGCCGCCATCGCCTTCAGCGCCAGGTCATTACCACGGCCAACCGGGTCAAACACCTCATAAATCTCGGGCGTAGAAAGTTTCGCCGGGTCTGTGGTTACCAGGGCGAAGAGGTTACCTAGCCACATCCCTCTGAATCCCCAGTCCCTGGCGAAATTGACACACCGCCACACCGTCGGGTCATCGTAATGCTCGTCAGCGGTAGACGGATTGAGGCAAATAAATAATACCTCAGCCCCCAACTCCGCCCACCGCCGGTATAACGAAAACCGGTACCGCCTGTCCTCGGAGAATGATGCCTTGCTTTCCAACATCTTAGCCTCCCTCCTGGCGCTCTGCCCCGAGCGCTATTTCTCTGGTACCATGAAGATTGGAAAATTCCCTGCCCACTTCACCAGGAAGGGGCTTTTCCGGACTATAGCTATGTGCATGCTATATTCAGCTACTAAAGAGAGCATGGATATAACATCCATGTAGTTATCCCCCAAGACCTCCGGGAAGGCAACCAAAACAAATTCACAGCCACCCTTCTTAGATTCATCGAGCCACTTCCTTGTCTCGGCCCAGTCTCTTGGCGAGGCATAGGCTGTCTTCTTGCCCCGCATGGCCACCGGGTAATCAAGTAATTCCGGCTTAATCTCTCTGACCAGGCTGGCCGCCTTTCTCATAGGCTTGTCTTTTAATCCGTCCAGGTAACCCCTTTGGTATTCAGTTAGTTTGTTGGCCATAATTTCCCCCCCGGCGTTCCGGCTTAGAATGTGATGTGGTGTTTCTTCAATCTCGCGTCTTCTATCGCTCTCTGTTCAGCGTTAAATTCCTGGCTGAGTAGACCAAAGATTGCTCTGTCTTCCGGGGTCCGTATTCTTTCGCTGACTGCAAGCCATCCAAGTAGCTTAATAGCTTTCTGAATCTCCTTGGTCCTCATTTTTACCGCTTTTTTACCGCTTTTTTCCTTCATTTTTGCCTCCTATTTCCGTGATTTTTGCTGCCTTTTAGGTAAGTTATACTTATCGGGCATAGGCGGATGATGAACAATGTAGCCACTCTTCATTAACAGTAGGAACCCTATTCCCTCTATTTCTTCGTCAAAGCCACGTTCTATCTCGTCGCCACGGCTTATAACCCCTGCCTTAACCAGTTCCTTATACCTGTCCCTGGTAACATAGCCTCGCTTCCAATCTTCCGGCTCCGGTTTGAAACTCAAATCATGTTTACTCATCATCACCTCAACTCAGCGTTCTGGCTGGGAACGCTGGCTAGCCAGGCTTTTTCGGTAATATAAGGCACCCTAGCGCCTCGTAGTCTCCCTTGAGATAGAGAATCCCCACTATGGCAGAAGTAACCGCGTCCAGCTCATCATGCGAGACGTTTAGATTTCCCCAAATCCCATAATTTGCCAGACCGGCAGCCAGCACAGCGGCTCCCTTGATTTTCCTCGGTATATTCAAAATGTCCTGAGCTGCCCCTGGGTAGCTCTCGATGACCGGAATTTTCCTGGCCCGCAGCCTATCAGCCAGTGATATCCCCCGCATAGTGAGGTTCTTCATAGATGGGAGGAGGCACCAATAGACACCAATCCCCCTCCTCTTTAGCGCCAGCTCACAATCCCGGTATATCTTCTTGGAGTCTTCAGGAAGCGATAATGGCGAGTCGATTGATACCAAGTCCGGAGCCCTATCCAGCACAAAATCCTCGATGTCCTGGTCCGACTTCAATCTTTGGGTCTCCATAACCTCAGTATCACACAGGCAAGCTACCCCACTTGCCCTCTTCTCTGAACCTGTCAGGTCGATTCCTATTACTCTCATAATGCCTCCTTTGTCTCAGTTTACAAAAGTGAATTGCTAAACTGTCCGACAAATAATATAATTGTCACCACTTGTCGTTCCCGCAACTAGGCATAGTTCTGCCTCCGAACGCTGTTTATACGCTCTCCGACTCGCCTACTTTTTTAGCAATAACAGCACTGGGGGGTACCCAAATATTGCTTGCACCCTGGGTAAAGGCATTGCCGAAAGCTGCCGCCATCTCTGGGGGCATGCCCCGAACCATCCGCCTTATAGTCTTCAACAGCAATTTTTGCTCTAACCTCAACCTTTCTGACCGCTCTACTGGCAACTTAACTGACCCTGGATGCCGTCTCTTGCAGTACACTGTGTCACCTATAGCAGCAATATGACCGCACCTCACTGCTCTATTCTTGACTGCCTTAAAGGTAGAACAGACGGTATGGAGAGCGCAATCTATAAACGGCCGGAAATCGGGATTACCAGCACCTAGTAGCTTTCTCAGACCCTCATACTCAGGCTTTTGGAGACATTCCTTACAGAGGAGCCCCTTCTTCCCCGGGAATTCTTTTAGCCTGATATTCTCCAGGTCGAGGTACTCATCCCTTTTTTTATCCAGTGTTTTCTTACAGTCGCTGCACCAGTGTTCATCAATGGCTCCCATAATATGACCTCCTTTCTATCGTTCTTCCCCCGAACGCTCTTTTACTTTCAATTCCCCGACCGGGGTTCTATAACACGGGCAGGCCCCGTTGTTACATGTTATAATGGCTACTTTTGTATTCCAGTTGAAAAGAACCAGTGATTCAAAGCAGCGCTTACAATACGTCTCGAGTGGTAAAAAGTTCGGCACTCCCCGGGACATCTTTGACAAAATATTAGCCATCAGCTCCTCCTTTCTTTACGTTCCTCCCAGGAACGCTGTCTAAAATATAGAACTTACAACCTTTGCGTGACAACAACCACAGAAAAATGGTCAAAAGAATAGTTTTCATTTATCCGCCTCACGCATGGCCATGGGCCATTTTGTTTCGAACATTATTGTCTCTGCGCCCATTAAGTAAACCATACGGTCTTTTTCCTCCTGGGCGTAATACCAGTCTGATAATTTCTTGAGCTCCCGGTCACTCAACCTGAAACACTCGCCCTCCTCACTATCGACAACCAATATCCTGCCTTCAAGCATGAGCTCCATCATAATCTTAGTGAACTCGTCCTGTTTGTCCTGCATTTCAACAAGCTCCTCCTCAGGCGTATCTTCCACTGCCAGGGCTACCCTCTTTAAGCCAGACATGGCCTGGTGGTAAGGGCTCCTCTTCTACAATGGTTGCGGTAATACCGATATTGGTGGGGATTTTGAAAAGTGCCCGGGTTAATCCCTCAGCGTCCTTTTTATCAAATGCCCGGATTGAAAGGGGGCTGCCCCAAGTCTCTATTTGAGTCGAGAATAATAAAAGGTCCATAGCCTCTCCTAGCGTTCCGCCCCGGAACGCTGGTTATTCCTCAGTCTCCCCTGGCAGTAGGAGCCTAGCTTCTTTCCCTCTGATAGCATCAAACTTTACAAGGTCTTTCAGGGCTTCAATGCTTAGCTTATCAGCTTCATAAAGCCCTGGAATACCTAATCGCTGAACCATAGGATGGTACTTCTCTTTAATTTCAATAGCTTTTTCTAGTTTCATGGTTAACCTCCCTCCTAGCGTTCTGGCTCCGAACGCTGTTTTAACTTTTGGCTAGCTTCGCGTGTCAAAATCTCCACAACCTCGTTGACGATTTCATCCTGCAATTTTTCTATCTCTGCATCTATCCAGGCCCCCATCTTCTCTAGCTCCTCGATTCTGGGTTGTCTGGCAAGGGTAGCTTTGGCGAAAGCCTCTTCCATCTTCTTTGTAGCCATGTGACACCTCCTCTTGTCGCTAAACTATTCCCTGGATAAAGCAGGTACCCAGGTTGAATAGGACCACTGCAAAGAAAGCAAAATTCAAATACCATAACCACTTTTCCTTGCCGAAGTAATAGAGGATAAAAACAATGGTTGCGGCTATCAGCCCCTTTAATAACATACTCCCCCCAAACAGGACGGGCAAAGGGTTGATCTCCCTGGCTCCGAGTTCAAAGCCAAGCCCGGTCAAAAAGGAGTCCGCAATGTTAAGTCCTATAAATATCAGTCCGGCCATTTTCCCTCCAAAACCGCCAATACCGCATGGATCCGCCGGTAGTACCGGCCCTCAAAACCTCCGTTGATTTTTTACCAGGCACGAATGACGAGCTGCTGCCACCGGTGCCAAAACCTCCAATACCCCTTTCGTTAGTCTCTTTCGTGAGGTTCAAGATAGCGTAAATTAACGGCCTCAAACACGTCTCTCTCGTTTTCGCAGACCCACTCTTTCGGGCCATCAATCTGAGTAAAGCCTCTGCCATAGGCATGAAAGCGCATCCCCCGCCGAAGTGCCGCCATGGATATCCGTTGGTTGGTGACCTTGCCGCCGGTCCTCACCACCAGGGCCACCGGCCAGCATTCCTCGGTCGTAGAAAACACATCGACACCGATACCGCTGGGAAGGTGGACAAGCAGCTTATTCTTGGCCCCATAGGTTTTACTCCCCCGCTTGTTCAACCGGTAGCCAAGTACGTCCATGCCGATGAGGAACTGTATCTTGGCGTCGAGCATGTCGGCGCCGGCGATATATTTTGGAATGCAGAGCACCTCAATATCACCGACGTCGGGCTTCTGCCGGCGAATCGAGCCGGCTATCATGGTCCTTTCACACGAAGACTTCAATACACCTTGAATCGCCTCAGCTATGGCTCTAGCGTAATCTAGTTTCATGGTTACCTCCCTAGACGCCTCCAAATGATGATTACTAAGGCTACTATGCAGACGACTGCGATACTACAAGCCCAAACGAACACTAACTCTATATTCATGGTCACCCCTCCTTTATGTCACGGATTTTCCGTGACATCTTCAGGCAATCCCCTTTAGCTTTCTATAATCCTGGCCCCTCATCTTGACGAATTTCCCCCTGGTCATTCCATACAGCCGGCTAACGGTATCCTGGTGCATTAAAGTTTCAAGAGAGCGCTCCCCCTCAAATTCGAGGCGGGAGCTGATAATCACCGGCAGCCCGGTGGTTACCCTCTCGTTGACAATAAACCAGTAGGTTTCCCGGGTGAAATCGGATGGCTTTTCCTTGCCCACATCATCCAACAGGAGAAGAGGAGCGCCGGCCAAAGAACGGTAGACCTCATCCTCGCGTTCGTGCATGACGTCTTCCTTACGAAGGTTATAGGTCGCCCTGATTCTCCTGACCAGGCTGGGGCCGCTCTCGAATCTTATCGGGCATCTGACTCGCTCCGGGTCCCCCTTCCAGTTATCCAGGACATAGTTCACGATAGATGCCATCAGGTGACCTTTACCGACTCCAGGTATTGCAGAGTAGAACATCAGCGAGGGATATCCCCGCGGAGCGTCAAAGTCAAAATCCCTGGCCCACCGCACCGCCGCCTTCCAGGCGGCCTTCTGGTATTGGCGGTCGAAGTTATCAAAGGTCCTGGTGAGGAGTTCCGGCGGCATACCGCATTCCCGGCGCCAGAGCTCCCGCAGAGCGGCGCGCTGTTTTTCCCTCTCCAGCTCCAGCTCTTCCGCCTCTCTTGCCTCAAGCTCCGCTTTGCAGCTGGGGCAGTTTGCCGGCCGAAATGGTTTATGCTTCGGCCATCGGGGATAGTAGGTTACCTCACCCTCGAATGCTTGCCCACATTGGGCGCAAGTACATTCCTCAATCGTCGTCGTCATCTGGCTCGTCTGGCCCGGACTCGATTGCCGTGAAGCCTGCGAATCCGTCACCCTTTTTAGGACCTGGCTTATCGGCACCAGGCCGGCCCCTCTCCCCTCCAGGTTCTCTTCTGTCTGCATGGGGTCCTCCTTTCTCTTGCCAGCTGTAAAGTATCGCCTCGACATATTCCCAGCGCCGGTTCTTATATTTCATGGCCTCGGCGAAGGCCAGGGCAATCCACTCGACCGGCCCGTGATAGTTTTCTACAAAAAGTTTGAACTTTTCTACTAAAAATGGAGTAATTATTGAGAAGTTTTTTTCGTGCAATTTCACAATTTCGGCTAAGGCAGGCTCAAGTGTCACGGATTTTCCGTGACGTGTCACGCCTTTTGTCGCGTGACTCTCTCCCTCTCCCTCTGTATATACGGGGGGAGGGGTCTTAGGGGGGGGGAGGGGAGGAGCATCGCCGGACTTTTTTTCTGTTACAGCCTTGCGTTCTCGGCGAAGTCGTTGTCTGTCTCGAGCGGCCTCTTTAGTATCAGAGGGCTTTAATGCCTGGCGCTCGGTGAAGTTGTTAATGAAGAGGCAGCCTTCCTCCCAAGAGAGGCTGCCCTGGTTCTCCATTTTCTTCAGCATAGAGGTGAACGAGTGAATGTCAGGGACGCTGGTTATATGAAGGCATCTGGCCATATCCTTTACTGACATCGGACTTCCATTGCCCTTGACGATGTAGCCACCCGCAGCGCATTCCTGTGCCAGCGATAGCAAGAGGCTCCATGCTCCCCGCTCGGCCAAAGTCTGGCTGATGAGTTTGGGGTCATGCTCCCACTCTGTCCACAACTTGAGCCATGGCTTAGGTCTAGCCATCTTTATCCTCTTCATGTCACGGATTTTCCGTGACAATTAATGACCATTTAGTTACCATTTAGTTATTAAGTAAGGTCTTTGTCGGTCAGCATGTAGATGCCCCAGAGCCGTTCGAATAACTGCCAGGCCGTCTCTACCCCAGCCTCGTTGAAGTTCTCCCGTGAGGTGTAATTCGCCTCGGCCCATACCCGCTCCGGAGTCCAGCCAAAGCATTGGAGCATAACAGCCTCGAGGGCAACGCCATCGGCCACATCCTTCTCTTTGACACCAGCGGGGTCTCTCCGCCCGTGCTGGTCCTTCACCAGCTCTGAAAGGGTGCGGGTTGCGTCATCGAGTGACCGGCCCCTGGAGAGCCATTCCTTCATGCTGGAAACTTTCAACATACTGTGGACCCTGGCGCTGTCAGGGGTACCGGTTTCAGTGACGATACCAAGCGCCCTGACCTCGCCCCAGAACTTGGTCCACCGGCGGCTACTGTCATCCGGGGGCTGCTCTTTCCTGGCGCCGGCTTTCCCTCCGACCTTCTTGGGGTCGAATAACTCCCGTAAGGTTGAAGACACCCCAGGGAGGGCCTCGGCGGCATCCACCTCTGCCCTTTTGGAAGCCTGCTTAACGCAGACATTGAGGAGCTCGCCGCGGTCGGGGTTGGGGGTACGGTATTTCTTGACCCCATCCTCGACCTTGGTTTTCAAAGAGGTGGCGGTCTCTTCGGTGTATCCCCAGAGCCCCAGCTCGTCCTCTTTGACATACCGGTACTTATGTTTCGACTCCTCGTTGGAGCTGGCGCCGATGCCCGAGGCGACCTGGTTGCCGGTATGCCTCTGGATGAG
>JAUVYB010000047.1 GCA_030603275.1 Deltaproteobacteria bacterium | reverse complement strand
GGCTAACCAACCGGTCCCGAAAGGCACCCCAATCGACCCGGTGAAAGGCGAATGGGAGGGAGTAAACCGGTTTGTTTATGAACACTCCGGGATGAATATAGAGCGATTTACCTTCTACTCTATCATGGATGCCCCGATGACCACCTACGGCTGCTGCGAATGTGTCATGGCGATTGTCCCCGAGGCTAACGGCTTTCTGGTTATCTCACGGGAGGACTATGGGATGACTCCCATCGGCATGACCTTTTCGACGGTGATGGGAGTGATTGGCGGCGGTCACCAGACCCAGGGAATGATGGGGATTGGGAAATATTACCTCACCAGCCCGAAATTCATCAAGGCTGAAGGCGGCATCAAGCGGATAGTCTGGATGTCAAAAAACCTCAAGGAGGAAATGAGGGAGGAGCTCAGCAAGGTTTGCCAGCGGGAAGGCACCCCCGACCTCCTGGACAGCATCGCTGACGGGGCCATTGCTACCACCATAGAAGAGTTAGTCCCCTTCCTGGAACAAAAGCAGCACCCGGCACTGAGGATGGAACCACTACTGTAGAAATCTCGCCATGCGGGGCGTGATATTTCATGATAGAATAGGTGGCAAAACCCAAAGGGGGTGAGGCAGATAAACCCCATTAAATTCGGCACCGATGGCTGGCGGGGCATTATTGCCCGCGACTTCACCTTTGATAACGTAGGTGCCTGCGCCCAGGGGGTAGCCGACTACCTCAAACAGGCAGGCCTTGCCCACCAGGGACTGGTCGTGGGCTATGACACCCGCTTCGCCTCCGAGGACTTTGCCGCCGCGGCGGCCGGGGTAATCGCCGCCAACGGGATAAAGGTTTACCTCTGTCCCCGGGCCACCCCGACGCCGGTGATAAGCTACGGCATCCTGGTAAAAAAGGCGGGCGGGGCCATCATCATAACCGCCAGCCATAACCCGGCCATCTGGAATGGCTTCAAGTTTAAAACTCAATATGCCTCCAGCGCCCCGGATGAGGTTACCGCTGAAATAGAAGGACATATTTCCCGAACCCTGGCCAGCGGGAAGATAAAACAGATGCCGCTGTCAAAGGCACTGGACGAGGAACGGGTAGAATATCTCGACCTGGCCCCGCTTTACCTCGAGCAGCTCGAAAGACTCCTCAACCTCGGCGAACTGCGCCAGGCCGGGCTGAAGATAGCGGTTGACCCGATGTACGGAGCCGGCATCGGCTACTTCAGGACGCTCCTGGGCGGGGGAAACATTGAGCTTACGGAGATAAACAGTGAGCGCAATCCGTTATTCCCCGGAATACAGCCCGAGCCGATTGCGGCTAACCTGGCCAGGCTCTCGGCTGCCGTTAAGCAGGAGAAGGCCGACGTCGGACTGGCTACCGATGGCGATGCCGACCGTATCGGCATCGTGGACGAGAACGGCGTATTCCTGACCCAGCTCCAGGTTTTTGCCCTCCTCGCCCTTTACCTGCTCGAGGTGCGCGGCGAGCGCGGCGCTATCGTCAAGACAATAACCACTACCAGCATGCTCTACCGCCTGGGCGAAATATTTGATGTCCCTGTCTTCGAGACACCGGTGGGCTTTAAGTATGTCGCTCCCGTAATGATGGCCCAGGACGCCCTCATCGGCGGGGAGGAAAGCGGCGGCTACGGCTTCCGGGGACATCTCCCGGAGCGGGACGGAATCCTGGCCGGCCTCTACTTTATCGACCTGATGCTCAAGACGGGGAAGACCCCTTCACAGCTGCTGGAGTATCTCTACCGCAAGGTAGGCCCCCACCACTACCAGCGGGTGGACGTAACATTCGCCGGGGATGAACGCCAGGCGATAAGCAGCCGCCTCAGGGATAATCCACCTTCGTCCCTCGACGGCGTCAGGGTGGTAAAACTGGATACCACTGACGGCTTCCGTTTTATCCTGGCCGACACCACCTGGCTTCTAATAAGATTTTCCGGGACCGAGCCGGTACTTCGTATCTATGCCGAAAGCGACAGCCCGGCACGGGTAGAGAGACTCCTTGAAACGGGTAGGAAACTGGCGGGAGTCTAACGAAGGAGAACCGAGGGGGTGAGGTAGATAAAAAGTCTTAATCTGGATGACCCCCGGCTATTCAAGCGATACGACCCCCAGGGGATGCGGGAGCGTATCCGGGAGATGCCCGTATCCTGCCAGCAAGCCTGGCAGATGGCACTGGACTTTAACCTGCCCGCTAGCTACTCCCGGGTCAACAAAGTGGTTATCCTGGGGATGGGCGGCTCGGCCATCGGCGGCGAGCTCGTCAGCAGCCTGGTGGCATCAGAGGCAAGAGTGCCCATCCTCCTCTGCCGCGACTATGCTTTACCGGCCTTCGTTGATGCCCGGACCCTGGTGATCGCCTCCAGCTACTCGGGGATGACCGAGGAAACGATATCCGCTTTCGAGCAGGCCCTCACTACAGGGTCAAAGAAGCTGGTAATTACCACCGGCGGCAGGCTCAAGGACCTGGCCGAGGAGAAAAATATCCCCGTCTTCAGCTTCAGTTATAAAGCCCAGCCCCGCGCCGCCCTCCCCTTTAGTTTTTTGCCTGTTCTCGGCTTCCTGCAGAAGCTGGGCTTCATCAATGATAAATCAGAGGACGTGGCAGAAACGATTAAGAGGATGCAAAAGCTATCACAAAAAATAGACGTGACGGTGCCCCTCCTCCAGAACCCGGCCAA
>JAUVYB010000024.1 GCA_030603275.1 Deltaproteobacteria bacterium | reverse complement strand
CGCCGTACCAGCGCTTATAGATAGGGCCGACAGGGCGATTACCCAGAAGGGGATACCGTCCCACAGGCTGCTTTGACCGGTGTGAATCACCAGCGCCATGGTGATAACGCCTATGGGCATCTGGCCGTCATTCTTGCCGTGACTGTAGGCCAAGAAGGCAGTGGTAATCCACTGCAGGCGGCTGAAAATAACCCTCATCCGGGCGGGGGCGCTCTGCCGGAAGACCCAGAAGAGAATGACCATGAGGACAAAGCCGCCGATAAAGCCGAGGATGGGAGCCGCCGCCACCGATGACAGCACCCGCTGTATGACATCCCACTGTATGGCTCCTATGCCCACCGTGGCGGCTCCGGCGGCGGCCAGCCCGGTAATAAAGCTGTGGGTGATGCTTACCGGCAGACCCAGGTAGGTGGCTACACCCCCCCAGACGATAACCGCCGCCAGGGCGGCAATCACCGTCAGGTAGGAAATAGCCTCCGGGACCAGAATCCCCTTGCCGATGGTGCGGGCCACCTCCAGGCCGGTGGCGGCGCCGGCAAAATTGAAGACGGCCGCCAGCATTACCGCATTACGGGGAGAAATAGCCCGGGAGCCGACTGAAGCACCAATGGCATTGGCGGCATCGTTAAAGCCGTTAACCAGAGCGAAGCCAACGGCAAAGACAATAATAAGGATGAGAAGCGGCAGGGAGGGATCAGGCATGCTTGATGGCTACCCCTTCGAGGATATCAGCTACATCCTCGCACCTATCGGTGGCGCTCTCCATATGGGCGTAAATGTCGCGCCACTTGATGATATGGGCCATATCGGTAGAATCATCAAAAAGCTCGGCGATTGCCAAGCGGTAGACCCTGTCGGCCAGATTCTCCAGCCGGTTAATCTCCACACACCGTTTGAGCACCGCGCTTAACACGATACGCTTGCGTAGCTGGGGCAAGACCTTTTCAATTTCCTCTGCGCCCTGCAGGATGATATCAGCCAGTTCCTCAGCCCGCGGGCCGGGACGTTCCACCTTGTAAAGCACCATGGCGTCCGCCGCCGAATGAATAAAATCGGTGACATCATCTAGGGAATGAGCCAGCTGGGCTATATCCTCCCGGTCAAAGGGAGTGACAAAGGTGCGGTTCAGGCGCGACATAATCTCGTGGGTGATGGTGTCCCCCTTATGCTCGAGCTCGGTTATTTCGGCTGCCTTGCCCTCGACGTGCTCCCAGCTGGTAATCATCTCTTTAAGGCTCTGCGCCGCTCTTACCATGTTTTCGGCGCTTGCCTGAAAAAGGTCAAAGAACTTCTCCTCACGGGGGATAAAGGGAAACTTCACGGTCTAATCCTCCTCTGCCCAAAGCAGGCATACCGGGACAGCGGTGGGGGGAAAATCCGGGGGTGAGAAAAGGGAAACTCTAACATTTCGCTATCACTTTGAGTTTAGTAGAGGGACAGGCGATTGTCAAGCCAGAGACTATTTGACATCCAGGCTTTAGAGGCATAGAATGCTCAAATTGTGGACTCTAATGGCAAAATCCGGTAAAAGATGACAGATAGCTACCAGCCTAAACCCGGCGACAGGGTCGTCCGTCCCCGGCGAATCCGGCGCCACCGCTTACGCCGTGTGCTGGGGATTCCTGCCCTTTTCAGCACCGGATACGGCAATGTCGGCTCATCTATCTATTACGCTTTAGGCATCGTCGCCCTGGTGGCCATGGGCGCTACCCCGGTGGTGCTGGGCATCGCCGGCATCCTGTTTATCTTTACCGCCCTTACCTACGCCGAGGGCACCGCCATGCTGCCCGAAGCCGGCGGCTCGGCCAGCTTTGCCCGGCACGGCTTTAACGACCTGGCCGGCTTTACCGCCGGCTGGGCGCTGATGCTGAGCTATATCGTTACTATATCGATATCGGCTTTTACCATCCCCCCCTACCTGGGTTTCTTCTTTGAGCCGTTTAAGCTATCCCCAGTACTGGGCACGCTGACCTCCATGGGCATCGTCGGCTTTTTGATGGTCATTAATATCATCGGGATCAAGGAAACCTCTATTATTAATATCGGCGCCACCATACTGGATATCACCACCCAGGTGGCGCTGGTGGTTATCGGCTTTATCCTGCTCTTTAACCCCCCGGTGCTATTTCACCGCATCATCGATAACTGGCCCACCACCGGCAACCTGATTTTCGGTATCGCCCTGGCATCGATTGCCTATACCGGCATCGAAACCATGTCCCAGATGGCCGAGGAAGCCAAACAGCCGGAGAAAAGCGTGCCCCGGGCGCTGATTATGATGATAGTGGCTGTGCTGGTTATCTTCGCCGGTATTTCACTGGTATCGCTATCGGCGATGACGCCGCAGGAGCTTGCCTCCGACTGGGCCCGGGACCCGGTGGCCGGCATCGCCGCCAAGCTGCCCATAGCTTTTCTGGCCGATGTCCTCAAGCCGTTAATCGCCCTGCTGGCGGGCACCATCCTGCTTATCGCCACCAACGCCGGGATTATCGGTATCTCCCGTCTGGCTTTCTCCCTGGGCACCCACAAGCTACAGCCGGCCATCTTTAGCCGGGTGCACGAGCGGTTTAAGACCCCCTATATGGCCATCATTATCTTCGGCATAATCGCCCTGATTATACTGACTCCGGGGTTCTTTGCCGCCAATGCCTTTGAGAATATGGGCGCCCTTTACGCCTTCGGCTCGCTGCTGGCCTTTATGTTCGCCCATGCTTCCATCCTGAGCCTGAGAATCAGGCAGCCCAACCTGGAGCGCCCCTTTAAGCTGGGCTGGAACATAAGGATTGGGAAATACGAGCTGCCCATAAGCTCGATTATTGCTCTGGCGGCGACCAGCGCAATATGGATTATTATACTAATCACCCAGCCCTACAGCCGCTGGGTGGGCATTATCTGGATGGTAATTGGCTTTATTATCTACTACTTTTACCGGCGTAAACAGAACCTGCCATTCTTCCACTCGGCGAAAAAACAGGGGGGAGGGGTATTGTGAATTTAACGCAGGAAGTTTATAATACCGATTACTCCGCAGTAAACAGGGAAAGAGGGTAATGGAGTTTAATAAGATACTGGTGCCGGTGACCGGCACCCCCGTTGACGATGAAGCGATGAGGCTGGCCTGCCAGCTGGCCAAGAAGAACAAGGGCAAAATCTGGGCGGTTTACGTCATCGCGGTAAAGCGTTCCCTGCCGCTGGATGCCGAGATAAGGTCGGAAACGGCCAAGGCCGAGAACATACTGGACCACATCTCCACCGTTGCCGAGGAGGCAGACTACGAGGTGGAGACCGACCTGCTCCAGGCCCGCGAAGTCGGCCCTACTATCATCGATGAAGCCGTGGAGCGGGGGGTTGACCTGATAATAATGGGGATTTCCTACAAGAGGCGCTTCGGGCAGTTTAGCCTGGGCAACGTGCTGCCCTACGTGCTCAGAAACGCCCCTTGCCAGGTTATACTGTATCACCAATATACCAGTTAGAACTTTAGGATTTAATGTTATGAAAATAGTGATTATGGGCTGCGGGCGGGTGGGCGCCCGACTGGCGGGACTTTTAGACATCGAGGGGCACGATGTTAACATTATAGACACCGACGCCTACAGCTTCCGGCGGCTGCCTACTGAGTTCGGCGGCAATGCTTTAGTGGGCGACGGCATGGATGAGAATTCGCTAAGGAAAGCCGGAATTGAGGATGCCGACGCCTTTATCGCCCTGACCCAGGGGGATAACCGCAATGTCATGAGTGCCCAAATCGCCGGGCATATCTTCAAGGTGCCCAGGGTGCTCTGCCGCATATACGACCCGCTGCGCCGTGAGCTGTTTAACTCCCTTGGGATAGAAGCCTTCAGCCCGACCACCATATTCGCCCAGATGCTGAAGGAGAAGCTGGAGACGGAGCCGGAGGAGGCTAAATAATGTATATCATCGTTATCGGCGGGGGCAAGGTGGGTTATTACCTGGCCAGGGCGCTGCTGGACGAAGGGCACGAGTTACTGGTGGTGGAAAAGAGCCCGGCCAGAAACGAATTCATCTGTAATGAGCTGGGCAGTGTCTGCGTCCGCGGCGACGGCTGCGAGGTGTCTACCCTGACCGACGCCGGCACGGGACGGGCCGAGATGTTCATCGCCGTAACTGGCGAGGACGAGGACAACCTGGTGGCCTGCCAGGTAGCCAAGCATAAATTCAACGTGCCCCGGACGATAGCCCGCATCAACAACCCCAAGAACGAGGCTATCTTTAAAGAGCTGGGCATCGATGTTGCCGTGAGCAGCACCAGTATCATCCTAGAGAGCATACAGGAAGAGGTGCCCACCCACTCCCTGACCCACCTTCTGGACATCAGGGATAAGGGGCTTGAGATTGTGGAGCTGAAAATACCGGCCGACGCCAAGACGGTAGGCAAGGAAATAAGAGAGTTTTCACTGCCGCCGGATAGCCGGCTGTTCCTGGTTATCCCCGAGCAGGGTAAGCCCCACGTGCCTACCGCCAGTACCGTCATTCAAGCCGGAGACCAGATAATAGCCGTTACCACCCCCGAGTCGGAAGAGGCACTGAGGAC
This sequence comes from Deltaproteobacteria bacterium, assembly GCA_030603275.1. Classification (GTDB taxonomy): domain Bacteria; phylum Chloroflexota; class Dehalococcoidia; order Dehalococcoidales; family BS750m-G39; genus JABMRW01. Next base: position 13,389 of record JAUVYB010000024.1, on the reverse strand, counting down.
CGCCCTCAGAGGCTCCTGACTTTTTTCGGGGGTTCTTCTTCCCACCCTGACCCACCCTACAGGGGCTAAACCTCTATTAACTCTTTTTCAGTCACTCCCTTTTTTAGTGGGTGTTCTGCTTCCCACCCAACCCACCCTCAAGGGTTTCTCACCAATAAAAATGGGGGTGGGGGGATAAGGGGAGCTAATCCAAGGGGGTGTTTAAGAGGGGGCTTTGCCCCCTCTTTTCCTTAAAGGGCGGCGGGCGGGAATAGATAATAAAATGGGGGGCTACAAATGTATATACTGCTATACAGTTCTATTCATCACCCACTATTATTCTGCTATACTGGGTGGAGCTAATTATGGCCAGGCAAAGATTCTGGACGCTGATTATCATCCTGCTGGCAGCCGTCATCGTTACCGGCGGGATAACCGCCTGGCAGAAGTACAGCCCACCCCACCCCATAGAGATTTCCCTGCCGCCGGCCCCGGAATTAGACGGGGAGGTAAACCCGGCAGAGCTGCCGCAGAGGATAGACATCAACCGGGCCGAAGCCTGGCTCCTGGAAGCCCTGCCCGGAATCGGGGAGAGCAAGGCGCAGGCCATCATCGCCTACCGCCAGCAGAACGGCGGATTCGGCCACATCATCGAGATAACCAATGTCAAAGGCATTGGCCCAACTATCTACGAGGATATTAAGGACCTGATTACCGTAGGCGACTAAAGCTCGAGGTAAATATTGGCGCTTATATACTTAAGCGGTGCCTGGGTGGCCGGTGTCTATCTGGGGTCAAGGTTTGCCCTGCCGCCTGCCTTAATCCTCATCGGGCTCGTTCCCCTTACCCTGCTCTTCTTTTTCCGCCAAAAACGCAAGGCGATAATCCTGACCGCCATCTGCCTGACTGCCTTTTTCGGCGGGGCTCTATGCTACCAGGCGTCTCTGCCCCCCGATGACGCCAGCCACCTGCGGTTCTACAACGGCCAGGAAGTAGAGATTAAGGGGATGGTGAGCGCCGACCCCGAGGTGAAGGACAAGTCCACCCACATCCGCCTCTCCACCAGCCAGCTAAACGGGGAAGAGGTAACCGGGGACGTGCTGCTCTTTGTCCCCCGCTACCCCGAATATGACTACGGCGATGTGCTGGAGGCAAAGGGGAAGCTGGAGACACCGCCCCAGCTGGGTGACTTTGACTATAAAGGCTACCTGGAGAACCAGGGAATCTACGCCACCATGCTCTACCCCGATATAGAGGTTCTGGAGACGGGGCAGGGTTTTGAGCCGCTGGAATGGGTCTATTCGCTAAAGAACAGCCTGTCCCGGAGCATAGCTCAAGTTATGCCCGAGCCGGCGGCATCGCTGGCGCAGGGGGTCGTCCTCGGTATTAGATACAACATTCCCCAATCCATAAAAGACGACTTTGCCCGCACCGGCACCGCCCACCTGCTGGCGATATCGGGGCTGCACCTGAGCATACTGGCGGGAATACTGCTCAGCATCGGCATACGGCTCTTCGGCAAGAAGCGCTACATCTATATCTGGCTGGCGCTGGGGGTAATCTGGCTCTACGCCCTGATTACCGGACTTAACCCACCGGTGGTGCGGGGGGCAATCATGGCCAGCCTGTTTCTTAGCGCCGAGCTGCTGGGAAGGCAGCGCACCGCCATCACCTCCCTGGCCTTCGCCGCCGCCGTCATGGTGGGCATCGACCCGCCCATCCTCCGGGGCGCCGCCTTCCAGCTGAGCTTCCTGGGCATGGCCGGCTTAATCTTTATCGCCCCACCCCTGATGAGCCTGGGGAGAAAATTAGTCGCCCGTACCATCGGGGAGGAGGGGGCAGGGGCATCCATAGCTACTATCGTTACCGACAGCTTCAGCGTGACCCTGGCCGCTATCATCGCCATCTGGCCGGTGGTGGCCCACTACTTCGGCATCGTATCTCTGGTCGGGCCGTTAGCCACGTTCCTGGCCCTTCCGGCGCTGCCGGCACTCATCGTCCTGGGGGCGGCGGGGGGAATAATCGGGCTGGTTTTCCTACCCGTCGCCCAGGGCATCGGCTGGCTGGCCTGGCTGTTCGCCTCCTACATGTTGCTGATAGTAAAGGGGCTGGCCGCCCTGCCTGTATCCGCCGTCGAGGTGGACCGGGTCAGCACTCCCCTGATGGTGGCCTACTACGCCATCATCGCCATAGTGATATGGCTGGTGGGCAGCCGAAAGCGGCTGCCCAAAATTACCGGCTGGCTCAAAGACGGGGCGAGCAGGTCTACCGGCCTGGTCTCAAGGCTGCCCCTGAGGTGGGTGGTGCCGCCGCTGTTGATACTGGCCGTCCTGGCAACGGCCGCCGCCGCCGCCATGCCCGACGACAGGCTCCACGTAAGCTTTCTCGATATAGGGCAGGGAGAGGCTATCCTCATCCAGAAGGGGAGCCAGCAGGTGCTGGTTGACGGCGGGCCCAGCCCGCAGGCGCTGAACCTTGAGCTGGGCGGGCGGATGCCCTTCTGGGACAGGACCATAGAGCTGGTGGTGCTTACCCACCCCCACGCCGACCACCTTACCGGGCTGGTGGAGGCGGTGCGGAGATACCGGGTGGAGCAGGTGCTCTACCCCGAAGCGGATTACGGGTCGCCGCTGTGCCGTGAGTGGCTGGGGCTAATCGGGGAAAAGGACATTGAGTGCACCATCGCTCAAGCCGGACAGGAGATTGATCTGGGCGACGGCGTAACGATTACGGTTCTCAACCCCCCGGTGCCGCTTTTAAGCGGAACCAATTCGGATATAAACAATAACAGCGTGGTATTAAATTTAAGCGCCGGTGAGGTGAGCTTTCTGCTTACCGGGGATATAGAGCGGGAGGCCGAGTTCGGGCTAATCGCCCGGGGAGGTGATTTAAGCGGCACCGTGCTTAAAGTGGGGCACAGCGGCTCCAGGACCTCCACCACGCCGGATTTCCTGGCGGCGGTCAACCCCGGGGCGGCGGTTATATCGGTGGGGGAAAATAGTTTCGGCCACCCCAGCGGGGAGGTTATGGAGAGGCTGGAAGAAACGCTGGGTAAAGAGTATATCTACCGCACCGATGAGCAGGGGACTATTGAGTTTATTACCGACGGGGAGAGGCTGTGGGTAAAGCTGAATAACTAGCCTAACCTTTCTCTTTCCTAATCGTTATAGTATATTAGAACTATAGATAATATAAGTAGCTAAGGGGGGATTATCATGAAAAGGCTGATAATCGGGCTGGCGCTGGTAGTTTTACTGCTGGTGTCAGTTTCCTGCTTTGCACAGGCACCAGAGCCGCCGATGATATTACCTGGAGAAGGGGGGATGGAACCAGCACCATACCCCACAGCAGTGCCACCACCAGGAGCACCTCCATCAATGTGGGGAGGGGACGATAAGTCTCAAAGCACCACGATTCTAGTCACCTACGACGAGCGGATGATAGCCCGCAACGGTAATATGTCGCTGGTGGTGGAAGATGTAACCCAGGCTATGGAGGCGATAACCCAGCTGGCGGCCAGCCATGACGGCTACGTGGTATCGTCCAGCGTTTCCGGCGAGGAAGAGGGGATGCGGGGGTGGATTTCCATACGGGTCCCCGATGAGAGCTTTGCACAGGCGCTCGCCAGCATAAGGGAGCTGGCGGTAAGGGTGGAGGAGGAGAGCACCAGCAGCCAGGACGTGACCGAGGAGTATATAGACCTTGGGGCCAGGCTGAAGAATGCCGAAGCCACCGAGCAGGAATTCCTGGTCCTTCTGGACAAAGCCGAGGATGTGGAAGACATCCTCAGAATCTATGAGAGCCTGTCCCGGGTGCGCCAAGATATAGAGCAAATCAAGGGCCGGATGCAATACCTGGAGCGGACATCGTCAATGAGCCTGATTTCGGTGTACCTGAGACCCGAATTTAGCGCTCAATCAACGGTTCCCGCCGGCTGGAACGTACTGCAAATATTCAAGTCCGCCGCCAGAGGGCTGGTCATCACCGGGCAGGTGCTGGGCACCTTAGCCATCTGGCTGCTAATCTTTATCCCCATCTGGGGAACCGTGCTCGGCATTATCCTGTGGCGCCGCCACAAGCGGAAGATGAGGGGATAAAACAATTAAGAAGCTAACCGGGCAAAAGCCGCTTGAGAACCTCCTCCCGGCTAAAGCCGCTAACCGAGATGAGCTTGTTGCGGGAGGTGTGCCCCCTGATAATGGCCAGGCTGCTTTTGCCCACACCCAGTAGCTGGCTTAAGAATGCGACCAGTTCTCTATTGGCCTGGCCCTTGACCGGCAGTGCCGCTACCTTTACCCCCAGCACCCCGTCGGTAAAGCCGACTATTTCGTTGCGGGGGGCATTGGGGTAAACATGAAGGGAAATCCTCGCCTCTCTCACCTGACGATTAATACTCACCGCGAGCCAGGGTAAAGACAATGCTGGCTAAGAATAAAATGCCCGATAACGCAAACCAGAACAACCAGGTAAACTCAGGACCCAGTAAAGGAATCGCCTCGGCGGCGGTGACAATGCCCATCGCCATGCACAACCCTCCAATAACACCCGCAATCCAGGCTAAGGCTACCATAACAGCACCTCCTTCCTATAACTCCTTACGGCTATTAGATACTACTAGCTTTATTTTAGTTACCGATTCGTATTATAATGAAAAGCCGGTTAATTAAAGTCAATTTTAGAGGTATGATAGCATGAAGCTTGTAAAAAATCTATACTTTTACCCGGAAAAGGGGATGATGGACTGCAATAGCTACCTGATTAAGGATAAGCTTAGCATCCTCATCGACCCCGGAAACAGCCAGTTCCTGCCCGCACTGCTCCAGGACCTGCAAAAGGACGGCATCGACCCCAAGACCATAAATATTATCATGAACACCCACCTGCACGGCGACCACTGCTGGGGCAACGACGACTTTAAAAAAGCCTCCGGAGCCGAAATCCTGCTCCATACAATCCAGAAACAACTGGGGGATGCCGCCACTACCCAGACATCAAAGTTCTTCGGCGTCCCCGCCGTCGAGTTAAGCGAAGACAGAGTGGTGGATGAAGACAGGCTGAACCTGGGGGAAACCGAAATAGAGTTTATCCCCTCCCCGGGGCACTCCCCGGAAAGCATCTGCTTTTACTACCGCCAGGAGAAGGTGCTAATCTGCGGTGATGTTATCTTTAACCAGAACACGGGGCGGGTGGACCTGCCCGGCGGCAGCGCCGACCAGCTTAAACAATCAATAGAGCGGCTGTCAAAGCTGGACGTGGAATACCTGCTTCCCGGCCACATGGACATCGTTACCGGCGCTGACAACGTAAGGCGCAACTTTGAATTCATCAAGCAAAATGTTCTTGGATATCTATAGAGAAGCAAATAATGACAGATTCTTTTGAACTGGGACCAATCAGACCGCCGAGCGAGGCCTACTCCCTGCTCATCCGGGTAACCAAAAATTGCCCCTGGAACCGGTGCAAGTTCTGCCATATCTACAAGGGGCAGAAGTTCGAGCTGAGGCCGGTGGAAGAGGTAAAAAAGGATATACTGGCCGCCAGGGAGATACAGGACGGGCTTAAAGCCATAGCCCGGAAGAGCGACTACGGTGGCAGCGTAGAAGCGGTGGCGGCGGACGTACTACAAAACCCGCCCAGCCAGGCCTATTTTAACGTCGCCCTGTGGCTATACCACGGCGGCACCAGCGCCTTCCTCCAGGACGCCAACACCCTGATTATGCCCACCCCCGACCTGGTTGAGGTAATAAAGTTCCTAAAAAAGACCATGCCCAGTATCACCCAGGTGACCAGCTACGCCCGCTCCAAGACAGCGGCCAGGAAGAAGCCAGAGGAGCTGAAAGCGCTGCACGAAGCCGGGCTTTCCCGGCTGCACATGGGGCTGGAGTCCGGCTACGACCCCCTGCTGGAATACATGGATAAGGGGGTTACCGCCGCCGAACACATCAAGGGGGGCAAGAATATAGTTGCCTCCGGCATCTCGCTGTGCGAATACGTCCTGCTGGGGCTGGGCGGCAAAAAGATGTGGCGGGAGCACGCCGTAGAGACTGCCAGGGTGTTAAACCAGATAGACCCCGAGTTTATCCGGGTGAGAACCCTGACCGTAAAGGAGGGGATGCCCCTCTACGAGGAAGTTCAGAACGGCAGCTTTGTCCGTGCCAGCGACGAGGAGATAGTCGAAGAGGAGAAACTGCTCATCGAGAACCTGGACTGCGGCGCCTACTTCGTCAGCGACCACATCACCAACCTGCTCCAGGAGCTCGAGGGCAAGCTGCCCGATGATAAAGATAAAATGCTGGCGGCGATTGCCCGCTTCCAGTCCCTTTCGCCCGGGGAGAGGCACAACTTCCGGGTGGGGCGAAGGGTGGGGATATACAACGAGCTGGACGACATGGATAATTCACAGATGCACAAGCTGGCCGAGCGCGCCATAGAAAAGCTCAGCGACGACGGCAAACAGGTCAGCGACGAGACAATCTACTTCCTGATGGAAAGATTTATATGAGCCCGGAGGAGGAGGTCGGCGTTCTGCTGCGGCAAAAGGGGCTGACGCTGGGCATAGTCGAGTCCGCCACCGGCGGGCTGCTCTCCCACCGCATTACCAATATCGCCGGCAGCTCCGACTACTATAAAGGCTCAATCACCGCCTATAGCAACCAGGTAAAGATTGAGGTGGTGGGGGTCAAAGAGGCTACTATCAACCAGTACGGGGCGGTAAGCCCCCAGATTGCCGAGGAGATGGCCCAGGGGGGGCGTAAAATCTTAAGCGTCGATATATGTCTGGCCGATACCGGCATCGCCGGGCCGGGCGGGGCTTCGGCGGGAAAAGGGGTGGGGCTGTTTTATATCGGCCTATCGCACGGGGAGAGAACCTTCAGCCGGGAGTATAATTTTCAAGGGGACCGTGAGCAGAATAAACAGAGCGCCGCCGAAACCGCCCTGCAATGGCTAAAAGAGTACCTGGCGGGGCTGGAATAGGTCTTTTTTTCAGTAAAAGCATTTGAGAAGGGGCATTAAGCCCCTTTTTTTATATGGGGAGTTAAAATCCCCCTTAGTCCCCCTTTACCAAAGGGGGAAACCAGCCCGGTTTTTAGAGTGTGTTTTACTTCCCACCCTCCCACCCTTATAAGCTGCGCTTCTGAAACTCTGCATAAAAGAGAGGGGGTCAATTTAGTTGGGTGGGGGGAGAAGGGGAAGCGGCTAATCAGGGGTGTTTAAGAGGGGCGTTAGCCCCTCTTTACCTTAAAGGGCGGCGGGCGGGAAAAGATATAAAACGGGGTGGGGTTGCTAATAATTGCCAATGCCACTTATCTCTGTTATACTCTTGCATACTTCAAAAGAGGAGCTCAGATGAAAAGAGTTGACGGGCGCGCCTGGGACGAACTGAGACCGGTAAAGATAACCCCGGGCTACCAGAGCTTTGCCGAGGGCTCGGCGTTAATAGAGCTGGGCAAGACCAGGGTGCTGTGTTCGGTAAGCGTTGAGGAGAAGGTGCCGCCCTTCCTGAGGGGTGGGGGTACCGGCTGGATTACCGCCGAATACGGCATGCTGCCCCGCGCTAACGTCACCCGCAGCCCCCGCGAAGCGGCGCTGGGGAGGGTCGCCGGCCGGAGCCAGGAAATCCAGCGCCTCATCGGGCGCTCGCTTAGAGCTGTAACCGACCTGGGCGCCCTGGGTGAAAGGTCCCTGATTATAGATTGCGATGTATTGCAGGCCGACGGCGGCACCAGAACCACCGCCATTACCGGCGCTTACGTCGCCCTGCGCCAGGCGCTGCAAACACTGGCCAATATGGGGATAATATCCTCCATACCCCTGAAGAGCGCCGTCGCCGCCACCAGCGTGGGAATCGTGCACGACCGCCAGCTGTTGGACCTGTGCTACGACGAGGACTACAACGCCGCCGTTGACTTTAACGTGGTGATGACCAGCCAGGGCGAGTTCGTCGAGGTGCAGGGGACGGCGGAAGGCAAACCGTTCACCAGGGAGACTATCGATTCACTGATTTCCCTGGCCGGCAAGGGCATCAAAGAGCTGTTTCAGATACAGCAGGCGGTACTTGATACAATCGAACAGGGCAACTAGGGCCTGACCTGGCCGCTGCCCAGGATAATCCACTTGTAGCTGGTAAGCTCTCTTACCCCCAGCGGACCGCGGGCGTGGAACTTCTGCGTGCTTATGCCCACCTCGGCCCCCAGCCCGAACTGGCTGCCATCGGTAAAGCGGGTGCTGGCATTGACGTATACGCAGGCGGCATCCACTTCGTCCAGGAAACGCACGGCGGCGTCATCTTCGGCGGTGATAATAGCCTCGGAGTGACCTGAGCCGCAGCGCTCTATGTGCTCCAGCGCCTCGTCCAGGGAATCAACAACCCTGACCGCAATCACCAGCGACAGAAACTCCTTGCCCCAGTCCTCATCGGTGGCCGGCTTGAGCTTGAGAGAAGGTTTTTCTTTAAGGATAGCCATCGCCCGCTCATCGCAGTGCATCTCCACGCCGGCCCTGGCCAGCTCCGCCGCCGCCAGGGGTAGATATTTCCGGGCGATATCGGCGTGAACCAGCAGTGTATCCAGGGCGTTGCATACGGTGGGGCGCTGCACCTTGGCGTTAAAGGCAATAGCCACCGCATCATCCACATCGGCGCTCCTGTCCACATAGGTATGGCAGACACCGACGCCACCGGCTATCACCGGCATGGCGGCGTTATCCTTTATATGCTGGATAAGGCTACCCCCGCCGCGGGGGATAATCAGGTCAATATACTGGCGCAGTTTAAGCATCTCGTCAACCAGGGCGCGGTCGGTATTCTCTATGAACTGCACCGCCCCTTCGGGGACGCCGGCTCTTGTCGCCGCCTCCTGGACAACCTTGGCTAAAGCGCTGTTGGAGTGGACCGCCTCCCTGCCCCCCCTCAGGATGACGGCGTTGCCCGACTTGAGGCAGAGGGCGGAGATATCCACGGTGACGTTTGGGCGGCTTTCGTAGATGGCGCCGATGACCCCTAAAGGCACCCGCTTCCGGCTGAGCTCTAAGCCGTTGGGGAGGATGCGCATATCAAAGACCTCGCCCACCGGGTCAGGCAGCTCCGCCACCGCTAAAACATCTTTGGCTATAGCCGCCAGGCGCTCCGGGGAGAGCATAAGCCTATCGAGCATGGCGGCGTTCATGCCCGAGGTATGCGCCTGGTGGTAGTCAAGCTGATTGGCGGCCAGTATTTTTTCCTGACCGGCTAAAAGGTCCTTTGCAATATTATGTAAAGCTTTATTCTTGACCTCGGACGGGAGGTAAGCCATGCGGCGGGAGGCCGCCCTGGCCGCCCTGCCCTTTTCTTCAAGCTCTTTATTTAGGGATTTCATCTACCTCACCCCCTTTATCCCCCTCTCCTTCAAAGGAGATGGGGAACTAATTTTTAGAAGAGGGACTTCGTCCCTCTTAGACTCCCTTTTTCACCCCACCCTATCGGGGTGGCGTTACCCTTCAATATAAGGGTGGCGGGTGGGAATAGATATAATATGGGCGGGGAACTTTGCCTCTTTTAGACCCCCTACTCCAAACTTAGGGACAATTTCGCTGCTATTTTTTCTTTAGGCCATCAACACTCTCAGCGATTTTCTCAAGCGCATCGGCAACTCTCTCAAGAGCCAAAGCCATAGATTCTAACTTCATATAGATGTCTTCTGGGTTTACTCTACCCCACTCCCACTTTGGTATCCGATCCTGCATATTTATGCACCCCCTTATCCCCCTCTCTTACAAGGGAGGGGAAACTAGCTGTACAAGAGGGGCTAACGCCCCTCTTTAACTCTCCTTGTTATCCCTTTGACTTATTTAAGCCACCAATCCCTTTAAAGGAATAGCGGTAGCGCGTGGGGGTGCCGGTAGCGGCCCGGCCAACCTCTTTGTGGATGGCGCACATGCCACGGCGCCCGTCCTCTAACTCAATATAATACCTGCCTTCATTAGCAAGGAGCCTGTATTCGGTAAGGATAAAATCACCCCACCACCTGGTCGGCACTTCACCCAGCAACCGATAGTCAATGCTAAATCCAGTCTGTTCCTCAGCCATCCGATAAAGTTTTCCTATACTCAATTCAAGCCTACCTTCTAGAGCACTACCAGATTATTCCTATGAACTACCTCTGAGCCATAATCATAACCGAGAAGAGTGACAATCTTCCCGGAGTGCACCCCTTTAATAACCTTGAGGTCAGCCGAGCTGTAGTTGGTGATGCCGCAGCCAAGGCGTGACCCTTCCGGGTCATAGATATTGACGATAGCCCCCCGATGAAACTCGCCGGCAAGGTCTTTAATGCCGGCGGCCAGCAGGCTCCGCTTCTGTTTCTTCAATGCCTTAGCGGCGCCGGAATCTACCACCAGCTTGCCTTTGGTGGAAAGACCGCTGAGCATCCAGCGCTTGCGGCTTTCCAGCTTGCTGCTGGTGGGCAGAAAACGGGTGCCTACAGATTCACCCCTGGCCAGCCTTAAGATAATATCCGGCTCCCGGCCGTCGGCGATGACCACCGTCACCCCAAAGGAGGTGGCCAGCTTGGCCGCCTCTATCTTGGTAATCATGCCCCCGGTGCCCAGGCTACTGGCGGTGGCCGCCGCCAGGCGTTCAATCTTTAAGTCTATCTTCTCTACCTGCGGGATAAGCTGGGCTTCCGGGTGGCGGTGGGGGTCGGCGGTATAGAGCCCGGCGGTATCGGTAAGAATCATCAGCAGGTCAGCGTCAATCAGGTTGGCTACCATCGCCGATAGATTATCATTATCGCCGAATACAGCCTCGTGAAGCTCATCCACCGCCACCACGTCGTTTTCATTGACAACGCAGACAACCTTTAGCTCCAGCAGCGCCAGCAGGGTGTTGCGGGCGTTGAGATAGCCCGCCCTATCCAGCAGGTCAGCCCTGGCCAGCAGCGCCTGAGCCACGGTGATATCATAGCGGTCGAAAAGCCGCTCATAGAGGCTCACCAGGCGGTACTGCCCTACCGAAGCCAGCACCTGCTTGAAGGGGACATCCTTGAGCTCTTTGGTTAGACCCAGCTTCTGCCTGCCCGAGGCTATAGCTCCGGAGGAGACTATGACTATTTCCGTCCCCTGAGTGTGCAGCTGCGCCAGCTGGCCGGCCAGGCCCGACATTACGCGCTCGTTAAGGCGCTCTTTGCCGCCGGTAAGCAGGCCGGTACCGAACTTAGCCACTATCCGCTGATAAGCCACAGATTTATCCATAATGTTTACCTTAAATAAACTGGCTACATTATAGCAAGCGAAGTGAGGTTGGACAAGGTAAAGCGATAGAGAGACGGCTCTAAAAGCCCTACTCTACCGCCGATTCCTTACTGTAGAGCCGATTCTTCCAGCGGACGCCCACCCCGAATACCTGCCGTGAGCCGGCGTAGATGACGGCCAGTATAAGGAAGGTGAAGCCGAGCGGGTGGAGGAAGGCCGAGACGACCGGCTCTTTGAAACGGCTGTCCGCCAGCCAGCGTATGCCGAATACCATCACCACCTGGAAGATGATAATGGCCCCCCAGCCGGTGGGCGCCACGAACAGTTCCCGCCACAGCCAGTAGAACGGGGCCAGGTAGAATGCGTAGCCGGCAACAAGCAGCATAGCCAGGCCGAGCCGGGATAGCGCCGCCACCGAGTACATCCACTTGATAAAACCCTCCCACATTGCCCCCACATCGTGGTACATATTGCAGGACACCACCGGCGACAGGTCAATAGCGATGTGCCGACTGCCGCTCCGGTTTATCTCAACGCCCAGCCAGACGTCTTCAATTATCCTGGACTTTACCGCCTGGTGCCCGCCAATCTTCCAGTAGTCCTCACGGGGGAAGAGAAGGAACTGCCCGATAGCCAGCGAGGGCCTGGGCTTGCGCGAGCGGTGCAGCCACCAGATGGGCAGCCAGCTCATGATGACGAAGTACAGCACCGGTATGGCTATCTTCTGGGGCAGGGAGTTGGCCAGCTGGCGGGGGAAACCGGAAAGCAGGCCGGACTTGGACTCTATAGCTATGGACAGCACGCTGCGCAGCATATGGGGAGCGTGTACGGTATCGGCGTCAACGAACAGAAGCCAGGAGCCTTTAGCCTTACGGGCAAGCTGATAGCAGGCGAAGGGCTTGCCCGCCCAGCCTTCGGGGAGGGGCTCCGATCTGAAGAGCCTGATGCGTTTATCTTCAGCGGCCATCCGCTCCACGATTGCAGCCGTATTATCCGAGGAGTGGTCATCTAAAACTAAAATCTCAAAATTGGGGTAGTCCTGCTCCTGTAAAGACTTTAAGCAGGTCTCTATATTGGCCCCTTCGTCCCTGGCCGGGATGAGTACCGAGATTAGAGGCGCCGGCTCCGGCGGGCAGCTGTCAGCGCGCGGCCTCTTCAAGGCGCGGAGATTCAGGAAGAGATTGAGCATGAAGAGCACCAGCCCGCCAGCTATTATCAAATGATACAGCATACTCTACCTATTTCTACGGGTCTACCGTCTACGGGATTGCAGCCAGGCCAGAATCCTGACCCTGCGCGTTGGAACAGTTTTAAGGTCATTAAAATGCTTTACCGCCAGTATCACCAGTACCCCCAGCATAAACAGTGATTCCCAGGAGTTTCCCCTGGTGATTACCAGATAAGCCAGTGAGCCGACGGCGCCGGCAATCACTATCCAGGCATCCCTTTCTATTAAAAGAAAGGCTATGAGCAGAAAGATGAGAAAGGCAAGAAATATCCCCTGATGGGGCAGCGCCAGGAGAACGCCACCGGTAACAGCTATCGATTTGCCGCCCTTAAAGCCAAGGAAGGGAGAAAAGGCGTGCCCCATTATGGCACTCAAGCCCACCATCACCACCACCATATCGGGAAATCCCCAGAAGGCATGAGCCAGGTAGACGAAGGGTACGCCCTTGGCTATATCCAGAAACATGGCCAGGCCGAATAACTTGCGCCCTCCGGCCCGCATAACATTGGCGGCGCCGGGATTGCCGTCCCCGTAGTCCCTTATCTCTTTGCCAAGGAACTTATGTCCCACCCACACCGAAAAGGGGCAGGCACCCAGCCAGAAGGCAGCCACGGCGACTAATGATACTTGATAATATTCAACCATACCAATTCTGCCAGGTGATTATGCCTAGTACTTCTAGGTCATTAATTTATACCATAACCGCGCCGTAGTCAAGGGGTAAAATTCTATCCCCTCTCCCACTGTTTTTACATGTGTTTAGTTTCCCACCCACCCGCCCTTAAGAGGCTGGTGCCTCTCATCAACTCTCTAACGTTAGGGGGGTGAGGCAGATTGCCCCCACCCCCAGCTTGTTCTCGGTTCTCTCTCTTCCCACCCACCCACCCTAAAGAGGTTAGACCTCTATCAGTTCTTTCTTATGGGAGGTGGGGGGATAAGGGGCGGCAACTAATCAG
>JAUVYB010000013.1 GCA_030603275.1 Deltaproteobacteria bacterium | reverse complement strand
ACGTCGATTCCGATGAAAGTGGATTCCTGATTCATTATAACCTCCTCGAATACTTTATAGCCCTTCCTTGCACGATACGGGCTTGGTTAGCCCTGGCAACTGTTCGGGCTTTCTTCCAGAGGGGTGCGGCGACCCTCGCTTTCTCACGGTCTCTAGTGACCCAGGAGGGATCGGTCTACCGCACCCTTTTACTTATGGTTAGTATCATTCATTCATAAATAAGATACAAGGAGGTAGAATGCTATGACAGAAAGAATGCGAAGCCGTGAAGCTAAATTTGGTGAGCGGATGATTGAAGTGAGAGTCCGTTTTTGGACAGATGGGATTGTCGAAGGAGAGGGCAAAATTATGCCAAAGAACGCTTGGACTTCAGGTGTAGTGCGGATGGGGCACAACGAATCGCACGGTATCAGCCCTAAGAACCCTCGCCCCTTTAATTCTCTTATGGACTTATCCCGAATGATTGAAATGGTTTTAATAGAACACGGCGTAAAGCTTCATCGTATCGGCAAAACAGCAAAGTATATCAAGTAATCCCACAGGTGGGGGGATAAGGGGAGGCACAGCCCAGTTTTTAGAGGGCGTTTTATTTCCCACCCTCCCACCCTACAGAGGTTAGCCCTCTATCAATTTCTTCTCTGGGGGTGGGGCAATAAGGGGTGTCTGAGAGGGGCTTCGCCCATCAAAAGGGGGGTGGGGCAAAAGGGCTTTAGCCCGCTTCCAATAAGGGTGGCGGGCGGGATAAGATATAATTAGGGGTGGGGTCACTTTAAATATAAAATGAGAGAAATAAAAGCCACTGAAATAACAAAAACAGTATCCACCCTCTGCCAGGAAGCCAACTTCAGGCTGGGGGAGGATGTGCTCAGCGCCCTAAAGAAAGCCCTCAAGACCGAGAAGTCCCCGCTGGGTAAAGAGGTACTGACCCAGCTTATCGAGAACGCCAAAGTAGCTAAAGACGAACGGGTGGCCCTCTGCCAGGACTGCGGCACCGCTGTCGTCTTCCTGGAAATAGGCCAGGAAGTCCACATCAGCGGCGGGGACTTAAACAGCGCCATAGAGGAGGGGGTGCGCCAGGGCTACGACCAGGGCTGCCTCAGAAAAGCCATGGTCAAACAGCCCTTCTCCGAAAGAATAAACACCAGAGATAACACCCCGGCGGTCATCCATGCCGAGATAGTCCCCGGTGATAAACTAAAGATTACGGTCATGCCCAAGGGGGGCGGCGCCGAGAACATGAGCCAGCTGGCCATGCTCCTGCCCAACCACGGCAGCCAGGGCATAATAGAGATGGCGGTTAAGACAGTTGATGAGGCGGGGGGCAACGCCTGCCCGCCACTGATTATCGGGGTGGGGGTGGGGGGTACCGCCGATAAGGCGATGTTGCTGGCCAAGAAGGCGCTGCTGCGAACGGTTGGTAAGCCCAATGCCGACCCGGAGGTCGCTCAGCTCGAGAAAGATATTTTAGCCAGGGTAAATGAGCTGGGAATAGGGCCGATGGGCTTCGGGGGCAGCACCACCGCCCTGGCCGTGCATGCCGAGGTCATGGCCGCCCATATCGTCAGCCTGCCGGTGGCGGTCAATTTGCAGTGCCACAGCGCCCGCCATAAGGAGGCGGTGCTTTAAGGGGGGAAACTCTTAAAGAGGGGTGTTTAAGAGGGGGCTTCGCCCCCTCTCCAAAAAAAAATTTCCCCCCTCCCTTGTAAGGGAGGGGGATACAGGGGGAGGGTTGGTAAGCAAATATCCAGGGTTCGGGGTTGATGAATATTATATCGCCGATTGAAGAAGAAATAATCGAAAAGCTGACCGTCGGCACGCGTGTCACCATATCCGGCGTCATCTATACCGCCCGTGACGCCGCCCATCATAGACTAATCCAGGCGCTGGACAAGGGAGAGGAACCGCCCTTCGACCTGAAAGGCCAGACACTATACTATATGGGGCCGTCCCCGGCCCCGCCGGGGCAGGTTATCGGCTCCGCCGGTCCCACCACCAGCCAGCGCATGGATAAATATACCCCGCAGCTCCTCGCCGCCGGCGTTAAAGCCATGATAGGCAAGGGCAACCGTTCGACGGAGGTAAGAGAGGCCATCAGGAAGTATAAAGCCGTCTACCTGGTCACCACCGGAGGCGCCGGCGCGCTGCTGGCCAGGACCATAAAGCGGGTAGAGGTAATCGCCTACGAGGAGCTGGACACCGAGGCTATCCGGCGGCTGACCGTGGAGGACTTCCCGGCCATCGTCGCCAACGATATTTACGGGGAAGACCTCTTCGAGCAGGGCAAGGCTGAATATAAGAAAGCATAAATAGCTAAAGAGGGGAATAAGAAGAAACCCCCACCACAAGGGGGTGGGGCAAGAAAGTTTTAGAAGCGCAGCCCACGAGGGTGGGTCAGGGTGGGAAGAAGAAGTTACTTTAAAAGTGGGGTGGGGCTGGGAAAAGATATAAATGGGGAGGGGAAAAAATGGACTGCATCTTCTGCAAGATTATAGCCGGGGAGATACCTACCGAAATCCTGTATCAGGATAAAGAAATAATCGCCTTCCGCGATATCAAGCCACTGGCACCCGTCCACCTGCTCATCGTCCCCAGAAAGCACATCCCTTCTTTAGACCAGATGGAAGAAAGCGATGCCGCCCTGGTGGGGCGCATGGTGGTCATTGCCAATAAGCTGGCTAAAGATGAGGGGGTAGATCAGAAGGGCTACCGGCTGGCCATTAACTGCGGTGCCGAAGGCGGGCAGCTGGTACCCCACCTCCACATGCATCTCCTGGGCGGGCGAAAGCTCTCAGACAGGCTTAGCTGACCGGCGGTACTTTAAGGAAAGTCAGCAGCCCGGCGATGCTCTTGGCGTCCACAATAGCGCCCGAGGCGATAAGCTCCGGAATCTGGGCCAGCGGCGCGCGAACCAGACTGATACCAGCGGTATCCTCGGCCTGGAGCGGACTGTGAACTAAATCCGTGGCCAAATAGAGGTGGAGGTACTCGGTGCAAAAACCCGGGGAGGAATAAAAGCCTCCCAGTTTTTCCACTTTCCGGGGGAGAAAGCCGGTCTCCTCGCGCATCTCGCGGCGGACACAGTCTGCCGGGGTCTCGCCGGGGTCAATGCCCCCCGCCGGTATCTCCAGCAGCTCTTTTTCCACCGGCTTGCGGAACTGCTTTACCAGCAGGACATTATCTTTATCGTCAACGGCGACGATGGCCACGCAGTCTTCGTGTTCGACGACCTCACGCGTGGTCTGCCGGCCACCGGAAAGCTCAACCGTGTCCACCCGCAGCCTTACCGCACGCCCTTCGTAGATGCGCCGGCTGGACAGCGTCTTTTCCTCAGCCAACCCAATCTCCCGCAATTTCGCTCGATGCCGGCGGCCTCAGGTGATAGGTAAGAGCTACCTCATCGCAGTTGGGGAACTTGGGGCAACGGTAGCACTCCGTCCAGACCTTCTTGGGCAGGTCCATCTTTTCTACCTGGCTAAAGCCGAACTTCTCGAAGAGGGGCGGCTGGTAGGTCAGGCAGAAGACGGTGCCGATACCCAGCTCCTCGGCTTCCTTGAGACAGGCCTTGAGCAACCGGGCGGCCAGGCCTTTGTCCTGGCTGCCCTCAGCCACCGCCAGCGATCTTACCTCGGCCAGGTCCGACCAGAAAACGTGCAGCGAGGCGCAGGCAACTACCTTATCACCCTCCCTGACGACAAAACAGTCCCTGACGTTCTCGTAGAGCTCGCTCAACGAGCGCGGCAGCATCTCGTCCTTGGCGGCAAAGTAATTAACCAAAGCCTGTACCTGGGGGACATCGCTTATTCTGGCTTTTTCTACCTTCAACTTATTTTCCCTTTCAGTTTTTGCTCCAGAGAGCCGTAAAAGTCCCCGGAGTGAATTCTCAAGAAACGACCGGAATTATGGCTGTGCCTTATAGTTATAACGTCACCGCTGGCCAGCGGCAGGTTTATATGCCCGTCAATGCTCAGCGCCGCCCGGTGGGTGGTGCTGACCCTGAGCCTGACCACCGAGGCCGCCGGTAACACCAGCGGGTAGGCCGGGCTGAGGTGGGGCGATATCGGCACCAGCAGGAAATCGGCGGACTGGGGGTGGAGTATGGGGCCGCCCGCCGCCAGTGAGTAGGCGGTGCTGCCGGTGGCGGTTGCCACAATAACGCCGTCCGCTTTATAGGTGGTCACCGGCTCGCCGTTAATATGAGCTTCGACGAAAATCACCCGCGCCACCTCCCCCCGGGCCACAACTACATCGTTTAAGGCATAGAAGGTCTGGGGGTGCCTATTTGCGGCGGTAAGCTCGGCTTCAAGCATAGCCCGCTCGTCCAGCCAGCCCCTGCCATCAAGCAGGGCGGGGAGCTGAGCCTTAGCCTCCCTGGCGCTGAGCTCGGTCATAAAGCCCAGCCGCCCCAGATTGACCCCGGTGATGGGGATGGGGGCGGGGACTATCACCTGGGCCGCCCTTAAGATAGTGCCGTCGCCGCCGACGGTAATTATTAAATCGGTGCCATCGATTTTAGATTTAGCCTCCTCACCCTCCCAGGCCGAGCACAGCCATGCCGATACGCCCCGGGCGCCGATAAAACCTTTAAGCTCCTCGGCCAGGGTGCGGGCGGTGTCAATCATGGGGTGGTATAGAATGCCAACTTTTTTCATCGTCATAACTAAAATTCCGCCATCTGGAGGCAAGAAAAGTGTAGCACCGCCCCTTTCGGGGTGTCAAGGCGGGGGCTACGGCGAGACAGCGCCCCTGATGCGAAGGACGATACTGCCGATAACCCCGGTCAGAAAGCCCAGCGGGCAGACGATTAGCGCTATGATAAAGAAGGCGGCATGCAGAAACTCCAGCACGGGGCCTAATACCGGGATGTGGCCACCCACTGTGGCTAAAGCATAAAAGCCATTGTGAAGCAGCACGAAGACAAATACCCCCGCCGCCGAAGCCGCCGTCAGCAGAAAGAATGCTTTTAGCCTTCCGGCCGCCTTCTCCCGCAGGGTAAAGACCAGCAGGGCAATCCCCAGTAAAAAGAAGATAATAAACGGTGACAGAAACAGCACGGAGCCACCGAATAAGTCGTTAAATGGCTCAATAAAAAAGAAACAGACGATTAAAACGAAAACCCCTATCAGCGCCCAGAACAGCGGCCAGCTTACTTTAGCCTTCACTTCTTTTCCCCCTTGCGGCGCTTGGGCAGCGCTGTTTTGCTAAGCTTTTTAACCGTCTTGCTCGAGCGGAAGCGGTTCTGGTTGACAAAGCCCCGGGTGTGGTTCATGGGCTATTTCACCTGACTCCATTATACACCATCAAACAATTAGAAAAAAAACCGTTCATCAGAGGAGGTACCAAATGACTATGCTAATTGAGGGTTGACTTTTAATTTAAAAAGTGATACTATATGTAGTATCATGCGGAGTGAAACGTGAGCCAACTTGACAAATTGGTTGAACAGCTCTTAAGGGAACCACCAGAGGTTTCATTCACAGATGTAGCTAAGGTTTTGGAGGAATTCGGATATGAAGAACGACCTTCTGGGGGAGGCCACCGAGTCTTCGTGAAACCAGGCCATCCACCCAAAATTGTTCCAACCATAAAAGGGCGTCGGGTGAAAAGGGCTTATGTGAAAATGATAATAGAAAATTTGAACTTGGAGGATTGGTATGAGACACGATACGGAGCGTAGAGAATTGGAATATTATTTAAACCTGCGTTACCCAGTTACCGTACATCCAGATCCTGAAAGTGGTTTCGTGGCTGAGATTGAAGAGCTTCATGGGTGTATGACTCAGGCTGAAACATTGGACGATATCTTTGAAGCAATAGAAAACGCTCGACAACTCTGGATTAAGACAGCCTACAATGAAGGGCAGGATATCCCGCTACCAAGAGATATGGAGAAATACGCGGGAAAATTCTTGGTTCGTATTCCACGAGGTCTCCATCGTGATTTAGCTCGCGCTGCAAAGCGAGAAGGCGTCAGCCTGAATCAATATGTTACAAGCCTACTTGCATCAGGAGTTAGTAGAGATATTGCAGGAATCCCAGTTGATGCTATGTTGCGCTTTATCTGGGCTCCTACTCCATCGGCAAGAGTATGGGGTACCAAAGAAGACCCCTTTGATTTGAATCAATTTTTATCTATTCCAGAGAGTGAAGCAATAGGGGAAAAATAGAATGGTTTACGTCGTTTCGTATGACCTAAAGAAACCAGGGAAAAACTACGTAGGATTGACGGAACAACTCCAGTTCTTTCCCGGTTGGTGGCATTACTTAGGATCAACTTGGCTAATATCCACTTCGGAGAGTGCCACTGAATTATATAATCGCTTGGCACCTCACTTAGATAAGAATGATAGCATTCTAATCATTGAAGCAGGAAAACATATTCAGGGCTGGCTTCCAAAGGATGCCTGGGAGTGGATTCAGAAATCGATTCCAGACTGGCAGCCATAATTCCGAGCAACTCCATGACACATTCTAATCTCTAGCAGCATAAGAGAGGAAACCCCACTCCAAAGGGGACTAATTTAATGGGGTGTCTAAGAGGGGCAAAGTCCCCTCTTTACCTTAAGAGGGTGGCGGGCGGGATAAGATATAAAACGGGGTGGGGGCTAAAAAGCGAACATCTGAGCCGCCATCTCGGCCAGCTTCATGACAAAACCGGGAACAATGCCCAGTACCAGCACACCCAGGCATGAGACGGCCAGAGCCACCCTCAAAGCGGCCGGGGATGGCACCTTAGCCCGGGAGGCCGGCTTATCCATCCACATCACCTTGACCACCCGTAGATAGTAGTAGGCCGATATCACGCTGTTGATGACGGCGATAATAACCAGCCAGAGCAGGCCGTTCTGTACCGCCCCGCTGAAGATATAAAACTTGGCCATAAAGCCGGCGGCGGGGGGCATGCCAATCAGGGAAATCAGGCAGAGGGTGAGGGCTAAAGCCAGCAGCGGCGCCCGCTTAGCCATGCCCGCATAGTCGCTGATTAAGTCGCTATCAAGCTTACTGGAGATGGCGATGATGGCGATGAAGGCGCCCAGATTGGTCAGGGCGTAGCTGGCCAGGAAGAAGAGGAGGCCGCTCCGGCCGGCGACATCGCCCGCCGAGGCAAAGCCCACCGTAGCCAGCCCCACCATCAGGTAGCCCGCCTGGGCGATGCTGGAGTAACCGAGCATACGCTTGATGTTGGTCTGGGGGAGGGCAACGACGTTACCCAGCGTCATGCCGACGGCGGCCAGTATGGCGAAGAGCATTCCCCAGTCCAGGCTGAGCCAGGTGGGGAGGCCGAAGGCCGAGTAAAAGACCCTGAGCAGAACGGCAAAGCCGGCCGCCTTGCTGGCCACCGACAGATAGGCGGTGATGGGGGTGGGGGCGCCTTCATAGACATCGGGCACCCACATGTGGAAGGGGACGGCGGCAACCTTGAAGCCGAAGCCAGCCACCATCAGCACCATGCCGGCGATAAGTCCGGGGCTGGAAAGAACACCGGCTAATGACATACCCTGGATAGCCCCGGCAATCTCGCCGAGCTGGGTCTGGCCGGTAAATCCGAAGACCAGCGCCATGCCGAAGAGCAGCACCGCCGAAGCCACCGCCCCCAGCAAGAGATATTTCAACGCGGCTTCGGTGGACTTGGAGTCTTTAAGAAAGCCGACCAGTACGTACAGCGATATGCTGGTCAGCTCCAGAGCCAGGTATATTGAAATCAGCTCACTGGTGGCCGCCATCAGCATCATGCCCAGCGCCGACAGCAGCACCAGGGCGTAGTACTCACCCTGAAAGCGGCGGAATTTAGCCACATAGCCCGCCGAGGCCAGAATGACCAGGGCAGCGATGACCAGAAACAGCAGCTTAAAGAAGAGGGCGAAGCTGTCCACCGCCAGCATATTGTTGAACAGCGCCACCGAGCCGCCGCCCCACATGGACACGGTGAAGCCGGCCGACACCGCCAGCCCGATAATGCTGACCGCCGCCAGCCACCACTTGCGCTTAAAAACAAAGTCAAGCAGTATGACCACTATGGCCGTGGCGGCCAGTGTCAGCTCCGGAGCCAGCAGCTCAAAATTCAACATAGCTTAACCACCTAATAACCTCATCACGGGCATCACGCCCGCCTGGATGACGTCGGTTAGTATTGCCGGGTAGATGCCGACCCCCATAATCACCGCCACGAAAACGAACATATAGACCCGCTCCAGGATATCGGCGTCCTTAACCTTATTGAACTTATCCTGCGGGGGGCCGTAGAAGACGCGCTGCAGCATCCACAGGATATAGCCGGCGGTAATGACAATCCCCAGCACGCCTAAAAGAGTCCAGAGCTTGATGCCGACCACGGCGGTGCTGGTGAAGCTGCCGACAAAGACCAGAAATTCGGCGGCAAAACCGCTGGTGGTGGGCAGACCCAGCGAAGCCAACCCGGCCACCGAGAAGACGACGGCGATAACCGGCATCTGCCGGGCCAGGCCGCCCAGCTTTCTTAAATCCCTCTCCTTAGAGTTGTGCATCACCAGACCGGCCATGGCAAAGAGCAGGCCGGTGATTATGCCGTGGCTGAACATCTGCATGGTCGCCCCCACCAGGCTCACCTGACTCAGGGCGAAGATGCCCAGCAGGACATAGCCCATGTGGCTGACGCTGCTGTAAGCAATCATCCTCTTTAAGTCGGTCTGGCGCATGGTGACCGCCGCCCCGTAGAGGACATTGACCACCGCCAGTATTATTAAAATTAAGGCGAACTCCCGGGCGACATCGGGGAAGATGCTGACGCATATCCGAATCATGCCGTAGCCGCCCATCTTGAGCAATGCCCCGGCCAGCACCACGCTCACCGCGGTGGGGGCGTCGGTATGGGCGTCGGGAAGCCAGGTATGCAACGGGAAAACGGGCAGTTTGACGGCGAAGCCGATAAACAAAAGCCAGAAGACACCGGCCGCCGGTATTACCGACTGAACCATGGCCAGGCCGCCCTGGGCTATCTCCACCATACTCAGACTGCCTGTAGCGAAGTAGAGGCTAAGAATACCGGCCAGCATAAAGGCGCTGCCGAATAAAGTGTATATAACATACTTTGTCGCCGAGTATTCTTTTCTCCCCGTGCCCCAGATAGAGATTAAGAAATACATGGGGATGACCTCTATCTCCCAGAAGAGGAAGAAGAGCAGCAGGTCCAGGGAGCAGAAGACTCCCAGAATACTGGTTTCCAGCAGCAGCAGCCAGGCGAAGTACTCCCTCGGTCTTAAATCAATCTTCCAGGAGATGAGCACCACCAGGAAGCCGAGCAGCGCCATTAAAATCACCAGGGGCAGGCTGATGCCGTCGACGCCGAGGTGGTAGTGGGCGTTTATGGCCGGAATCCAGGAGAGCTTCTCCTCGAACTGTATTGCTCCCGAGGCTCGGTCAAAGATGGCGAAGAGATAGATGGACAGCCCCAGCGGCACCAGGGTAAATATGGCCGACAGCCACTTAATCAGGCGGCCGGACAGCCCGGGGACGAAGGCGATTAAGACCGCCCCCACCGCCGGCAGGAAGATTATGGTGCTTAGATAGTTAAAGTCCAACTAACCTCTCTCCTATAAACATTCTTTCTACCTCACCCCCTGTATCCCCCTCTCCTTCAAAGGAGAGGGGGGAGGGGTTTTTTCTCTGAAGAGGAACTCCGTCCCTCTTTGACTCCCTGTCAGGTTAAACTCCTTTTTAACTCTCCCCCTTTAATCCTCATGTAGCGCGGTTTGCAACTCCCTTAACTTCAGCAAAGCCTTACTGTAAACTGGACGATCCACACCCCTTCCTGACGCTAGCAATGCTTCAATAAATCTCTCAGACTTATCTAGGACTTGCTCAAATTGACCAACCACGTGTTGACGCCATTCGTTACTGCGCTCAAACGCCACAATCTCGCCAGGGGTAAATGTAGATTCCAACTCCTCAGTACCATAAAGATTATTATAAAGGTCTAACTTAGGCCGTAATCCCTTAGGAGTCAACATAGACTGTAATTCCCTAACATCCTTATAATTCAACGCCGATACCATTTTAAGTACATTCTTAGCCAGCATCCTCTCACCACCCCCTTTTCTCCCCCCAAGGGGAAGAGGTTGTTAAAAAATCTCCTTACCCGAATAAATAGAAACAGGCGAGAATCACGATAATGCCGATACCGATAAACAGCCCGTAGAGCTGGAGCTGGCCGCTGTGCGCCCGGCGGATAGCCTTGCCGCTGGCCATCACCCCTTTAGCGAGGCCGTTGACGGCGCCGTCGACGCCATAGCTATCCACCGCCTGGAAAGCGGCGAAAAGCCCTTTGAGCAGCACCAGCCTGACAATGACCTGCTCGTAAAGCTCGTCGAGCCAGTATTTGCGCAAGAACAGGGTATACAGGGGCTTGAACATGGCGCCGATTCTCTCCGCCGACAGCCACCTGGCGCTGTAGATGGCATAGGCCAGCAGGATGCCCAGCCCGGCCAGTATCAAAGAAATCCAGGGCAGGGCGTGGGTTAATATGCCGAAAAAGCCCTCGGCGAAGCCCTGGGTATGGCCGTGACCGAAAAGGGCGCCGAACTGGCCGGTAACGTTCCAGAAGCCGGAGACCACCGCCAGTATTGCCAGCACCACCATCGGCATGACCATTACCGCC
This sequence comes from Deltaproteobacteria bacterium, assembly GCA_030603275.1. Taxonomy (GTDB): domain Bacteria; phylum Chloroflexota; class Dehalococcoidia; order Dehalococcoidales; family BS750m-G39; genus JABMRW01. The sequence goes on along the minus strand of JAUVYB010000013.1, from coordinate 25,866 downwards.
GGCGATTCGTGGGGCTTGCCGTGACCCTCTTCGCCGCCGCGGTAGTCGCCGCCGAAGGTCATAAAGACCACCCGGAACATGTAGAAGGCGGTCATAAAGACGGTTATCATAGCTAAATAGAATAATATCGGCTGGGCCTGCAAAGCCGAGACCAGAATCTCGTCCTTGCTCCAGAAGCCGGCCAGCGGCCAGATGCCGGCGATGCTAATCGAGGCGATAAGAAAAGTGGCGTAGGTCCAGGGCATGAACCTGCGCAGGCCGCCCATCCTGCGCATATCAAAGGTTCCGGTGGCGTGGTTGACGCTGCCGGCGCCCAGAAAGAGCAGAGCCTTGAAGAAGGCGTGGTTAAACAGGTGGAAGATGCCGATGGCGACGCCCCCCGTCCCCAGCCCCAGCATCATGTAGCCCAGCTGGCTGATAGTCGAGTAGGCCAGCACCCGCTTGATATCGGTCATCACCAGCCCCATAGTAGCGGCGAAGATGGCGGTAAAGCCGCCGATGACGGCCACCGTGGTCATGGCCTCCATCGAGTGGGCGAAGAGGGGGAAGGTGCGCGCCACCAGAAAGACGCCGGCGGCGACCATGGTGGCGGCATGGATGAGGGCGCTGACCGGGGTGGGGCCTTCCATAGCGTCGGGGAGCCAGACGTGCAGCGGGAACTGGGCCGACTTGCCCGCCGCCCCGGCGAAGATACCGATAGCCGCCCAGGTCAGGACCGTGCCGGCCAGAGCGCCACCGGCGGCCAGGGTGTTAAGCTGGCCGATGTCAAAAGTTCCGGTGTTGAAATACAAGAGTAAAATTGCCGCCAGGAAACCGAAGTCGCCGAGGCGGGTAACGATAAAGGCCTTCTTGGCAGCATTGGCCGCCTCGGGGCGGTGGAACCAGAAGCCGATGAGCAGGTAAGAACACAGGCCGACCATCTCCCAGAAGACATAAACGAAGAGGAGGTTATCGGCCAGGACCAGCCCCAGCATCGAGGCGGTAAAGAGCGACATAAAGGCATAATAGCGGTGATAGCCAGGGTCGCCCTTCATATAGCCCTGCGAGTAAATCTGCACCATCAGGCTGACTATGATTACTACCAGCAGCATCACCGCCGTCAGCGAGTCCAGAATCAGCCCCAGGTGAATGGTCAGCCCGCCTTCGATAACCACCCAGTTGATATCGGGGATGGGTATTGAGTGACCGGGGGCGGCCATCACCTCGAATAATGCCCAGATTGACAGCCCCAGCGAGCCGAGCAGGGCGGCGATGGTGATGTAACCCCCCAGCTTTGGCCGGTTGTTGAGGAAAGGCCTGAAGAACAGTGATATGATGACAAAGGAGAACAGCGGCAATAAGAATATAAGCCAGACCAGTTCACTCGGCATTACAGCTTCCTCAAGACCTCCTGTATGATGTGCTCCTTATCCTGGGGCACCAGGACGGCGTAGGTTGCCATCTCCCGGTCCACCGGCTCGCCGGCGGCGGGGAGAAGGCGGGCGGGAATCCCCTCGCCCTCAAAGAGCTCCTTCCACATTTCGGCCATCATCAGGCTATGCGCTTTTTTGACTTCTACCCACATCTGGGTCTCCTATACTCTTTATCTACCTCACCCTCTGTATCCCCCTCTCCTATCAAGGAGAGGGGGAGGGGTTTTTTCTGAAGAGGGACTCCGTCCCTCTTAAACTCCCCGTTATGTTTTTTGGGCTTTGCCCCTCTCGGACACCCTGTTAGATTATCCCCCCATTGCTCCCCCGAAGGGGGGTTATCCACGTCCTTTCCGGACACCCCGTTAAAATGCCCGTTTAGCCTAAAGCTGTGCCAGCACGGCGTCGCCGAGATAGAAGGGCCAGACGACGATGCCCAGGATAATCTTCCACCAGACCAGGTTGGCGAAGCCGATGGTAAACAGCCAGCCCACAAACCAGATTATTCCGCCCAGTGCACTCCCCGCATTCTTGTTCATAGTCTTGCCTCCTTTACCACTTCATTAAATCTATCTTGGTGGCGTCTATAGTCTCGCGGTGACGGTAGATAGCGATGATTATGGCCAGTCCGACGGCAACCTCGGCCGCCGCCACCACCATAATGAAAATTGCGAACACCTGCCCGGTCAGCATCAGGGGCACGATATAGCGGGAGAAAGCCACCATAGCAATATTGACCGCATTGAGCATTAATTCTATGGACATCAGGATAATAATGGCGTTGCGCTTGGCCAGCGCGCCGTAGAGCCCGATGGAGAACAGCACCGCCGATAGTATTAAATAGTGCTCCAGGCCTACCATAGCTACTTCTCCCTCACCAGAACGATAGCCCCTATAATTGCCGCCAGCAAAAGAAGCGGGGCAATCTCTACAGGCAGGATAAAGCCGCCCTCGCCGAAGAGCAGGCCGGCGATGGCCGGTGTGGTCGGCTCCAGGGGCGGGGTTGATGATATTTGCCAGGGGGTGTTGAGCATGGCGTAACCTATCCCGGCAAAGAATAATACCGCGACAAAGAAGGCGGGGAGGCGGAAACGGTTGGACGGGCTGCCCCGCTGGACTTCTCTGGTGAGCATAATGGCTAAAATAATCAATACCGATATGGCGCCGACGTAGACCAGAATCTGCACCGCCGCCAGGAAGTCGGCGCTTAAGGTGATATAGAGCCCGGCCACCATCAGGAAGCAGAGAATCAGGGACAGGGCGGCGCGGAAAACATCGCGCACCAAGACGACGGCCAGCGCCGCCAGCACCGCTATCGAGGCTAAAACCCAGAAGGCAACGCTAGCGCCCATTCCGTTTCCCCCTGTCGTTATCCACCAGCAAACTCTGCCTGGGCAGTTTGGCGGCGCGCCCGGGATAGAAATAGCCGCTGACCTTTCGCTCCGACGTCTCCACCATCTTTTCCCTGTCCTGAAACAGGTCATTGCGGCGGTACCGGGCGCATTCGTAGTCGTAGCTCAAAAATAAAGCTTCAAAGGGGCAGGCCTCGACGCAGAGGCCGCAGAAGATGCAGTAGCCGGTATCGACCTCATATTTCTGGACTTCATACTTGTTGTCCACCAGGTTGGTCGAGGTGCTGATGTGAATGGCGCCGATGTGGCAGGCCTTGGCGCAGGTGCCGCAGCCGGTGCACTTATCTTTATTCCAGATAAGCTCGTTGCCCCGAATGCGGCGTGAGACGTTCAGCCGCTGCTCGGGGTACTGGGTGGTTATCGGGCGCCTGAGCAGGTGCCTTATCGTCACCGATAAGCCCTTGGCGATGCCTAGTCCGTAACGTTCAAACTTCAACTTTACCCCAGCCTAACTTAAAGAACTTCGACCACAAAAGCACCAGAATTATCATCACGGCGAAGTTAATCGGGACGAATACCCAGAGCGAGACCGCCGGCCAGAATAAAATCTCGGCGGCGGTGATAAGCAGATTGAGCAACGCCAGCGGGAAGAGGAACTTCCAGGCCAGCGCCATCAGCTGGTCAATGCGGAGACGGGGCACGGTGGCCCTTATCCAGACGATAACGAAGAAGACCAGCCCGACCTTGAGCAGGAACCAGAGAAAGGGGGGCAGCAGCGGGCCTCGCCAGCCGCCCAGGAAGAGGGTGGTGACGATGGCTGAGATTGCCAGCGCCTCGCCGTATTCCGCCAGAAAGAGCAGGCCGAACTTCATCCCGGAATATTCGGTGAAGAAACCGGCCACAATCTCGGAGTCGGCCTCGGTGAGGTCAAAGGGGGCGCGGTTGATTTCGGCCAGGGCGCCGCAGAAGAAGAGCAGAAAGCCCAGCGGCTGCAGCAGGATGAAGGGGATATCCTGGGCCGCCACTATCTGCTGCATGGAGAGCGAGCCGGCCAGCAGCACCACGCCGACCACGGATAAGACCACCGGTATCTCGTAGCTGACCACCGAGGCCACCTGGCGCATGGCGCCCAGCGTGGAATACTTGTTATTGGAGCTCCAGCCGGCCATGAAGATGCCCACCGCCGTCACCGAACTGATGGCCACGATATATAAAATTCCGATATTGAGGTCGGCCAGTATGGCCCCGCCCCAGAAGGGCACTACCGCGAAAATCAGCACTACCGGCACGAAGGCCACCACCGGCGCCAGCCAGTGAACCAGTTTATCACCTTTAGCCGGAACGATATCTTCCTTAATCAACAATTTAAGGGCATCGGCCGCCGACTGGAAAAGGCCAAAGGGGCCGGCGCGGTTGGGCCCGAGGCGGGCCTGCATAACCGCCAACGCCCGCCGCTCGAACCAGATGAAGACCATGACCATCAGCAGCACGAAAACGAGGATGGCGACGGCGAATATCGCCCAGTGCGCCCAGAAGTTGCCGGGCCAGTCCGGGGGTAACATTTGCATCGCCATCAGCGGTCCACCTCGCCCATGCAGATATCAATACTGCCGAAGATAAGTATGGCATCGGCTATCTTCCAGCCCCGCATCATATCGGCGAGCGCCGTCAGGTTGATGAAGGTGGGCGCCCGGACGTGGAAGCGGTAGGGGGCGATGGAGCCGTCCGAGACCAGATAGAAGCCCAGCTCGCCGCGGGGGCCTTCAAGGTGCCCGTAGGCCTCGCCAATTGGGGGGCGGATTAAATGAGGTACCTCGCTCCTCACCTGGCCCCTGGGCAAGCCCTTAATCGCCTGCCTCAAGATGCGCAGGCTCTGGCGCATCTCCTCCACCCTCACCCGGTAGCGGTCGTAGCAATCGCCGGCGAGGCCGACGGGGATGTCAAATTCAAAGCGGTCATAGACGGAGTAGGGGTCGGCCCTGCGGATGTCCCAGGGCACCCCGCTGGCCCTGAGCACCGGGCCGCTGGCGCCGATATTGATGGCTAACCCCCTGGACAGGATGCCGACGCCCTTGGACCGCGCCAGCAGTATCTCGTTTTCTTTGAGCAGACGCTCGTACTCGTCAATCCAGCCCGGCATCTCCTTGAGGAACTTCTTCAGCGCCGGTATGAATTCATCGGGGACGTCCTGGCTGACGCCACCCACCCTCATGTAGTTATAGGTCAGCCGCTGACCGCAGACCATGTCAAAGAGGTCTAAAATTCTTTCCCTTTCCCGGAGCATATAGAGGATGGGGGTCATAAAGGCACCACAATCATTTAAGAAAGCGCCCACCGCTATCAGGTGGCTGGCGACGCGCTGCAGCTCGGCCATAATCACCCTGATGTACTCCGCCCGCTCCGGCACCGCAATACCGGCCAGCTTTTCCACCGCCAGGCAGTAGGCCAGGTTGTTGCTCATCGAGGCTAAATAGTCCAGGCGGTCGGTAAGGGGGATAACCTGGGTATAGGTGCGCTCCTCGGCCAGCTTCTCAAGGCCGCGGTGAAGGTAGCCGAAGACGGGCTCCATGTCAACGATGACCTCGCCGTCAAGGGTGGTGCGCATACGGAAGACGCCGTGGGTGCTGGGATGGGCGGGGCCTATATTGACCACGAAGGGTTCGGTGTTAATGACTATTTCTTTGGTGCTGGTTGCCATCGCTTTTGGATTTACCTTCCAACCCTCCCCCTTTATCCCCCTCCCTTACCAGGGAGGGGGAGGGATTTTTTTCTTCAAGAGGGACTTCGTCCCTCTTAGACTCCCTGTTAAATATCTGGGTTTCTTACCCCGTATTCACCCCTCTCTGACACCCTGTCAGATTAAACCCCTTCCACTTTTCCCCCAGCGGGGATTATTCCCAGGGAGGCTATGCCTCTCTTTAAATCTCCTTTTAATCCTCTTCTACCCCAGGGAGGAGAGTCCTGGAGAGGTGAAACCTCTCTTACTCTTTCCTCCCCTTCCCCTTGACGAGGGGAAGGGGACCAAGGGGATAGGGTGCTATAAAATATTTCCTTACAAAAAATCTTTCCTCAAGGGGTGGCCTTCAAAGCCATCCCAGAGGGCGATGCGCTTTAAATTGGGGTGCCCCTCAAAGCTGATGCCGAGCAGGTCGTAGATTTCCCTCTCCTGAAAATCGGCGGCCCGCCACAGGCCGACCACCGAGGGCAGGGCGGGATTATCACGGCTATAACAGCGGGCTTTGAGCACCAGGCTGTGATTATGTTTAAGCGAGGTAAGATGATAGACCACCTCGAAGCAGTCAAAATAGTCAACGCCGCTAACGGCGGTGAGGTAATCAAAGTCAAGGCCGGGGGTGTTTTTTAAGTAAGCGGCTATTTCCAGCAGTGATTCGGCCTTAACCAGCAGGCTTTCCGCCGCCGATTCGGCAACGCACCCCGGAAACTGCTTCTCTATTTGCCTGGCTATGTCTTTCCCGGAAAGAGCCAGCGTCATCGTCTATTCACCCCCGGTGGTAATACTTGCCCGGCTTACCTTTTTGTGCAGCATTCTTATCCCGTGAATCAGGGCTTCGGGGCGGGGGGGGCAGCCCGGCACATAGACATCAACCGGTATTATGCGGTTATAGCCCGGCACCACGCTGTAGGACGAGGCGAAAATGCCGCCGCTGATGGCACAGGCCCCCATGGCTATCACCCACTTGGGTTCGGCCATCTGCTCGTAGATGCGCTTCACCTGGGGGGCCATCTTCCAGGTGAGGGTGCCGGCGGTAATCATCAGGTCGGCATGGCGGGGGGAGGCGCGGACAATCTCCATGCCGAAGCGGGAGATATCAAACCGGGAGGCAGCCGTAGTAATAAACTCAAAGGCGCAGCAGGCGGGGAAACAGACCACCGGCCACATTGAAGTGCGCCGCGCCCAGTTGAGCACGGCATCCACCGAGGTGAGCAGGATATTGCGGTCCAGCTCCTCATCCAGCCACCCGTCGGGGTCGGGGATAATCTGCTGGCTGCGGGCAATCAGCTCGTTTATCGCCCTGCCCTCGACCTTATCCAGCTCGCGGCTGGAGTAAACTTCCTCTATTTCCATTCCAGAACCTTCTTCTTCCAGGCGTAGAGATAGCCGATAAAGAGAATGAATATCAAAACAAGAATTCCGATAAAACCGGAAAGCCCCAGACTCTTAAGCTCAACCGCCCAGGGGTAGATAAAGACCACCATCACGTCCAGGGCGATAAAGACCAGGGCGTAGTAATAATAGCGGAAATTGAACCTGAACCACGACTTGCCGATGGTTTCCATGCCGCACTCAAAGGTGGAGTTTTTTACCGGAGAGGGCTTGTAGGGAACAACCTGCATGAATTTGGGGAATTTGGGCAGGGGGGGAACGAACTTGGTCATAAAGGGGTAATGGGTTTCTAAATACTGCTGAAAACGGCGGAAGTAGATGGTCAGGCGGGCGGGAAGGCTGAGGGAAAAGGGGATGAGAAGGGTGGTAACGGCAAAGAATATGGCAAACGCCAGAAGCAAACCAATATAGCCATAATCAGCCAGCAACTATCGTCCCCCTCTCTCTCAACGGCGATTAACAGTATATCACAACAGACTTTTTCAGGGCAAGAGTTTTGGGTGCCAAAAATAAGCTTTTAACTTGGGTAATTTTACCTGTGGAGTTTTCTGCCCCACGAAAACTTTGTTTTCGCGGGGGCCCCGTATCTGTTTCTCTTAATTCTTTCTTAGCCCCCCCGTATTGACCTCATCTCCATAACCTAATATCATGGTAGGGAGCAAGAAAATGATGCGAGTTATCGCTGGCACCGCCAAGGGCCACCACATCAAAGTACCCCGGGGAACGGGCACCCGACCGGCCACGGATTTAGTCCGGGGAGCCATCTTCTCCATACTGGAGAACACCGCCGAAAGCTGGTTGCGGGTCCTTGACCTCTTCTCCGGCAGCGGCGCACTAGGCATCGAGGCGCTATCCCGGGGGGCGGGGTGGGTTGATTTCGTCGACCAAGAGCCGAAGTGCTGCCGCATCATCAAGGAAAACCTGGAAAAAACCAGATTTACCGACCGGGCCCATGTCTACTGCCACAGCGTGGCTAAAGCTATCTCCTTACCCGGCCAAGAGTACAGCATCATACTGATTGACCCGCCCTACGCCGATACCTCTATCGGCGGCCTGGTGCAGCAACTGGCCACATCTAAACTGGTCGGCAGTGAGACAATTATGGTGGTGACGCACTCCTCCCGCTTCTCCCTGGAAGCAACCTACCCGCCGCTTAACGCCATCAAAGAGCGCCGCCACGGTGACAGTTGCATCACAGTTTATCAAAAGGAGGGTAAGCCTTGACCATCGCGATTTATCCCGGTAGCTTCGACCCCATAACCAACGGACACCTTGACATCGCCACCAGGGCGGCCAGAGTCTTTGAAAAGCTAATCATCGGTGTCTTTGAGACCCCCAATAAGCCTATCCTGTTCAGCTCCCAGGAGAGGGTGGAGCTGATAAGGAAAGCCGTCGCCGGCCTGCCCAATGTCGAGGTGGAGTCCTTCGGCGGGCTGACCGTCAACTTCGCCAGGAAGGTAAAAGCCCAGGCCATGGTGCGGGGCTTGAGAATGAGCGCCGACTTTGAGCGGGAATTTGATATGGCAATGATGACCAAGAAGCTCTACCCGGAGCTGGAGTTCGTCTGCCTGATGTCACGGATGGAATACCAGTTCTTAAGCTCCAGCCTGCTCAAAGAAGCGGCTAGCCTGGGCGGCGACATTGACGACCTCGTCCCCAAACACGTGGCTGACGCGCTTAAGCAGAAGTTCCAGGCTAAGACTTAAGGCTTAGTGGAAGAAAGAGCGCACGCCGTCGAACTCAGCCGGCAGCAGCGCCAGCACCACAGGCAGGCGGTCCAGTAATATAGTGGCTATGGCTGAGTCGGTAATAGCCTCGGCCATGCCCAGAAAATGAACCCACATCGCCAGCAGCGCGCCGCAGAAGAGCGCCCCCAGCAGCAGACCCACGACAGCCCCGCCGAGGCGGTTGACCCAGCCCAGCATGACCACCTTGGCCGCCCAGGTGAGCAGAGCGGCGGCTATGGCCGCCGCCGCCAGCACCGCCAGCATGATGACGGCAAAGGCGACACCCTTGGCCACGCCCTCCGATGAGATGAAGGTCAGGCGTTCGCCCAGGGGGCCGGAGAATTGGCCGGCCAGGACCACGCCCACGATGATTCCCGCCAGCACCAGAACCGTCTTTATCAGCCCCATCCTCAGCCCCATAAAAGCGGCGATGGCGATGGCTACCAGAATGACGATATCAAGCCAGTTCATAGCCCTCCTATCCGTAGTGCAGGGCGTCAATAGGATTGAGCCTGGCCGCCCTCATTGCCGGGTATATCCCCGACGCCAGGCCGATAACCAGCGATACACCGACGGCTATAAATATGTGCACCGGCGACAGCGACGCCTGCAGCGGGAAGCCAGCCAGCGTGGAGATAAAGGATATGGCCAGAGACAACAGCCAGCCGAAGACAATGCCAGCAGCGCCGCCGACCAGGCTGAGCGCCGCCGCCTCAATCAGGAACTGCAGCAGGATGTCCCGTCGCTTGGCGCCCACCGCCTTGCGGATGCCTATCTCCCGGGTGCGCTCGGTGACCGAGACCAGCATGATGTTCATAATGCCGATGCTGGCTACCAGCAGTCCGATACTGGCAATAGCCGCCAGGAATATGGATACCACGCCGGTTATCTGACTGAAGATGCCGATCATCTGGTCCATGCTGACGATGGCAAAATCGTTCTTATCACCCTCATCAATACGGTGGCGCTTGATCAGGGTGGTTTCAATATCGGCCCTGACGTTATCCATCTGCTCCGGGCCGGCCACCAGAACCCCGATTGACTGGACGGCGTCTTCGCCGCTGGGGGTGCGCTGGGTAAAGAGCCGGGTCTGGTAGGTGGTTATCGGCACTACCACGATTTCATCCATGCTGAAGCCGAACATACTGCCGCCCTTGGTGGCCAGCACGCCAACCACGGTAAAACGCTTGTCATTGATTTTAACCCTCTGCCCCAGCGGGTCTTCATCGCCGAAGAGGTTCTCGGCGGTCGTGCTCCCCAGTACCACCACGCTATCCCTTGAGGCCACATGCCGCTCGGTAATAAACTGGCCACTGGCCAGCTCATAATTGGACATCACCTGAAATTCGGCGGTGCTGCCTTCTATCACCGAATTCAGCGTTTCGCTGCCGTAGGTAATCTCGACAAAGTTTTCGTTGGTCGGGGCTACCCCCAGCACCCCGGGGATGCGGGCGATGGCTTCGCTATCAGCCAGGGTAAGATTGGCACCAGCGTAACCGGGAGCCATTCCCGCAGCGCCCGGCGCATCCGGATTAACCGGCTGCACATATAGTACATCCGTCCCCAGGTCCTCCAGGGTGGAGGTAACGGCATTTTCCATGCCCCTGCCCCCGGCCATGATGGCGATTACGGCGCCGACCCCGATGATAATACCGAGCATGGTCAGCACCGAGCGCATCTTGTTAGAAAATAGCGACCTGATGGCGATGGACAACGATTCAAAAAATTTCATTGGCTGCCCGCCTTCCCGTCGCTGGCTACCTTGCCGTCATGGAGGCGAATGACCCGCTGCGTCTTGGCGGCTATATCCGCCTCGTGGGTGACAATGGCCACGGTAATGCCCTCCTTGTGGAGTTGCTGGAAGATGGCGATAATCTCCTCGCTGGAGGCGCTGTCCAGATTGCCGGTGGGCTCGTCGGCCAGAATCAGGCTGGGGCTGTTGACCAGGGCGCGGGCGATAGCCACGCGCTGCTGCTCGCCGCCCGACAGCTCGGTGGGTTTGTGCTTGGCCCTTTTGCCCAACCCCACCCGCTCCAGGGCCTCCATCGCCTTGATGTGCTTGTAACGGCCGCCGCTATAGACGAGGGGAAGCTCGACATTGGCCAGGGCGCTGGCCCGGGTTAGCAGGTTGAAATCCTGGAAGACGAAGCCGAATTTTTTACTCCTCAGTTCGGCCAGCCTATTATCATTAAGCCGGCTGACATCAACCCCGTCAAGAAAGTACTTGCCCGAGGTGGGCCGGTCCAGGCAGCCGAGGACATCAAGCAGGGTGGACTTGCCCGAGCCCGAGGTGCCCACGATAGAGAGCATCTCCCCCTGCTTGATGGAGATAGTTACCCCGTTCAGGGCGTAGACCTCTACCTCGCCCATGCGGTAAATCTTGGTCACGTTTTCCAGCTCAATCATTTCCATGAGCTTCTACCTAAAAGAACCCGCCCAGTTCGGTGATTCCACGCTTTTCCACCGACACCATATCGCCTTCGCTAAGCCCCTCTAAAATCTCGGTCTGGAGGCCGTCGCTGATGCCGATAACCACCGGTCTTACCTCCAGCTGGCCTTCGACACTGACCCGGACCACAGTATTGCCCTGGTCATCCAGGCCGACCGCCCGCTCCGGCACCAGCAGGGTATCCTGGCTCTGCTCAATCATGATGTCGGCGGTGGCGCTCATGCCCACCATCACCCCGGCATCGGCGGGGATAACCAGGCTGATGGTAACCTCGTAGAGCACCAGGCCAGCCTGCATTATCGGCACCGGGCTGATTAAGGTTACCGTGCCCTCAAACAGGTCATAGGCTATGGCGTCAACCTCAATAACCACGCTCTGCCCCACCTCTACATCGAGGATGTCTATCTCGTCCACCTCCGCCTTAAGCTCCAGACCGGTGGGGGTAATGAAATAGATAGCTACCGTCGGCGCCATAGTCGGGGGAGGGATAATATCGCCCTCACCGACATATATGGCCCCGACTATGCCTTCAAATGGGGCGGTAATGGTCGCCTCGGCTAAATTTTTCTGTGCCTGCTCCAGAGCTTGGCGGGCGGCGGCTACCTCCAGCCGCCTTAAGGTTACCTCCGCCGAATCGCCGCCGGCCAGCATCTCGTCCCGCCGCTGCTCGGCGGCGGCCACATTTACCTCGGCCTGATAGACCTCGTTTTCCCAGAACTCTATCTGCTCAACAGAATTAGCCTCGTCCAGCATAAGCTTGGCATACTGCAGATAGGCGTTGGCATTACTCACCGCCGCCTTGGCCGCGTTGATATCGGGCCTGGCGTATACCTGCTGGGTTTTATCCAGATTGTATTCCGCCGTGGACAGGGCTAACTGCGTCTGGGCTAAAGCCAGTTCCAGGGCGCCGGTATCAAGCCTGGCCAGCACGTCACCCTGGCTGACCCGGTCGCCGGCCTCAACATATACCGCCTCCACCTTGCCGCCGGTGCCGAAGGCCAGGCTGGCATCCTGGGAGACGGTTATGTTGCCGCTGCCGCTGACAATGACGGTGAGGTCACCCCGCACCACCTCAACCAGGTCCGCCCCAGCCGCCCCATCACCGCCCGGCGAAGGGCAGGCTACAGCTCCGACCAGAGCCAGACATAGCAGTGAGACGGCTATTATCGGCCATAATTTTATCTTATTTCTTCTCATCGGCTTCCCTCCTAGGAGCTTCCACTATCAACTTTGGATTGTGTATGGCTTGTCAGCGAGCTTTCGACAGTGGTCAGTTGTTCGCTGACCATTTTTACTAATTGTTCTACGGAATCAGCTTTGAATAAGACTAACCCATTCCCCCCAGGCCCTGAAAAAACAAGTAACGTAGCTCCTACCTCTATGCCTAGCTTCTTGCGGGCATGGGCAGGTATAACCACCTGCCCCCTAGGGCCGACTGTCGCCGAGCCGAAACACTTAAATTCATGCCAGCTATCTTCGCCGCCCATAATGCCTCCTCTCCTCACAGTAGAAAGTCTGATTTATATGAAATGTAACATTTATATGAAAAGTTGTCAAATGTCTGTGGGAAAATTGGTGGGAAAGGTTAACTTCTTCCCTACCCCAGCTCCCCGGCCCTATCGTAGGCGGCCTTGACCGCCCGCTTGACCAGCCCGGTGAACCGCCCCTTTTCAAACTGCTCCAGAGCCCGGGCGGTGGTGCCGCCGGGGGAGGTTACCTTTCTCCTGAGCTCGGCTGGCTCTTCGCCGGACTGCTGAATAAGACGGCCGGAGCCGAGCATGGTCTGCACTACCAGCCTGCGGGCCATATCCCGGGGCAGGCCGATATCTACCGCCGCCTCAATCAGCGACTCGGCCATCAGGAAGAAATAGGCCGGGCCGCTGCCGCTGACCGCCGTGACCATATCAAGGTATTTTTCGTCGTCAACGTAAATTTCGACGCCCATAGCCCCTAAAATAGCGCCGACCAGTCCTTTTTGCTCTTCGGTTACTTCAGGGGTGGCCGTCCATACGCTCATCCCCTCGCCAATCCGGGCCGGGGTGTTGGGCATGGCCCGGGCGATAGCCCCGTGCTGGAGCCCTTTAGACAGGGTGTCTATTCTAGCCCCGGCGACTATAGAGAGCACAACCTGACCGGGTTTAAGCCGGCCGCTGAGTTCGGCCATTACCTCGGCCAGATTCTGGGGCTTGACCGCCAGCACCACTATCTCCTTATCCGAAATAGCTTCCCGGTTGCCGGCCATGGCCGCCACCCCGTATTTATGCACCAGGGCTTTGCGCCGGGCCGGGCTGACATCGCTGACCCAGATAGCCTCGGGCTTGGCCAGGCCATCTTCCATGACCGCCGCCAGCATGGCCTCCCCCATATTGCCGCCGCCGATAAAGGCTATTTTCATATTGAGTACACCCTAATTATATCATAATATATCTTGGGGCTTCTTATCCCACTTTAAGGGTTTTTCTTCCCACCCAAGCCCACCCTATAGAGGTTGGCCCCCCTAATTTCCGGCTTTATGGGGGGTGGGGGGATAAGGCGGGGCTAATCTAAGGGGGTGATTAAGAGGGGTTAAGATAACAAAATGGGGGTGGGGTTTACTTTACCACCGGATTGACCAGCCGCCCGGGGACATATACCACCTGAGCCACCTGTTTGCCTTCAATATAGCCCTTGACCCGCGGGCTGTCCAGGGCCAGTTGTCTGGCTTCGTCCTCGGTGACGGAGGCCGGCACGGTGAGCCGGTCGCGCAGCTTGCCGTTGACCTGAACCACCAGGGTAATCTCTTCCTCTCTGGCCAGCTCTTCGTTCCATTTGGGCCAGTCTTGATTATGGATGCTGTACTGGTGGCCGGTCTGCTGCCAGAGCTCCTCGGCCAGGTGGGGGGCGGTGGGGGCTAAAAGCAAGAGCAGAGTAGTTATCGCCTCTTTCCAGGCGGTGACGCCGACGGCGCCTTTCTCTTTGACCCTGGTAAGGTGATTGGTGAACTCCATAAGGGCGGCAATCATGGTGTTGAGGCGGAGCTTTTCCAGGTCCTGGGTCACCTTGCGGATAGTCTGGTGGCTCAGGCGCTCCAGCTCCCGCTCGGCTTTGACCTGGCCTCCGGCCGATTCGTCCCAGCTATAGCCGCTTAAGCCCAGACCCCACAGCCGGTTGAGCCAGCGGCTGATGCCGCTGATGCCGCTGTCATCCCACTCGCCGCCATGCTCCCAGGGGGCGACAAACATGAGGTAGGCGCGCACGGCATCGGCGCCCAGTTCGTCGACGTAGGCATCGGGGTTGACCACGTTGCCCCGGGACTTGCTCATCTTCCGCTTCCCGGCAATGATAATCCCCTGGTTGAACAGCCGGGTAAAAGGCTCGCCGAAATCGACCAGCCCCATGTCCCTGATGGCCTTGGTGAAGAAGCGGGCATAGAACAGGTGCATAACGGCGTGCTCGGCGCCGCCGGTATAGAGATCTACCGGCAGCCAGTGCTTTACCTTTTCGGCGTCAAAGGCCGCTTTTTCATAATGGGGGCTGGCATAGCGCAGGAAATACCACGAGGAACAGACAAATGTGTCCATGGTATCCGTCTCCCGCTTTGCCGGAGCCCCGCATTTGGGGCAGGTGGTATTGACGAAGCCCTCGTTGTATTTTAACGGCGATTCACCGGTGGGCTTGAACTCGGCGTCTTCGGGAAGAAGCACCGGCAGGTCTTTTTCGGGGATGGGTACCGTGCCGCACTTATCGCAGTAAATTATGGGGATGGGCACCCCCCAGTAGCGCTGGCGGGAGATGAGCCAGTCACGCAGTTTATAGGTTACCGTGCGCTTGCCCCAGCCCTTTTCCTCCAGGAACTCGGAGACGGCCTCGATGCCCTGCTGGCTGGGTAAGTCATCAAACTTGGCCGAATTGACCATAGTGCCCGGCTCGATATAGGCTTCGGCCAAATCAGCGCCGTCCCAGTCGGGCGGGGCGATGACCACCCGGATGGGCAGGTTATATTTTTTGGCGAAGGCGAAGTCGCGCTCGTCGTGGGCGGGGACGGCCATCACCGCCCCGGTGCCGTAGCTCAAGAGCACGTAGTCGGCAACCCAGATGGGCACCTTCTCCCCGTTGAGGCGGTTGGTCACGTAAGCGCCGATAAAGACGCCGTCCTTCTCCCTCTCGGTGGAGAGGCGCTCTATCTCGCTCCGGCGCTGTGCTCTGGCGATATAGGCCTCAACCTCGGTCTTCTTATCCGGCGAGGTCAGTTGAGCCACCAGCGGGTGCTCCGGGGCTAAAACCATAAAGGTCACGCCGAAGGTAGTATCGGGGCGGGTGGTAAAGACCCTGATCTCTTTTTCTTCAACGCCGGGGTGGTCTAAAGCAAAGGAGATTTCGGTGCCAGAGCTTTTGCCTATCCAGTTGCGCTGCATTATCTTTATCCGCTCCGGCCAGTCAACACCGTCAAACTCCAGAAGCTCATCGGCGTAGCTGGTGATGCGTAAAAACCACTGCTCCAAATCGCGGCGTACGACCGGGGTATCGCAGCGCTCGCAGATGCCCTCGCCGACCACCTGCTCGTTGGCCAGCACCGTCTGGCACTGGGGGCACCAGTTCACCGGCGCCCTGGCCCGGTAGGCCAGCTCTTTTTCGTAGAGCTTCAAGAAAAACCACTGCGTCCACTTATAGTAGTCGGGCAGGCAGGTGATGACCTCGCGGCTCCAGTCGTAGATGGCGCCGAGGCTCTTGAGCTGGCGGCGCATGTTGTCTATGTTCTGCATCGTCCAGGTGAAAGGGTGAATGCCCCGCTTGATGGCGGCGTTTTCGGCGGGCAGGCCGAAGGCGTCGAAGCCCATGGGGTGGAGCACGTTATAGCCCCGCATCCGCTTGTAACGGGCGTGGACATCCGAGGGCGCCATCGGGTACCAGTGGCCGATGTGGAGGTCGCCCGAGGTGTAGGGGAACATGGTCAGGGCGTACCACTTGGGGCGGGGGTCGTCATCGCTGACCTCGTAGAGCTTATCCTCCGCCCACTTCCGCTGCCACTTCTTTTCTATCTCTTTGGGTTTATAGCTTTCTGACATTTTACTGGGGCTAATTGTAGCAATAAAGCCTACGGGGTGCAATCTTTGGGGTGAAAGAGAATAGAAGGGGAATCAACTAACAGGGAGTTTAAGAGGGGTGTATACGGGGCCCCCGGAAAAACGGAGTTTTTTTGGGGAGTATAACCCCTCTTTACCTTAAAGGGTTGGTGGGCGGGTTAAGATAATAAATGGGGGTGGGGCTGTTTAATAACTAGTGGTAAATAACTAGTGGTATAATCAGGCTTGATGAGACACCTGATACCCCAAATTCTGCGACTGCTGGTATCCGGCAAAACCGGCCCCTTCGTTTTTGAGCCACAGCCGGTGGTCCTGCCAACAAAACCATCCAGTATTAATCTCTACATCCACCTGCCATTTTGCCGCCAGCTCTGCCCCTTTTGCCCTTACGTGAAAGAGGTCTATGACCCCGAAACCAGCACTGCCTACCAGCAGGCGATAATCAAGGAGCTGGAAAGCTACCGGGGGTTATGGGGGGAGGTCAAAGTGGAGTCGGTGTACTTCGGCGGCGGCACCCCATCGCTGACGCCGGAGATAGTAACAGAGACACTGGCCTGGATAAAGGGGAATTTCCGCCTCGGGGGCGAGGTAGGAGTCGAGGTTCATCCCCTAAATGCCTCCCGTTCCCTTCTCGAGTCTTTGAAGAAGAGCGGGGTTAGCCTGGTGAGTCTGGGGGTGCAGAGCTTCAACGATAGGCTTCTCCAGATCCTGGGACGCGACTATGATAGCAAGCTGGCTAAAGAGGCCTGCCGGCGAGCGCTTGAGGCCGGTTTTGCCACCGCAGATATCGACCTGATATTCGCCATTCCCACCCAGACCAGAGAAGAGGTGAGGGCTGATATCAGGTATGCCTGCGAACTCGGTGCGGAGCAGATATCCGCCTACCCGCTAATCTCTTTCTCTTACCTGCCCTTCAAGAGACAGATGGACAGGGCGAAAATCGCCATGCCGGGGTGGCGGGGGGAACGGGAGATGCTGAAGATGGCCGTAAAAACGGCGTCAGAGGCCGGCTACCAGAGAACAGCGGTCTGGAGTTTCAGCAAGCCTCAAGCGATGCGCTATACAACCGTCACCAAGGAATCTTTCGTGGGTATTGGGGTCAGCGCCTCGACAATGATGGGCGACTATTTTACGGTTAATACCTTTTCCGTTCCCGAATATATCAGGACAGCCGAGAAAGGCCTGCGACCGGCTCTGGCCACCAAGCTGGATACCAGGGACAAGATGGCCTACTGGCTGTTCTGGCGCGGCTATGACCTGGCTATTGACACCGATAAGCTCAAGTCCATTTTTGATAGAGGCCTTCCTTTCCATATTCAGGGCCTGCTTTCCCTACTCAGTCTGCTGGGGGCGGCCAAACACGAGGGGGATACCTTCTATTTAACCGAGAGGGGAGCTTACCTTTTCCACCTGATTGAAAAGGAATATACACACGCCTATCTGGAGAGGCTCTGGGGAGCCGGCCTTAAGGAAGCCTGGCCCCAGAGAGTGGTTATCTAGGGCAAATCTGGGGGGTTTCCTCAAGTACAAAGGGGGGGTATCACCCGGCTTTTAGAGAGTGTTTTATTCCCCACCCTGACCCACCCTACAGAGGTTTGACCTCTTTAACACCCCTTAAAGGGGGGATAAGAGCAAAACCTAATAGGTGGGGGGAGAAGGGGAGGATTAGTCTGGTTTTTAGATGAAGTTTTATCTCCCACCCTCCCACCCTACAGAAGTGATACTTCTATCAATTTCTTCTCAGGGGAATTAATCTCTCTCCTCCAAGGGGTGGGGTAAGAAAGGGCTTTAGCCCGTTTCCACTAAGGGTGGCGGGCGGGAAAAGATATAAAACGGGGTGGGGGTAGAATAAATAGACATTAACACCCTATATCTAGTAACATTATAGTAGGGAGAATAAATTGCACGATATTATTAGAAAAGAATTCATCAAGATGATAAGCGATAACGGGCTTGAGGGGGAGGAGGTCATAGTCCGGGCGGCTACCCTCTCCACCGAGCAGGCCATCGGCAACCCCGATGACAAAGACTACCCGATAGTAAAGGGAGAGGAGCGGCTGATGCAGGCTGAGTTCAGGGGTTCCCGGGGGCAGGCCTTCACCGATATGTACGGCAACTTCAGCGGGCGGCTGGCTGATATCGCCGCCCTGGACTTAAAAAACAACTTCCGCAGAGCCGTCTTTATCTCCAGCCTCAATGCCGTCATGAGGCACCTGGGGCTGATAAACCAGACGGTACACTGTAAAGATAATCAGCCCAGGGAATGCGGCTATGAGCTGGTAAAGTATGTAGAGAAGAACTACGGCCAGCCCAAAGTAGCTATGGTCGGGTTCCAGCCCAGAATGGTAGAGGCGCTGGCCAAGCAGTTCGAGCTGAGAGTAACCGATATGGACAAGGATAACATCGGCCAGGAGAAGTTCGGGGTAAGAATAGACGACCCCACCCACACCGAGGAGAACCTGAACTGGTGCGATATAGCCGTGGTAACCGGCACCACCATAGTAAACGATACTATAGACCAGTTCCGGATAAACAAGCCGGTAGTGTTCTACGGCATTACCATATCGGGGGCGGCTAAGCTGGCCGGCTTAGACTGCTTCTGCCCCTTTGGTAGTTAATTAGTACCATGACCGTTGAACCGCAGTCTTTCGGGTGGTAAAATACCGTTCAAATGAACTTCCTCAAATCTTTTGGGCTGGCTATTTTAGGCGTCTTTCTTTTTTTATCTCTATCCTTTTTCGGCCTGGTGTTCACCCTTGACCAGACCTTACTCAACCGCGATTTCACCGTCGCCCAGGTGGAAAAGCTCGATACCGCCACGCTGGCTGAATACATTATCCGCGACCAGGTAATATCCCAGGCAACCATCCCTATCACCTTACCGATAGATACATTTATTGCCGGGGCAGTAGATGAGACTATCACCGACCTGGAGCCGTGGCTAAAGCAGCAGGCAAGGGATGTTACCTACTCCATCTATGACTACCTCGAGGGGAAGAGCCAGAATTTAAGCGTGGTAATCCCGCTGGAGACAGTAAAGGAACTCTTAAAAAATAACATTAGCGAAGCAGTGATAGCTTCGCCCCCACCGGGGCTTACCGACATGCCCCCGGCCACAATAGAGCGCTACCTTGAGCCGTTTTATGACCGGATACCATCGTCCTTTGAGATTGACGAAGCCTGGCTGGGTCCCCAGAATATGGCCCAAATTGACATGCTAAGGCAACTTGTCAGCCATTTCAACATCATTTACTACGCCCTGATTGGCTTTATCCTCTTTCTAATCCTGATGACCATCCTGTTACACCACAGCGTGAGGGGGAGCACACGCGCACTGGGGGCCACCTTCTTCAGCTGCGGCGTTTTTAGCTACGGCGGCGTCTGGCTGGCCAAATACGTTATCGGGACACAGTCAGCCCTGCCCCAAGTGCCGGTTTACCTGCAGAGCTGGCTGCCACAGCTGATGACTGACATTCTATCTCCCATGGAGCTGTACAGCTTCGGGCTGGCGGGTGTGGGGATAGTCCTGCTCATCGTGTCTTTTGTCTACCGGCGACAGGCCGAATAAAAAACTCGGGAAACAATTCATAGCTGGGTGGCTTTGGGAATTGATATTTACTTTATGTCAACTATTTTAGGGTTTTGCGGGGGGTTTTTCACGGCGCACGATTAGTTTGAGCCCCTCCTGCCCTACCACGGTGACCCATACTCCGGCGTTTATCCTGCGTCCATCGGCTTTTGAGTCCCAGAGCTCCCCTTTTATCCTGACCACGCCTTCGGGGGCTAAATCGCTGACCACCCTGCCCCTGGAGCCGACCATATCGGGCAGGCCGACCACCGGCTTCCTCATCAGAGCGCGGCTGCCCAGCCGGTAGGTGGTAATTGCGTAGGCGGCCAGAGCCACCATCAGGGCGATGAGGACACCGACGTGCAGGTTTATGCCCACATGAGGCAGGCACCAGAGGACTACCGCCGCCAGCGCCGCTTCTTCTATGAGGGTGGTTACTATGGCTATTATGAGCCTGCCGGTTATCATCTCTCTGGTTTTATTATAGCAGGATGGGGGGAGGATTTATCTACTATCTAATATCTAATATCTACCTCACCCCCTTAATCCCCCTCTCCTATCAAGGAGAGGGGGATTATTTTTTTAAGAAGAGGGGCTTACGCCCCTCTTAGACACCCCTTGATTACTACGCTGGGCTAAAGAGGGGGGCAGCTTGAGCTGCCCCCACATAATGTTGACTACGGCTGGAAACCTATCTTCTGCTGAATATCAGGGTCTAGGGTTGCTAGGACTTCTTTCTCGCCTTCTGTAAGTTCTAAACCTGCCTTAACCTTTAGGTAAGCGACCAGTTGGAACCTCACTGCGCTACGAGGCAGCACTTGTTTGCCAGCGGTAACAATACCCTGCCATTGGTCCATGTCCCGACGCCAGTTACCGTTGTCAGGGTGAGTTAGTGAAGTCTTGACGGCATCCTTCCAGTCAGTACCACACTCTCGCATAGCAAATCCTACAAACTCGCCTATGGAGGAAATGACACCTGAGTTCCAGTGAAGATATTCGTGGCGATGCTGGGCAATGTTCATCTCGCCACTTTCTACCTTACCCCACTCAGGAAACTGCTCAGCGATAAATTCCCATGCATCAGTAAGAAAACTTTCATATTCATCTTCGTTGTTGTTTTCTTTAGCAAGCTCCTCTTGAACTAGTTTCCCTTTGTGAGCGCCTTTAATCATAGGCTTGGTGGCTTGGTAAACGCCAGCCAGTGTAAACATTTCAGTCGGGCTCTTAGCCACAGAGGCTAATTCCAGATTTACACGGCCTTTAAATACGGATACTCTTTCAACCACTTGCTGCACCACACGGTTAGTTACATCCCTGTAGTCGAAGAGGATATTCAGGCTTTTCGTGGGAGGCTTTTGCGTTCTATTGAGGTCAGAGAATAGTTGCTGGTTCGCCCTGAGGTCTATGTACGGGAAAAGCACAACAGCAATGCTATCGTTACGTAGCTCAGGCTCCAGCTCGATGGCTTTCTCTATTCCTCCAAGGCGATGCTGACCATCAACGATTATGAGTGGATCTTCCTGGTTGAGTGTCAATATCCCCAACGTCCACCCCGTACTCCCCACAGGGGCATCTGGATTAAAAGGTTCCCAGTCAGTTGGCTCATTGTCACCATTTTTGCCATAGGTGCAAGTAATAGCGCTGAAGCGATAGTCGTTTTGATTCCGGACCACATAATCGGCAATCTGTGCGAATCGTGCTGGGTTTGCCCGGCGATTCTCACGGAGTGTGGGTGAGAGGTCTGGATTTGGGTCTGTTCCAACAATGTATCTAGGCACTTCGGCTAGAGTCAGGGTAATTATGAAGAAATCCACTCCACCGAGGTGTCCCTTGAGTGCTGGTACTTTCATTATCTTCTTAGCCTTTTCAGCAAACTTACGGAGTGCTTGCATTGTATTGTCATTTGTAGTCATTTCATGCTCCTTTTTTTTATTTCTTTCTTCCATATTAGGAAATAAGCTACCTCACTGTTTACCACCTCCTTATAACGATGGTTGGAAATTTAAGTGTTAGCTGTTAACTGGCGAGGCGCTGAGCCACAATCGCAACCGCTTGTCTAAGCTGAAATTCGTGTAACCGAAAAGCGACAAGACTTATTACCTCTTCTAATGATAGGATTACCTGCTCTTGGCGCGTATAAAGGCGTTTGGGCCAAGGTCTCCATCCACCCATTTCAGGATCACCAGGAGCTTCACCCGGATACAAAGGGACGAAAGTTATATTTGGTAAGTCCACAGCGTCCTCCTATTGTTGCCTATTCTTCCATATGACCTTTCATCTATCTATTGGAATAATATCACGTGGAAAGTGTTTTGTCAATAGCCCTTTACTCACATTACTTAATTATTTTATTTAAATTACTTCTAAGAGAGATTCCTTAAAAGGAGAAGCCTATGAGGGCGGGCGGGTATGGGAAGATAGACAATCAGGGGGGATGTGAGGTAAGGGGACAATAAGGGGGAAAAGGGGCGGCTAAAGACCCTCCTGTTGCCTGCGCTCAAATATGAGTGCTATAATGACCACATTATGAAGCTAAACCGTGAAGAAGTCTTACATATCGCCAAACTGGCCCGGGTGGGCGTGACCGATGACGATGTCGAACACCTGCGCGAGCAGCTATCCGACATCCTGGAGAACTTTGAGATACTGAAGAAGGTGGACACCGCCGATGTCCCGCCCACCGCCCAGTCCATCCCCCTCCAGAACGTGACCAAAGACGACCAGGCGGCCGACTCCCTGCTGCCGGGACAGATACTGGCCAACGCCCCCCGCAAAGAGGGGGAATACTTCCGGGTAAAGGCGGTGCTGGAATGACACCGCAACAGCTGACAATACACGAAGCGCACCGGCTGCTCAAAGATAAAAAACTTTCCTCGGTGGAGCTGACCGGAGCCTGCCTGAAGCGCACCGGAGAGGTTGAGCCAAAGCTACAGGCCCTCGTGACCGTGACCGGGGAGGCGGCGCTAAAACAGGCCGAAAATGCCGACAGGCTAATCGCCAAAGGCGATATCAACCCACTGACCGGCGTCCCGGTGGTAATAAAGGACGTCCTCTGCACCAAAGGGGTGCGCACCACCTGCTCGTCAAAGATGCTGGAGAATTTTATACCTCCTTATAATGCCACCGTCGTCGAGAAGCTGAACTCACTTGGCGCGGTGAGCATCGGCAAAGCCAACATGGACGAGTTTGCCATGGGCTCCTCCACCGAGCACTCGGCCTTCTTCGCCACCCACAATCCCTGGGACCTGGACAGAGTTCCCGGCGGCTCAAGCGGCGGCTCGGCGGTATCGGTAGCCGCCGACGAAGGCATCTACGCATTAGGCTCGGACACCGGCGGCAGCATCCGACAGCCCGCCGGATTTTGCAGCGTGGTCGGTCTGAAACCGACCTACGGAAGGGTCAGCCGCTACGGACTGGTCGCCTTTGCCAGCTCGCTGGACCAGATAGGGCCGCTGACCAAGGACGTCACCGACTGCGCCATCGTATTAAACGCCATCGCCGGCTTCGACAACCGCGATTCAACATCGGCGCCAAACCCCGTCCCCGACTACACCAGGTGCCTGGCCGCCGACCTCAAGGGGCTAAAGCTGGGCGTGCCCCAGGAATACTTCGTCCAGGGGATGCAGAGAGAGGTCGAGAAAGCCTTATTAGACGCCATCAGAAAGCTCGAGGAGCTGGGGGCTAAAGTCGACCTGGGGGTATCGCTGCCAAGCACCCCCTACGCACTGGCCGCCTACTATATCATCGCCCCGTCGGAGGCATCGGCCAACCTGGCCCGCTACGACGGGGTCAAGTACGGCTTCTCCTACCCCGACGCCGACAGCATGTGGGAGGCCCTGGAGAAGACCCGGCAGTTCGGCTTCGGAGACGAGGTCAAGCGGAGAATTATGCTCGGCACCTACGCCCTCTCCGCCGGCTACTACGACGCATATTACCTCAAAGCCCAAAAAGTCCGCACACTAATAAGGCGCGAGTTCGACAGCGCCTTTGAAAAGTACGACGCACTCATAACCCCAACCTCCCCCACCGTCCCCTTTAAGCTCGGGGAGAAGCTCGACGACCCGCTCCAGATGTACCTGAGCGACGTCTGCACCCTGCCTATAAATATCGCCGGCGTGCCCGGCATCTCCATCCCCGCCGGCTTCGGCAACGGCCTGCCTGTCGGCATGCAGATAATCGGCAAGCCCTTCGGGGAGGAGGCTATATTGAAGGTCGCCTACGCCTACGAGCAGGCCACGGAGTGGCATAAAAGGAAGCCTCAGATATGAGATAATATAATTCTCATATTTGTTATAAAAAAAGTCTCAAAAATGAGCAAATGCTATTGACAAATTTGAGACACTGTGTTACTGTATTTATGGCAGAGGACAAAAAGTCTTCTGACTATAAACTAAGGAGGAGCAAAATGGAACTGCTCACAATCAAAGGAACCAACCTCAACACTACCGTCTACCGTGGCTTTGCCTCTATTAAGGACATTGCCCACATCTCCGCACCAGACACCGGTAATCAGGACAAGAACCCTGATGGACTTCAGCGTGGCCTCAGGGAAAAGCACGCTCAAGACGGCTATAATTACGCTGCAGATGCCCAGAAAGTCCCTGACGAACCCCGCCTGTGGCCAGAGGTAATCCTGAGTGTCCGAGATTCCAGTGTCATTGATGAACCCCAGCCTGTGGATGGACAACCCAACCTCTTCAAGATTGTGGTTCACGAAGACAGGATAGACAAAAAACTTAGCCCCCCCCAGATATCCCGAACGGATGGTAACCACCGACTATTCTATGGAGAAGGGCATCCCAAATATGATTTTATGCCACCTCTTGATATTTCCACCCCCTTTAGTTTGACCATAGGCTTGACGCCGTTGGAAGAAACCTCTCTCTTTGTCGACATCAACGATAATCAAGTGAAAATGAACACGAGTCATCTATACCATCTCCTAGCACGTGTTAAGACGTCAGAAAACCTCGCCAAGAACAAACCGACAGTCTGGATAGCCAATAAACTGGTAACAGACTATAAGAGCCCTTTCCACGGTATCGTCTACTTAGGTGGTGAGAAGGAGAAAGTACAAGGGCTTGAAAGGCGAGTGAGCTTGGCACACCTTCGTACCGGTGTTGATATGATGCTCAAGCTAAGCATAAAACTCCGGGATTTTGAGGACATTGAAGACAAGCACGTTCTAATACGCACTTACTGGAAGGCTGTCGCCAAGGTATTCTCTCAAGAGTGGGCTGACCAAAAAAAGTATCTCCTGCTCCGGGGCTTTGGTGTGTGGAGTATGTCCATAGTTGGTGCAGATATAATTGACCGCTGCATTAGTCCTAACGTTATATGGGACCAACTTGAAGAAAAGATGGCTTCCTATCTTCACCAGATATACGGAACTGTTAATTGGGATAAGAGTGAAGGTGATATAAAAGGCTATGGGGGGCGCTTGGGTGCCAAAGTACTAGCTGATAGAATGAGACATTTTCTCTCTGATGAAGGTGTTGATATGACAGTTTTAGCTCACGGTCTCAAAAGTCTTTACTAAGATGCGGCTTAGTAAGGGAATCCAAGAGGGGTGGGGTAAAAAGGGCTTTAGCCCCACCTTAAGGGTGGCGGGCGGGAATAGATATAAAACGGGGAGGGGAGCAGAGAATATTGGAAATTAGCTGTTTGATTTGCGGAAAGAATATTAAGATACCCCAGTTTATAGACACCAATAACTACGACGGCCAGCTAAGCTGCCCGGAATGCAAATCGCTGCTGCATATAAAGCTGGTGGGGGGGAAAGCAAGGAAATACGAGGTGGTGGAGCGGGGGACAGCCGGGAGCAACCCGGGACAGCCCGACTGCGGGGAAAAGGTGGACATTGAGAGCATCCTCAAATACACCCCGCTGCGGGACTACCTGGCAGGCTACCGGGCCAGCAAGCTCAATCTGAGCCTGGAGCACATCGAAAAAATTATCGATTCCAAGCTGGAAGCGGCGGCCTACGCCTTTAAGTCCTGGTGGGAAAACAACCGTAAAAACCCGCAGGCTACCGCCTGGATGGAAGCCGGCTGGGAAGCGGATGACATAGACCTGCAGCGGCAGGTAATCCTCTTCAAGCGGGTCAAAGCCAGATAGCCTTAACAGAAGTGATACTTCTATCAATTTCTTCTTGAGGGGGTGGGGTAAAGCC